>JANNTN010000876.1:0-2967 GCA_031394445.1 Anatilimnocola sp.
ACTTACAAGCCTAGCTAGTGGCGCGCTTGGTGGTCGGCCTGCCAATGGTAGGCATGGCGGCGTGGATTGTGACTCGCGAAATGAAGCGACCGAAAACGAAGGCGAATGCCCGTCAAATTGCCGCAGCATCGGCTGCCTACCGCGACTAGCCATCCCGCGGTGACAGCCCAAAGCCGATTTCGCGGGTGGAACACCCATTCAATTGACTTTTCAGAATGCGGGTTCGGCCCGCATTTGGCCTGGATTGCCCGCGATCAGCAGCTTGCGGAGGCGGTAACGTATCGCCTCATCATATCCGCCCGCCAAATCGCGGGGCTACGGAGAATGGCTTTTCAATTAAGCGGCCCCGACCACAGGAATGCAAAACAGTCGTCGCGTATTGCTGGAATATCCTCACCGTCACCAATCCGTTGCATTCGTCCCCAATTAGTGGTTCGCCCCTTTTGCAGAAGGATGCGATCTGCAAACAGTTGTTCCAAAAATGCGACGACCTCTTCGGTAACCCACGCAGCCAATTGGTTGGCGCTTAGACTTGAGTCATGGGGGTTGAAGTGTTGGTCCGTGATTATGCCGATGCTCACCGTGGCTTCGTTGCCATCATCTCGAATGGTCACGTCCCCAACTGACGGATGAGCTGCCGAAAAGACCGCGATTACTGGCGCAGTTCCGATCTTCATTCCGCGACCGCGAAAACTCTTACTGAGTGCTGACAATAGGACTTCTCGAATCATGCCCCTATCCTACCCGCCACCGTCCAATCCCTGCCTGCTTGGCGGCTATTGCGGCAAGTTCTTTTGTGGTCGCTTTCGCCGTTCACGACGCGATAGCGCTACAGGAAATCCTAATTCTGATCGCCGGGCGAGCACTGATTCAACCGACCGGCCCAGCTTCTCAGCGGCTACTTCTGGCGATGCAATTTCAATAACCAAATCGTGTCGCGCGGTCCAATATGCGTTATTTATCGTTTTTGATTTCATAGCGACAATTCTAACCTCGAACCAAAAAGCCCCGCCAGCAGAATTGCCGTTGCCTTGTCGGCCAGCCGTTTGCTATCTTTCGGCCCGCACTACGGCTTCCAGTGCCGCAGTGCTCTCTTGTGACCCCGTGATGGCCAAGCCCCCCTAGCCCTCGCGGGGTTTTTCATGCGCCCACACATCACGCCGCTACAAGCTCAAGTCATCGCAGACGAACTCAATCCCCCATCGCTTTGCCAGGCCATCACACACAGCACGGAATTCGTCCTTAGTTGTCACTTGATCCAATATGGACATGAGAGCGGCTTGGCGGCTGCCAACCTCCGCAACTCATTATAGACCAGTGGCAGAAGCTTCTCCGCCGCCTGGGGATCACCCTCTTCGATCTGCGACAAGATGCGGGTGACGTCGGACATGGAGGCGGATCAGCTAGCGATCGGGCGATCGACGATCGGAAACCGCCTACGCTACCTACCCCAAGGGCAAATGTCGAGCATCGAACGCTTTCACGGTCGGCAAGGCTGGCGATTGGAGATGGCAGCTGGATGAACACGGCCGCTGTGGCGAACATCCTCGTGGGTGTCCGAATTCGGACAAAGCGTTTGCCTTTGGAACGCTGCGGCGGAAACTGGATCTTGGTGGTGCCCGGCCAGGTGAGATTTCACAGCTCCTTGATTAGGATGTTGCGCCACCGAATTTCCTCGCCGGGCTTCTTCTTGGTGCCGTCGCCGATCTGGTGCATCTGCAGCGCGATAAGGCCGCGCAGGGTCATGCTGTCCTTGAAATCCACAGCTTTGACACCGTTGATCCAGGTTTGGATGCGGTCGCCCTGGCATTCGATGCGGGCCTTGTTCCATTCACCCTGCAGGAATGCCTTCTGCGCGTCGGCGTTTTCCTTGAGGTCGGCGAGCCAGCCGCGGCGTGCCTCGTCGTAAACCCCACCGGTGTACGCGCGGGGCGACGGATCGATCTCATACTGGTAGCCGAAGACCCGATCGGCTGGGAAACGCCTCTTCTTTTTGCCGTTGATCGTCGCCTCGGTCTCCTCGGTGTAAAATTCGCTGCGAAACTGCACGCCGGAGTTCATTTCCTGTCCGACCTTGAACTCGAACGCGAGAATGAAATCTCCGTATTTCTTCTGGGTGCAGAGGAAACTGTTGTCCGTATTGATCACGGTCTTGCCGACGATACAGCCGTCCTCGACGCGATAGAGTGCCTTCCCGCTGTGCTGCTCCCACCCGTCGAGATTTTGACCGTTGAAGAGATTAACCCAACCATCGGCAGCGTGGCCGGAATCGGGTAAGAAAAACGCACCAACGAGCGCGAGCAGGGGAACGAAGCGGCGGAAACCGCGAGTTGATATTTTTATTGTCATCGGATGGATGGATTGAAGAGGAACTGCGAACCCGCGAATGAGCGAGCAATTGATGGCAGGCAACCGCCAGTACGCTACCCAGGTGAAGTGCAAATGTCGAGCATCGAACGCTATTACCTGCCGGCTATTGGCAACGCTTCGACGACTACTTCTGCTTTTTGTTGTCCGATTGCTGCTTGATATACGTTTCTTCTTCCTTCCGATAATCGCCAATGACACCTTTCAAGGGGCAAACTGAAAAGGCCGGACATTTCTTACAGCCGACTACAAGGGCGATCGGACATAGTGTCATCGCACTGCTCCTGCGTTCTCTGTTCGTACATCGGACCGAGCGCGAAGACGCTCGTCGACGCCATTGTCGGCGGCTGGACGCAGCGGTGCAATCGAATTCAATTCAGCTCGGTACAGCCGAAGATGCTCCTGGAACTCAGATGACCAGAAACTGCGTCGCTGCGAATCGGATCACGCTTGCTCCTTCGCTCTAATCAACCTCCGCTGGAACGCTGCCATAGGACCAAGCGCCGCCTTGCCAGGGGCCGATCTTAGCCCGCGTCGGCACATCACCGGGTTTGAGCTGCTTCGTCAGCTCGATGCCGGCATTCATGATCTGCGTGCCGG
>JANNTN010000901.1:0-3368 GCA_031394445.1 Anatilimnocola sp.
TTTCGTTCCTCAGCGTCAGAAGAGACCCAGTAAGCCGCTTTCGCCACCGGTGTTCCTGATGATATCAACGCATTTCACCGCTCCACCATCAGTTCCGCTCACCTCTAGCTTCCTCAAGCACGGAAGTTTAGGGCGCAATTCCTCGGTTAAGCCGAGGGCTTTCACACCCTACTTTCCGCGCCGCCTACGAACTCTTTAAGCCCAGTAATTCCGAATAATGTTTGGGCCTCTCGTATTACCGCGGCTGCTGGCACGAGATTAGCCGGCCCTTCCTCCTAGGATCGGTCAAACACCGTTCTTCACGGCGTCTTCCTCCCCTACGACAGCGGTTTACAACCCGAAGGCCTTCATCCCGCACGCGGCGTCGCTCGGTCAGGCTTGCGCCCATTGCCGAAGATTCTCGACTGCAGCCACCCGTAGGTGTCTGGGCAGTGTCTCAGTCCCAGTGAGTGGGGGCACGCTCTCACGCCCCATACCCGTCTTTGCCTTGGTGGGCCGTTACCCCGCCAACAAGCTGATAGGACACGGTCGCCTCCTCGGGCCGGTTTACACGTTTGGTCCGAAGACGTTATCTGGCATTACCGGCAGTTTCCCGCCGCTATTCCAGGCCCGAAGGTAGGTTCCCACGTATTCCTCTCCCTTTCGCCGCTCTCCATGTATTGCTACATTTCGCGCGCGACTTGCATGCCTAATCCATGCCGCCAACGTTCATTCTGAGCCAGGATCAAACCCTTCAATTGATATATTCTTACCGACGAAAACAACTTGCGTTGCTTCCGCCGGTTGTCAATTAGCCGAGTTCAAACCAGGGCTGCCGCTTCGCCGGTCAAGCTAGGCAACAGCCCGAAATCCATGGTCTCACGTTGCTTCATCTCGAAAGATGAATTAATCGGAGGTCAACTACCAAATTGTCAAAGATCAACTTCAGATTCCCATTACTCGAAGCTAGTTCGATTTATGGGAAGCACGTAATGATACCCGACCATCTTCGTCGGTCAACGGGGTGGAAAACTTTTTTCGCCGCCCGTTTTCACCACTTGCCTCACTCTCGGTCAGCCAAGCTGCCCTCAAGTGAGTCGAGTAATGTAGAGAACACTTTCCGACTTGAAAAGGGCTCTGCCAAGAATTCCGCTGCAGCCCGAAAACAACTGCGAAAACGTGGGCTTTCCGCGGCAATCAACTTCGGGCAGACGACCATCATCGGCGGGATCGGCCCCACAGGTTCGCCGATTTCTCGATTGCCTCACAGCCTGCTCAAGCTGCCAGACTCGCACCACTCAGGGCTTGGGGCGCTGCGTCCGCAGCCGCGATGCCAGCCAGGGCAGCCCAGCCAGGCAGATTGCGATCAGGAACAGCCCGACCACCCACAACATCATCCGCCGCGACTGGCAATCGTCACAGATTTCCTGCCCCTCTTCGGGATCGAAGGGCTTCCCGCAGATCTTGCAGGCTAGTTTCGGCTCAAGTTCGACCGTCTCGCTCGACATGAGATGATGAAATGACGAAGGACGAAGCAAGAATGACGAAGGAAATCCCAATGACGAATGTCGAATGAACGTTCCCTTCGGCATTTGGGAATTCGTCATTCTTTCGTCATTCGTGCTTCGGCCTTCGTCATTTCTTCTGTGCCATTCTAAGAAACAAGTGCTCCAAGGCGAATCTCGCCCGGTCTTCGTGCGAGTGGCTTCCTTTGAGCGAGAGATCGATTTCCAGCAGCCAGCGATAGAGCTTGCCCGTGCGATCGCGGCCCAGTTGCTTGATGCGATTCTCGGCCGCAGCCAGCGTTCCCTGCGGCCAATCTTTGAATCCCGCCTGCTCCAAGGCGTCCTTGATCGAGATCCGTTTGCCCTGCCGTTCCGACGACTCGTACGCGCGAATCGCCGCGTTATAGCGCCGCAGCGACCACGACATTTGCCCAAAAATCGCGATCGGGTGGTCGCCCGCCTGGAGCACGCGTTCGAGTTGCAGCAGCGCATCGGCCGCTTCGCCGTCGCAAGCGGCATCGATCATATCCCAAGCCGTTTTTGCGCGCCACCCGCCAACGATTTCCTGCACCTTTTCGGCCGTGATTTTGCCTCCCGGCGGCACGAACAACGCCAATTTCGCGAGATCCTGATCGAGCATGCCGAACACCGCGCCGGTGAATTCCACGAGCAGCGCCGCCGCTCGGGGCTCGAGAACCACGTTATGTTTCGACTTGGCCCAGGCCTGCAGCCAGGCTTTGATGCGAGGCTCATCCGGCCCCTTGTTCCGCCCCTTCTGCACCTCGGGCGGACGGCAATCGATCTGCAAATGCTCTTTATCGACAGCCTTGTACAGTTTCGTGTTGCCCGGCCAGGCATCCACCTCCAGCACCAGCGTGCCGGCCCGGCTGGGCTTGGCGACGTAGCTCTCCAACTCGGAGCGGTTTTGCGTGACGAACTTGTCGGCATCTTGCACGATTGCCATGCGTTTCGCTCCGCCGCCGAACAGCGATACGGTGGAGAGTTCGTCGGACACGTCGCGCCAGCGGGCCTCATCTCCCACGAAGGTTGCAACAGGCGTTTCTTCCACCGCCGCGCCCAGGAGTTGCCGCCTCAGCGTTTCGCGGCCGAGTTGCTTGAGGAACGGCTCGTCGCCGAAGAACACGCACACGGCCGCCGGGTGGTGGTCGTTGGGAGATGCGAGGTAATCGAAGATGTGAACGGTGTGCGACATATCCTTAGTTTTGACTTTGCACTGACGCAAGGCAAGGATGCTCCGCGTTCCCCACGCCGGCAGCAAATGATTACATTGTTCCCGTAGCGGAATTCGCCGGATTTCCAATTCAGCGTGAATCGGAATTCGGGCGAATTCCGCTACGTGGTGAACGGCGACAGAACCTTCGCGGTGCCACCCGCGTATTGCGAACTGCGAACGGCCGCTTTGGGATCGAGCGATGCTACTGCTGGAAAACGTCCGCAAGACCTACAAAGAGCCCAACGGCCAGGATTTGCCGATTCTCGATATTCCGCGGTTCGCCGTGGGAGAGGGAGAGCAACTGGCGTTGGTCGGGCGGAGCGGCGGCGGGAAGACCACGCTGCTGCACATCATCGCCGGCATCACGTGGCCCGATAAAGGCTCCCGCGTGGTGCTCGACGGCATTGAGATCACGGGCAAGCAAGAGCACACCCGCGATCTGATTCGGGCCGACAAGCTGGGCTACGTGTTTCAAACGTTCAATCTGCTGCCGGCTTTTTCTGCGCTCGAAAACGTGATGCTGGGGATGACCTTCGCGCGGGGTCGCAAAGATCCGGCCAGGGCGAAACGGTTGCTGGAGAGAGTCGGCCTGGCTTCCCGCGCCGGCCACAAACCGAAGGCGATGTCGGTCGGCGAGCAGCAACGCGTGG
>JANNTN010000913.1:0-10773 GCA_031394445.1 Anatilimnocola sp.
TCCTTCTTGTTGCGGCCCCAGGCGGCTTGATAGCGTTGGCCGGCGACTTGGGCGACGATCTTGAAGCACTTGCTGTGGTCGGGGCCTTTTTCGTCGAGCAGGTGGTAGGTGGGGGTGCTGCCGAATTCGCGTTGGGCGAACTGCTGAAGCAGGGATTTGTAGTTGCCGCCGGCCTCGCCAGCGGCGGCCAATTCGACCTCGGGTCCGAGGTAGGTATTGATGAAGAAGCGGGCCGCTTCGTGACCGCCGTCGAGGTAAACGGCCGCGATGAGCGACTCGAACACATCAGCGAGGACCGATGGGGGGACCGTCGGCGTGGTCGTCATCCCTTTGCCGAGGATGAGAAACTCTTGCAGGCCGAGGGCTTCGCTGATCTTGGCGCACGTCAGCCGGCTGACGACGACGGACTTGATCTTGGTCAGTTCCCCCTCCAAATACTGCGGGAACTGGTGAAAGAGCAGCTCGCAAACGACAAAACCGAGGATCGAATCGCCGAGGAACTCCAGGCGTTCGTTGGAGGCGAGGCGGTGCTCGGCCCCCGAGGCATGCGTCAATGCGGATCGGAGGATGCCGATGTCCCGAAAGTTGTAGCCAATGCGGCGTTGGCAGCGGCTGAGCAGGTCGTCGGCTTGGCTGATGCCGGCAGCCGAGACGGAGGGGGGCGGGGCGATGTCAGTCGATGCGGTACTCATGTGAAAAGTGCGTCCCCAGCCTCTTGTCGCAACCCTAATGGGCGGAATACCTTTTGTCAACGGAAACTGACAATTACTAGGCATTCTGACTAACTTCTGTTCCATGCGAATCGTCCTTTGTTACCCCATCGAAAACCGTCATCTGGAGCAAATCCGTTCTGCCGCGCCTGGACATGAAGTCGTGAATGCCGGCCAGGAGCGGATCGCCCAAGAATTGCTGGACGCGGACATCTTCTGCGGTCACGCCAAAGTGCCGGTGCCGTGGCCGGAAGTCGTAAAACTTGGCCGGCTAAAGTGGGTGCAGTCCTCCGCGGCTGGGCTCGACCATTGCCTGGTTCCGGAGACAATCGCTTCGGAAATCGTGGTCACGAGCGCCTCGGGCCTGTTTGCCGAGCAGGTGGCGGAGCAAACGCTGGCACTAACGCTGGGCTTGTTGCGTGGCTTGCCGACTTTTTTTCGGGCACAGCAAAAACGGGAGTTCATTCGTAGGCCGACGGGCGATTTAACGTACAAAACGGTGGGGATCGTCGGTCTTGGTGGCAACGGTGTGCGAATCGCGGAAGTGCTTAGACCGTTTCATACGCGAATTATCGCGACGGACATTTTCACGAGTGAACAGCCGGGATGTGTGGATGCGTTGTGGCCGGCTGACGAGTTGGATCGACTATTGGCGGAATCGGACATTGTCATTTTGTGTGCACCGCTAAATGAGCAGACGCAAGGGATGATCGCCGGTCCGCAGTTGAGCCGCATGAAGCGTGGTGCATTGCTCATCAATGTGGCTAGGGGGCCAATTGTCGTGGAGAAGGACTTGGCCGCGGCCTTGCAGTCGGGCCACTTGGGCGGCGCGGGTTTGGATGTGACGGAAGTCGAACCGCTGGCGGTTGAAAGCCCGCTGTGGGACATGCCGAACGTGATTATTACGCCCCATGTGGGTGCTCAGTCGGCTCGCCGGGCGGATGCGACGACGGACCTGATTTGCGAGAACCTGCGGCGGTATTTTGCCGGGCGGCCACTTATTAACCTGGTCGATAAAAGCCTGGGTTTCCCGACGCCGGCGGCACGGCGGGGAGAAGTTGCGCGAGTCTGAGGTTTTTCTTAGACAAATCCGGTCGGACCGCGCATCATAAGCATACATGCCAGTCCAGAGCGATTTTTCCCGACAAGTTCGCGAATGTACCGACCGACTTTCGGCCGTTGGCGTCGGTGCGCTCGGGCTGTTGTTTGACTTAACCGCCCAGCGGCTGGTGCGGTTTGCCACGGCACTCACACGGCATCAGCACGACGCGGAAGATGCCGTGCAGACGACACTTGTGCGACTCGCCGGACAGCCGCAATCGTTGACCCGGGCCGATTGCCCGTGGGCTTATCTGCTGCGGATGGTTCGCAACGAGGCTTTGCTGATCGCGCGGCGGAAGCAGCGTTCGATCACCACCAGCAACCTGGGCGATCTGGTCACGCAGTGTCTCGTGGATGAGGCGGAGCGGGAAGAATCGCACCGGGCGGTGTGGGTGGCGATGCGGTCGCTGCCGCAGGAGCAGGCTGAGGTTGTGGTGCTAAAAATTTGGGAGGGGCTGACCTTTTCTCAAATCGGCGACGTGCTAACAATTTCGCCGAACACAGCCGCCAGCCGGTATCAGTACGCCATGACGAAATTGACCTCGCGGTTGAGTAAACATTCGCCTTCACAAGTGGCTGTCGCGAAACAAGCACCGCGGGAGGTGATTTGTGATTGATCGATTGCACGGCCATGAGCCGCCCGACGAATTGGAATCGCTCCTGTTGGCAGCCGGCAATTACGTGCGACCGTCGGACGATCTGCGTCCGCGCGTACTCGAACTCGCCCGCACGGAGCGGCAAGAAAGACGGATGCAGCGCAACCTGGCACGCATGGCGGCGGCGGTCTTTTTGATGGTCATGGTCATTTCGGCCTATCGGCAACCGGCGAACGCTGCCGCGAGCCAACTGTTCTCGCCCGCGATGGAGGCCGTTTCGCTCGAAGCGGAAGCGAGCGCGCGACGACATGATCCAAGTTGGGAGACGGTCGAGTCGTTCACGGATATCCGCCGGTGGCAGGCCTCGCTCTTGCGGCTCTAAGCTTGGCATTGTTAGACAATTCTTCGAGGCCCGCGCATCAGTGTTGGTGACGAGCGAAGCTTTCGCTCGTGTGCCAATACCTCTTTCCCGGCCGTGTTCGCATGGAAAAAGCGACGCTCGACGATTTTATGTCGCTGAACGAGCAGCTCTCGGCGGCTGTGGAGGCTGGCGTTCCGCTCGACGTCGATCTGGGCCGCGATAAGCAAGCAACCGCGACGACTCTGGAAAAAATTAATGCCCTGGTGGCCCGCCGCGTGAGCCAAGGTTCGACGCTGTCGGCGGCGATCGCGAATGACGACGCGGTCATCACACCGGGCTACCGCTGTTTGATGCAATTAGGACTGTCGAGCGGAGATTTTTCGCAGGGGCTGGCGCTCTCCAATCGGCTTGGCCGGACAGTCGATCGTGCTCAGTACGCCGGTTGGCTGGCATTGTTTTATCCGGCGATCGTGTGCTGCGTCGCGCTGGTCGGAATGGTCGGATTTTGCTTGTACTTTCTGCCGGTGATGGAAGCTACGCATCTTGGCTTAGCTGTTCCGTCCGGCCGTGGGCTGCGAGTGCTGCAAGTACTGCGTGAAACATTGCCGTATTGGGCCGGGGCATTGCCCGTGGGGTTGATCATCGCGGCTGGATGGGCGCGGAGCCGATCGAAAAACCGAACATCGCGGGCTGGTGCCGGACCACTGGCCTGGGTTAGCGGCGTGTCGCGCACGGTATCGCTAGAACGGGCCGCGAATTTTGCTGAAGCGACGGCGGCACTAATGCATAACGGAATGCCGCTCGCCGAGGCGATGCGAATCGCGGCAGATGCTTGGAATGCTGCCCCCTTAGCCGATGCGACGCGGGCCTTGGCCGCGCGCCTTGTCGAGATACAGACGAAGCAGGGACAGCCGAATATTGACGACAGTCAACTCGCGGCGAGTTTTCCGCCGTTTTTACGGTGGTCGCTGTTGCATTCAGAGGCCACGATTGGTCGCGTGCGTGCCTTGCAGACGGCGGCCGAGCTCTATCGCCGCGAAGCCGAGCACCGGCAGGAGCGCCTGCGGGTTGTCGCTCCGCTGGTGCTGGCGGTGGTAATCGGTGGCGGGGCAACGCTGCTGTATGGCCTGGCGTTGTTTGTTCCGGTCGTCGAAATGCTGCGTGCCCTGGCGTCTTGAAGTTCGGTCGAGGTGTCGTCATGCCACAATTTCGCTATCAATCACTGAACGCCGACGAGCAACTCGTCGCGGGCGAGATCGAGGCTGAGAGCGTGGCGCAAGCCATCGGTCAATTGGAGGCGAGCGGGCTGGTTGTGCAATCGATCGGCTATTCAACGGCGGATAAGGCATCTGCGGATAAGGGGGCTTGGCCGAAACACGCGGTCGAGGCAACGGAGACAAAGCCGCTGCTTATGGTGACGGCCGCGGAGCAAGCCGAGTTGGATCGACATTTGGCGCGAATTGTCGAGCGGGCGAGGTCGTTGGCTCCGGCGCTGCGTGCTTACGCGGCCGAGATGAGTCCCTCGCGCTCGCGGCGGCAATTGCTGGAGCTGATCACCGTTCTGGACATGAGCGACACACTCCAGGCCGTGGCGGCGCTGCAAAGGTTGCCGGCGTTTTGGATTCCACTGCTCGGGGCGGCGACGAAGTCGGACGATCCCGGGCGGATGATTCAGGTGTTTGTTCGGGAGTCGAATCGGGCTGCTGAGTTATCGCGGTTGTGGCGACAAACGCTCATTTATCCACTCTTCCTGCTGAGCGCCACGGCGGCGGTGATGGTGTTTCTCAGTTTCATCGTGATCCCGGTGTTTCGCAGATTGTTTGAAGATTTTGGCTTGAAGTTGCCGGCGCTAACTCAAGCGGTGCTGGTGGTGGCGGAATGGATCGTCGATGGCTGGTTCGTGGTGATTGCCGCGTCGGTGGCGGTTGGGGCCTATGTGCTGACGAAGTTTGTGGAGTGGGGGGTGCCGGAAGCGCTGCGGAATTGGTTGAGCGATCGGTTCGGCAAGCCGCTCGGCCGCTCCACGGCGATAGCTCAGTTTTCGCAGTACTTGGCAGATTTGCTCGAAGCCGATTTCGCACCAGCCAGCGCGCTGCGATTGGCGGGCTCTGCCGCGGAGAGCCCACGATTGAAACGAGCGTCCTGGCGGGCGGCTGGAGAAATCGATGGTGGCGGCATTAGCAACATCGCGAACCGTCGAATACTCACATCGAGCGTGCTCCATGCCGTGGAAGCCGAAATGCCGCCGCGATCACGAATTACGTTGTTGCGCGAGCTCAGCCGCTGTCATGGCGAGCGAGCAGCGCTGCTTTTGTCGTGGACGCGCGGAGTGATCGAGCCGCTGGCGATCGTGCTGGTGGGATTTATCGTCGGTGCCGTGGTGATTGGTTTGTTTTTGCCGCTGCTCTCGTTGATTCAAGGATTGTCATAGGCATCACACGCTTCGCACCATCATGGAATCACTGTTTCCTACATTTCGACGCTGGGCCGACCGAGAAATACCTCTGCCGGCGGTGTGGCCGCGGGCGGCGAGTCGCGGGCAGCGGCATGCGTTGCTACGGCTGATTGCGGTGGCGACGGAGGAGAATTTGCCGCTTGCGCCGCTCGTCGAAAAATGGGCTGAAGACGAACGTGGTTGGCAGCGAAAGAGGCTATTTCGCTTGGCTGGATTGCTCAAAAGCGGCCGGCCGTTGCCAGACGCCATCGAAGAGGTTGGCGGCATTTTGGCTGACGAGGATTTGCTGGCGATTCGGTTCGATTCCCAGATGGGGACGCGGACGGCAGCGATTCGACAGATGCTTGATCGCGGCGAGCCGGGAACGGGCGGGTCTGCCCGGCAAGTTCGCGGCGATCTTATCTATTTTGTGATCGTGCTATTTGTTGCGTTCAACTTGATCACCTTCATTCATCTGAAGATCGTGCCAGTGTTTCAAAAGATGCTGGAGGAATTTGGCTTGCAGCAACCCGCGGCATTAAGCCGGTCGATTTGGACGGCAAACACTCTGGGTAGCTTGTGGTGGCTGTTTGCCATCGCGCTTCTAGTGTGCGGCTGGTGTTTGGTTTCGACGCGGACGGGACGGTTTGTCCGCCATTCGATTTTCGATCGCTGGTTTCGTTCGCTGCGCGAGCTGCATTCGGCCGACGTGTTGCGCAAGTTGCAAGTTGCGACGGCGGCGGGCCGGCCGATACCCGGGGCACTTTCGACATTGGCCCGCTATCACTTTGCACCGAGCGTGCGACACAAGCTGCTCTATGTTCGCAATGAAGTGGAGCAGGGAGCCGACGTGTGGCAGAGCATGAGCGACGTCGATTTGCTTACGGCGGCGGAGACTCGCCTGTTAAAAACGGCTGACCGGGTCGGCAATCGTTCGTGGATTTTGGAGCAACTGGCTGCGGTTAAGCAAGGACGCACAAGACGACGGTGGGCAGCCGCGGCCGAGCTGGTGCTGCCACTGCTGGTTCTTTTTTTGGGCGTCGTCGTGCTGTTTCAGGCACTCACGATTTTTGCCCCGCTGGTGCGATTGATCGAGGGATTGTTATGAGCCAATTGTGGAATAGTCGCCGCGGGGGCGCGAGCTCGCTGGAGTGCGTAATGGCCTTCACGTTGCTCAGCAGCGTGCTGGCGTTTGCCGCGCCGCTGCTTGTTAAGCATCGACGTTTGGTGAATAGCCAACGCGAATACCGCCTGGCGCTAGATGAGGTATCGAATCAGTTGGAGCGGCTGACTTCGTTGCCAGGCGGGGAAGTGGAGCAGGCAGTGGAGCAGCTCCAGCTCTCGGAATTTGCCGCGGCAAGGCTGCCAGAAGCGAAATTGCAGAGGGAACTGCGTCCGGCAGATAAGGGGCGGCAGGTCACGTTGTCGCTGACGTGGGAGCAGCCGACCGCTGCGCCGGTGGTGCTCACGGGTTGGATTTTTCCTGACCGCGCTGAGGTAGCGGCGACGGCGGAAAGGGGTGGGCAACCATGAAGCAACAGCGCATCAATCGCAGACACTCGGGCGTCTCGCTCGTGGAACTGTTGGTCGTCATGTCGGCGGCGACGGTCATTTTGACGCTGAGCACTGGGCTGATCCACCGCATCATGCATGCACAGACCAAAGCTCGCTGGCTGGCGGATGTGGAACGGACCACACTGCGGCTGAGTAACGACGTGCGGCGAGACGTGCATCTGGCTACACAAGCCACAACGGATAAATCGCAGCTTGGCAACGGCTCGTTTCTACGATTGCAACTTGCCGATGGCAACACGCTCGAATATCGCCGCGAAGAAACGACGATTCAGAGGATTCAGCTCGACGGCAGCCGCACGATTGCTCGGGAAGAGTTTGCGTTCGGGCAGGAATTTGAATTGGAGGCCAACTTAGAGGAGGGCCGGCTTGTGGTGCTGTCGGTTACGTCGCGAGGTCATCGAAATAGAAACAATTCAGACGAGCCAAGTCGAATTGCGGATGAAATACCCGTGGACCTGCAAGTCGTGGCGGCACTGGGCCGGGGAGGTTCGAAATGAAGTTCCATCACGCTTCGCGAACCTCGTTCAAACGTCGCCGAGCGGGGGTGCTGATTGCAGCACTCGTCTGTCTGAGTATCGTCATGGCGCTGGTCGGCTGCATGTTGCTCGCGGCGCTGCAAGCGGGCCGCCAACTGCACGTCCAGCGCGATCTGCGTCAGTGTGAGTTGCTTTTGGCGGCTGGCGTCGCTCGCGCTGTGAACTTGGCATCAAATAGCGCCGAATATCGCGGCGAAAAGTGGCGAATGTCGGCCGAGCAGATTATCGGAAATGCTGCCGGTGAAGTCACGATTGAAATTGTCCCTGATACCGGCGGCGAGAAACGTCAGTTGTTGGTCGTTGCTGAGTATCCACTCGGTGATGTGGCGTCGATTCGCCGCTCGCAAACCATTCTTGACCCTTTCACCAGGCCCACGCGCTAGGAGTAGTCCATGTCACGGTATTTTTTCTTCTTCCGTTCACGACCCAAGCAGCGGGGCTTCACGCTCGTGGAGTTGCTCGTCGTTATCGCTATCATCGGTATTCTCGTGGCGCTGCTATTGCCTGCGGTGCAAGCAGCACGTGAAGCGGCGCGGCGCGTTTCCTGCACGAATAATCTCATGCAGCTCAATCTGGCATTGCACAGCCACGAGTTTCAATACGAGGCGTTGCCGGCGGGCGTCACGAATCCTGATGGGCCGATTCGCAACGAGCCGCAGGGGAATCACGTCGGTTGGATCGTAAAAATACTACCGTATATGGAGCAGAACGCCGTTTTTCGCAAGTTCGATCAAGCAGCGGGGGCGTATGACGATGTGAACAAAGAGATTCGCTCGGTTCGCATCAAGTTGCTGGAATGCCCTTCGGATGGGACGCCGTTCACGAACCAGATCAACACGGTTGCCCGCAGCAGTTATGTCGGCAGCCACCACGACGCCGAATCGCCGATCGACAAGGACAATCACGGCTTGCTGTTTCTCAATAGCAAGGTCAAGTACTCGCAAATCTACGACGGCAGCAGCCAAACGATTCTAATCGGTGAAGCGCTGACGAGTGCGCACGGGTTGGGCTGGGTCTCGGGGACGCGAGACACGCTGCGGAACACTAGTTTGATCGAAGTCGCTCGGCCTTATCTAGCACAGGGGCAAGCACGCAGCGAGGAAAAAGAAAAGGTCGGCACGCTTTTCGTAGGCGGCTTTGGCAGCCAGCACCCCAACGGCGCGATGTTTGGTTTCGGCGACGGCTCGACGCGGTTTCTCGCCCGCAACACCGATCCTGAAACGCTTCGCCGCCTGGGTAACCGAGCCGATGGCGAGATTATCAAGCACCCCTACTAACAATCAAAATCATTTCGATCGGCCTGCCTTGGTCGTCCGTTTAGATTCAGCGTCTGGTTGATTGTCCTGGTAAAAAGCTGATCGCTAAAAGCCTTCAGTCTGGGTGCGATCTGTTCTGATTATTCTCACCAACTGTGGTTGTAGAAAATATGTTTTCAAGCCTGGAAAATATATTACTTCATTTGGAAATATATTTTCCATAAAAGCGGAACAAACACGCTTTTTCGTGGTTTGAATTGCCAGAAGTCGGCTAGCATGGAGTTGACCTCTAAGCATCAGATGCATCAGAACCCCCTCCTTCAGGCGGTTTGTTCTTGACGGAAATCACCTTAAAGAGCGGATTGCTGGCGTCTGGCCGTGGCCCGAGATCTGGCACCACAAAATGCCAGCCGCAACCTAGACAGAAGATTTCGCGGCCAGCCAGCTCAGCTAGATAGGGAACTGGCGTGGCACATTTCGGACATTTAACTTCCACGAACTCGCCCCCCAGCGGTTCATCATCGTACCCCACTGCCGAACGAAATTAAACCGCCAGATGGAAACGCTTGCAGAGGCTGGTGGATCGGTGTTCGAGAATTCGGGTGAGCAGAGTGGCTTAACCCCGATTGGAACCTCGAATGGGCCGTTTGGAATTTTTGTCGCGTCCGACATTTTAACGATTGAAGGGGTAACGAACGCTGGACGTGGGATTCCGCTGTTCCACTACGAGGCATCCTTCATACTTCCGCCCGGTTCAATCCTCGATCCCAATAATCGAGAGCAATGTAAGAGTGCGTTTCTTACGTCGGAGGCACAGTATTTATCAGGTTCCAAGCAGGACGCTTCCAAACTGACTCGACTGCAGGATCCCGATTTAGGGTCCAACTGTCACGGCTGGGTTTTCACAGGCGGAAGGTTTGGAATCAAGGTCGAGCATGTGCCTGCAATTTTGGCCGACCACGGCTATTTTGAGGTTAGCGATCCGCTCGCCGGAGATATCGCCGTCTATTTTGAAGATGGTGCTGCTCTGCACTCAGCCCTTATAAAGCCAGACACCCGTGGCAATATCTTTGTCGAGGGTAAATATGGGCCCTTTAGCGTCTTCCGTCACGCTCCGCAGGATTTTTCGTTCCACGGCCATTACGTGTTCCTCCGCACGAGCCGCGTGAGTCATATCCTGAACTTGCGACTGCCCAACGCCTGAATTCTCATGCCGGGATAACTTGGCAATGCCCGAATTCAGTTGTGCCGGCCGCAGGTTAATTCGAGCAATGCCAGTCTTACGATCAGTAGGGCCGCCCAGACTTGAACTGGGAACCAAAGGATTATGAGTCCTCTGCTCTGACCAATTGAGCTACGGCCCCGAAATGCGATAATAGCTAAAAATATCGCGTGTTTGTGCTTCACCAGCGCGGTGTGTTGTGTGAGTGTTCTACACCCGCACACAATCAAGTCTAAACGGCGGTCAGTCGTCGGCAAAGCGGCTATCGTCAGTGTTCTCCTGCGTTTGAGGTTATGCTAATGCCCGCAACAGAGAAACTTCAGTTTCAATAGCGGCAAGATTTATCCCGTGCAGCCAGACACGATTCACGATTGCGATGGTTGCAGCGCTTGTTGCGAGAGCATCGGTTGTCCGCCGTTTTTACTCGAAATGGACAGCGGAGTGCCTAGTCCTATCGGTGGCGATGACTCGCTAGCCGACCAGCAGCGATTGCTGGCCGCACCGGCCGAGGCCCGTAGCACGTATCTGCATAGTCAGGGGGCGATCAACTGCCCGTGTGCGTGGCTGGATAAGGCCGAGGGCCGCTGCCGCTATTACGAATTCCGTCCCGATATTTGCCGCACGTTCGAAGTTGGTGGCAAGTGGTGTCTGCAACACAGGCAACTACACCAAATCGGCTGAGGTCGAATTCGACTCCCTCGCAGTTGTAGTTCCCGACGCGCATTTTTATGCGCGATTTGGATATGCGTTTGCCTAATCGCGGCCTTCGTCGCCGTGATGCTTGCCGTGCCGTATTTTTTTTCTTCAGGAAAGCGACGTACTTCTGTGTTTGCTGGTCGTAAACGACGCTGGCCATTTCCCAGCCGGCGCGCCCCAGGCTCGCAGTCTGCTCGATCAATTCGACGGAAGTTGTCGATTCAACGGCTTGGTGTTCGTAGGACTTTTGTTTTGGTTCAGCCTGAACAGGACGACCGGCCAGAGT
>JANNTN010000015.1:0-2396 GCA_031394445.1 Anatilimnocola sp.
GGCTGCCGTCGTCGAGCAGCTTGCCGTTGCCGACAGCTTCGATGACGCCACGCGAGGGCTTTTCCTTGGCGCTGTCGGGCAGCACGATGCCGCCGGCGGTCCGCGACTCGCCTTCTTCCCGGCGAACGACCACACGGTCGCCCAGGGGTTGCAGCCTCAATTGGGTCTTCTTCGACGATTTCTCTTTTTCTTTGGTCATGGTCGCCATACGTCGCGTTCCTCCGAAGCGAAAAAAGGTAAGTAGGTCTAAAATCGCGAAAGAGCTACCTCGCTCGTGCTCGCGGTCAAAATTGGCAGGTTGGTTAACAACCGGACGGTTAGGATTGGTCCAGTAGTAGGTGGGACACGTGCAAATTTGTGCTTACGACCGCAGGAGGGACAGTCTGTGAAATCACGACTGCCAAAACGGCGCAGTTGCACACGGTGGCGTTGATAAGGCAAGTTGCGCGCCAATGCTGGCACTGGATGCGTAAAGTGTTGTAGGGGCGGGGCTTGGGATACGGAGATAGGTCAGTGAGAGGGGGCTAGGGGTTACTGCCATTCTGGGTGAGGGTGACTCGCACTTGAGGCAGCGAATTCACACGAATTCGGCTACGAGGAAGAAACCACGAATGACACGAAATACACGAAAGAGAGATGAGAGAGTGGCCGCGGATGAACGCGGATGACACGGATTTTTTTGGATGAATGCATACAAGGGTAGGAAGGAGCGGGGAATGACTTACTGCCATTCTGGGGGGAGGGTGACTTGGGCTGAGGCCAGCGAATTCTCACGAATTCGACTACGAGTTTCCCGAAAGAACTGTTGACGCAAGCTGTGGATAGATAAGTAGATAGGGCAGTGGGGAAAGTGGGCGATTCGTTTGCGTCGTGATGGCGTCCCGGCTATATTCAGAGCTGCTACGGTCGCTTGGCTGGAAAGCATGACGATTGTTGCAAATCCCACCTTTGCCCTCCCGCCCATGTGGTCCTTGGCGCTGTCGTTTTACGGCAGGGCTAAGTTCTACTC
Organism: Anatilimnocola sp.; assembly: GCA_031394445.1. GTDB lineage: Bacteria > Planctomycetota > Planctomycetia > Pirellulales > Pirellulaceae > CAYLLN01. The sequence continues at coordinate 1,010 of JANNTN010000015.1, forward strand.
GTGCTTTTTTAGGATTCGATGATGCGTTCTGCATCTGTGATCGCAATTGGGGTGCAGTTGGCCCTCGCCGCTGTGGTTGGTGCCATTGAGCCGGCGGCGACGCCGGGAGAGGTGAGTTACTTCAAGGATGTGTTGCCGATTCTGCGGCAGAAGAACTGCACCGGTTGCCATCAGCCGGCGAAACGGGGCGGGGAATATGAGATGACCGAATTTGCCGCGCTCTTGAAGGGTGGCGAAAGCGGTTCGGCGGCGGTTGTGCCCGGGCATCCCGACAAGAGCTATTTGATCGAGCAGGTTACTCCTCACGGTGGAAAGGCGGACATGCCTAAGGAGGCGGCCCCGCTGACGGATGCTCAGATTGCGACGATTCGCAAATGGATTGAGCAGGGAGCGAAGGACGACACGCCGGCGAGCAACCGGGCGCAATATGACGCGGAGCATCCGCCGATTTATCTGGCTCCGCCGGTGCTGAAATCGATTGAGTATTCGCCGAAGGGTGATCTATTGGCGGTAGGCGGCTATCACGAAGTGCTGCTGCACAAGGCGGATGGTTCGGAACTGGTGGCGCGGCTGGTGGGTCAATCGGAGCGGATTGAATCGGCGAGGTTTTCGCCAGACGGAAAGAAGCTGGCGGTGACGGGCGGATCGCCGGGGCGGTTTGGCGAGTTGCAGATTTGGGATGTTGAAGAGCGCAAGATGAAGCTGTCCGTGATGGTGGGCTTCGACACGATCTATGGTGCGAGCTGGTCGCCGAACGGCAAGATGGTGGCCGTGGGTTGCCCCGATAATACGATTCGGGCGTTCGATCCAGAAACGGGCAAGCAGGTGCTGTTCAGCGGAGCGCACAACGACTGGGTTCTGGATACGACGTTTTCGGTGAATAGCGATCACTTGATCACGGTGAGTCGCGATATGTCGATGAAGCTGATCGAGGTGAAGACCGAGCGGTTTATCGATAATATCACGAGCATCACGCCGGGCGCTCTCAAAGGCGGGTTGATCGCGGTGGAGCGGCATCCGACGAAAGATGAGCTGCTGTGTGGCGGGTCGGATGGGGCACCGAAGGTCTTTAAGATGGTGCGGACGGAGGCGCGAAAGATCGGCGACAACGCGAATTTGCTGCGGGAATTTGAAGCGTTGCCGGGGCGGGTGTTTGGGGTTGCTTATAACAATGACGGCAGCCGCATCGCCGCGGGAAGCTCCAGCGATGGTGTCGGTGAAGTGCGGGTGTATAACGCGGCTGACGGAGCGGTGGTTTGGAAAGCTGAACTGCCGGAAGGCGGGATTTATACGGTCGATTTCAGTCCCGATGGCAAAACGCTGGCCGCAGGCGGATTCGACGGGGATGTGCGGCTATTTGATGCCGCGGATGGGAAGCTGATTAAGC
>JANNTN010000664.1:0-4201 GCA_031394445.1 Anatilimnocola sp.
AACCCACAACTCATCCCGTAAAATCAACGCATTGGATCGCGTGATCCAGCGTTCATTCCTTCATAACCCACTCTGGCCGGTCGTCCTGTTCAGGCTGAACCAAAACAAACTTATCTATCCCCCATTTGCGGCAATCACTCAACACATTTCAACTGGCCACAGCCGAATTACGATCTGTTGTGGAAAAGGTACTTCGATAGAGGGGTCGATGTCACCTGCCAATTGACAATGGTGCGACGAGTGTGCTGATGTTGACTGTGGTTGGCCATCTCCCGACGACGCCTGTAATGCCGGGATCGCGGTCATATTCGCTGGCGGCTTGCGGCCTGCCCGATGCCCAGGGCCTCTTGGAGTTGTCGCTCCGCGAAATCGACGCGGTTTTCAGTAACTGCCAACGCGCGCTCCATTCACTGGGCCTCGGCCAAGAGATCGTGCTCGGCGACGCCGATTGGGATTCAATGGATCGCATTCGTCGTGGTCTGCGCGAGGCGATTGCCGGCTGCTTGCAGCAGCTAAAAACAATCTTGGAACGAATCGCGGTTAGGCATCATCCCCAAGGACGCTTCGGCGCATCAATCCTGCAGATGCGGTCTGAGTTCGACACCGAAACTACTCGCCTGCTGGCCGACGAACGTCAACTCGGCGAGTTGGCAACCGAGAAAATCCTTCCAGTCACGGTCCAATCGCTGAACACGATCGCCACGGAGTTTCGCGAAGTGATGCAGCGGCTGACTAGCTGTTTGGCCAACATTCGGCGGAACTTGCACCACGCCAAGTCAGTGAATTTCAGCCACAACGATTGGTCAGTTACGGAAAAAAACAAGGTCCGCGATCAACTCGCGCGGATACTAGCCCGCTGGTGGCAAACGTGTAGCGAAACACCCGGCCCCACGACGATTGCCCTGATTAATGCCGACCGCATCGCATTCGACTGTCCAGAACTCGATCGCGCAGAGGCCGTGAATTTACTGAGTTCAACAGCGAAATTAATCACAACCGATCGGCGAGCAGGTCGCGCCACGTTCACGTTCGATACACCCGTGATCTCCAATCGGGGCGAAGAACGGATAATTTCCTGGTCGTGCGCATTGATCGAAGACATTCACTCTAGCGTGCAATCGATCCTTGCGGCCGGCCTCGATCGAACACAGCAATTCACTGCGAAATCCAATCCGTCGCTGGCCGGCGCTGGCGAGCTGAGTGTCGTGTCGTTGCCGTCCACGGCGTCACCCCCGACTGACCGCCGCCGTAAACAACGCAGTCCCTTTCCGCACGTCCAACTGATCGCCCCGTGTAGCTCCAGCGGCCTGCCGCCCACCACGGCATTTGCCGAGATGCAGTGCCATGACATCTCGGAAGATGGCTTTTCGTATCTCGCGGCATCAATGCCTTCGTCAACATCACTCGTCGTCGTACTCGGCACCAAGCCGCCACACATCTATTTGACGGCCCGCGTCGCTCACTTCACGCGCTGCGACGGTTCCGCCGGCATCAACTACATCGTGGGCTGCCAATTCACCAGCCGCACGATGCTCATTGCCCAGGTTCCGTGACTTCTTCGATCAGCGGCCGCGTGGGGTCGATGCACGCGAACAGCACGGCCCCAATCAATAGACTCGGTGCCAGAAACATCAGCGGCCGATCGTAGCCAAATTGTGCGACTAGGTAACCGAATAAAACCGTGCAGATGTAGCCCGCTGCCTGCCCCGCTGTATTCATGGCACCACTCACGGCTCCTGAATATTGGTGCCCCACATCCAGACATATCGCCCAGGCACACGGCAACATCGCATCGCCAATGCCGAACGCCGCAATCAATTGAACGGCTGTCGCCAGCTTTCCCGGCGTTAAGGCCGCGGTAAACATCAGCACGCCGCACAAAAACAGGCTCGCGAATCCAATCGCGCTGCGGCCGATTCGCAGACCATATTTCCGGCTCAGCCAATCGCTCGACCAGCCTCCCAACATGTTCCCCACCACGCCTGCTGCATACATCAGCCCGATAGTCCAAGCCATTTCTCCTTGTGTCATTCCACGGCCCTGTGTCAGGAATTTCGGAATCCAATAAAAGAATACGATGAACCCAAACACGTAAAACCAATACATGCCCACGATGAGCCACAGTTGTGGCCGCGTGAACAACAGGCCCCACGGAACTTCCGCGTGGACTTCCCGACGTGGCGGACCAATTTCTACCAGTTCTTGATCTGTCATCGCCGGATGTTTCGCCGGATCGTCTCGAAACCACACCGCCCAAACGCCGGCCCAAACGAGGCCCAACGCTGCGAACAACCAAAAGCAGCTTTCCCAGCCGATGGTTTGCTTCAGTGGTACGACAATCAGCGGCGTCAGCGCTCCGCCCAGCCGGCTCGCCCCCCACACCAACCCCTGGGCCCGAGCCCGTTCACCAGCCGGGAACCACCGACTGATGCACCCCGACGCGTTGGGATAGGCCCCCGCCTCCCCCGCGCCAAACAAAAAGCGGGTGACGACCATCGCGTAAAAGTTTCGCGCCAGCGGCGTGATTGCTGTGAATGCCGACCACCACAGCACAATCCGCGTCAGCACTTTCCGTTGGCCAATCCGATCGCCCAAGGCACCGCTGGGAATCTCAAACAGTCCATACGCCAGTAAAAACGCCCCCAATACCCAGCCCCATGCCTCATCCGATATCTGTAAATCCTTCTGGATGTCGCTCGCTGCTACTCCAATGCAAATCCGATCCAAATACGTCACCACCGACAACAGCACCAGCATTCCCAGCACCAAATACCGCAGCCGAACACCCGGCGCTGGCCGCCCACGATCGCTGGTTCTCTCCGCCACCAGCGTTTTCGGCGATTCATAAGGGTTCTCATTCATGGCAGCATCATATCCGGCACGTAAGTCATTTCACTACTGCTAGGTCACCCGCCTTGCTGCTTTCCTTCCGGCCATCCATGATTGTCTCTGACTTCTGAACTTCTGACTTCTGACCTCCGACTTCCCTGTGCCCGACTACTTCCTCATCACCGGCGGCTACGTTTATGACCCGGCTAACGGCATCGACGGCCAGGTCAAAGACATCTGGATCGAAGGCGATAAAATCGTCGAGCCGCCGAGCGATCCAAACGCAAAACCGTCGCGCACGCTCAACGCCGCTGGCCTGGTCATCATGCCGGGCGGCATCGATATGCATTGCCATATCGCCGGGCCGAAGGTCAATGCGGCCCGCAAGATGCGTCCGGAGGAAAAACGTAACGGCGAGAAGATCCATCGCACCTCGGTCATGCACAGCGGCACGATGGGGAGCGTGCCGAGCACGTTTGCCACGGGTTATAAGTATGCCGGCCTCGGCTACACCACCGCTTTCGACGCCGCTGTGCCGCCGTTGGCTGCGCGGCATACCCACGAGGAATTTGCCGATACGCCCTGCATCGATAAGGGCTTTTACATCCTCCTGGGCAACAATCACTATCTGATGAATGCCATCCGCAACGAGGAGCCGGAGCGGCTCAAGCATTTCATCGCCTGGATCCTTGGCTCGGCGAAGGCGTATGCGGCAAAAATTGTGAATCCCGGCGGCGTGGAAGTTTGGAAGCAGCAGCAAGCGGGCAACATTCGCGAGATCGACGAAACCGTCGAGCATTTTGGCGTCACGCCGCGGCAAATCATTCAATTCACCGCCCGCGCCGTCGATGAACTCAAGCTGCCGCATTCGGTGCATGTGCATTGCAACAACCTCGGCATGCCCGGCAACTGGACGACGACGCTGGAAACGATGCGGTCGCTCGAAGGCCATCGCGGCCACATGACGCATATTCAGTTTCACAGCTACGGCGGCGGCGATGCCGACGAAAACACGTTCAACAGCAAAGTGGCTCCGCTCGCGGAGTATGTAAACGCCAACAAAAATCTGACGGTCGATGTCGGTCAGGTGCTGTTCGGAAAAACGACCAGCATGACCGGCGACGGGCCGTTGGGATATTTTCTATCGAAGGTCTACGGTGGCAAGTGGTTTAGCAGCGACACGGAAATGGAATCGGGATGCGGGATCACGCCGATCAAGTATCGCAACAAATCGCTTGTGCATTCGCTGCAATGGGCCATTGGTTTGGAATGGTATCTACTGGTAAAAGACCCCTGGCGCGTCGTCATGAGCACAGACCATCCCAACGGCGGCTCGTTCCTCGCATATCCTCAAATCATTCGCTTCCTGATG
>JANNTN010000065.1:0-7171 GCA_031394445.1 Anatilimnocola sp.
ACTACTGCGCGGGCCGTTTCGTCGTAGAAAGCGCTGCTGCCAGCGGCGGCGCGCTGCACGGTGAGCAGCGTTTCGAACCACTGCGTGAGCATGTCGGCCGAAGGAACACGGCCGAGCTTGTTGCCGCTGGCGAGCTTGCTGCCGCTGCCGGGCTTGATGTTGGCGCTATCGGAAGCGAGCGGCTTGCTGAGCGTATGCAGGCTCGACCGCATGCCGTCGGCGTCTTCGTTCGGGATGAGGCCGATATCGAGCGTGGTGCGGCCGAAGATAATGCGGATGGGGGGGACGAATTGCCGCGTGTTGCCGGCGGGGAGCTGCGTGCCATCGGGAAGCGTGATGGCCGAGCCCAGGTTGTGGATTCTTATCTGGCCGCCGGAAACCTCTTCGATGCGGGCCTGATCGCGGGAGGTGTAGGGGTCTTCGACGACGATTCGCGCGCACACCCCCTGCTGCAAGCGGCCAAATTCAATGGCCCCTTCGCGATGCTGGTACTGTTTGCGTTGCCGCTCGTTAGCGACCGTAAATAGAAGCACGGGGCAAAATCCTGCGTGTCGGGCGATCCGTCTATTGTGGCATCATGGCTTGCGAGGGCGGGAAGCGTCAATTCATTGGTGGAGATTGACACCTATTCCATTAGTTTAGGCCCGCTTTTTCTTGCGGGTGATGCCGATGGCGTCTTCCAAATCCTTGCGCAGGACTGCCGTCTCGTATTTGTCCTGAATCTTGACGCGGAGCAGGGGCACGCCGGCGGCGGCCAGGGCGTTGTTCACGAAGCGATCGCGGCTGCCGCGTCCTACCGCCGAACTGGCGTCTTCCAGTTCGATCGCCAGCTTTACGTCCAGCGTTTCAACATCGCACAACACAAAATCGAGGTGCTTTCCCTGTAGGCGGCTGTTCCACGATTGGAATTTCCGCGTTCTGGCGCGGACCTTGATGATGTCGGCCAGGCGGACCATTGAGAAAATCAACCAATCTTCGCGGGCAGCGATTTGCAGCGTGCGGAGAAAGTTGATTTCCGCCGGCGAGAGGAGCATGCCGCGGCGCTCGTATGGGGGCGGGCCGTCGCGCAGCGATACAATCGCCACAATCATCAACGTGAGCGTGATTGTGGCAAATAAAAATATCGGCCAGTTTTGAATGACTGCTGCCAGCATTTCGTCTCGCTGCCCGCACAAGCTGTTCGCTTGTGCCTGCCTGGGGCTCTCGTTCCTGCCTAGTGGCTCTCGCGCCAGTCGGTGTCTGCGCACCGGCACACTATCTCTATCGGGACGTTAAGCCGCGAGATTGCATTAGCGCCGCGAGAGGTGGGTCGCGCGGGCAACAAACACATCTGTAATCGGCATAATCCTCACGACCGCTGCCATCGCGCTGGAAAGCAGTTTTTCACCGAAATGTTTGTGCGATTTGCCGCAGACTGTTTCACCACCCGTCGTGGGGTGTTTCAGCGACCTAGTGTTGTACGAACGCAAACGATTCCTGTCTCTCGACTAGCTAAGTGAGCCGACTATGCCGGCGACCGCTGAAATTCAGAAATTTGTGGCTCCGCAACCCGCTTCGGTGGACAACGGGCCGAACTTTGCATTTTGCGCGGCGGCGCTGCGCCGCGCTTTTGGCACTGCGTTCTCGCTGTGGGACGGAGAAAACGGCGAGTTGATGTATGCCTCGGTGCAACAGCCGGGGAGCAACGATTTGTTTCGCGGCCAGTTGGCCCGGGCGGTACACGGCTCTGAGCCGCAGTTCATTGCGGATGAGGATAGCGTGCTGCTGTTGGCGATTCCGCTGACGAACCTGCAAGGGCGGCAGATCGTGGCGACGGCGTCGTTTGTGGTTCGTCCGGTGGGGCGAAACGAATTTCTCAACGGGGCGGCCACGATGCTTGGCCTGGATCAGGCCAAGGCCCTGGCTTGGATCACGCGGCAAACGATTTGGCCGCCGGAGGCGCTGTTGCGCCTGGCGGTGACCGTACAGGCCCAGATCAAGGCCGAAACGCGAACCCGCGAGCTGGAGCGCGAGGTCGATAAGCTGTCGGATAATTTGGCTTCGACCTACGAAGAGATTTGCCTGCTGCACAGCGTTACGCAGAATTTGCGGATCAATAGTGACGAAGAGGACTTGAGCTCGATGGTGCTCAATTGGCTGATGGATTGTTTGCCGGCGCGATCGGTGGCGATTCAACTGTTGCCGGTGGCCAAAGAGGGGCAGATCACTTACAAGGCACGGACGAAAAGTGTGCTGTATGCCACGGACGATTGCCCGGTCGATAACACGGAATTCACACGATTGATCGAGAGCCTGAACCTGGAAGTGGGTTGCGGGCCGTTGGTGGCGAACCGAGTGGTTACCGAAGACCTCGACTGGCCGCTGCCGCAGGTGCGCGAGCTGATCGTTGTGCCGATGGCTGAGGGGAACCGATTGTTGGGTTGGTTGGCGGTGTTCAACCACACCAGCGGCGGCGAGTTTGGCACCGTCGAGGCGAGCCTGGTCAATTCCATTGCCGCGATCCTGGGCATTCACAGCAGCAACCGCGATTTGTATCGGCAGCAGGCGGAGTTTCTCGCCAGCGTGGTCCGGGCCCTGACTAGCGCGATCGACGCCAAAGACCCGTACACCTGCGGTCACAGCGACCGCGTGGCGCGCATCGGCGTGCGGCTGGCGAAGGAGCTGGGCTGCGACGCGAAGATGCTGCACACGATCTACATGGCGGGCCTCCTGCACGACATTGGCAAGATTGGGATCGATGACTCCGTGTTGCGAAAGCCCGGCGCGTTGACGAAAGAAGAATTCGATCACATCAAGCAGCATCCTGAATTGGGTTATCGCATTTTGGCCGATTTGCACCAATTGGCGGATGTTCTGCCGGCCGTGCTGCACCACCACGAGCAATGGGATGGCAAGGGTTATCCGTTCAAGCTGGCTGGCGAGCAGATTCCGCTGATCGCGCGGATTCTGGCGGTGGCCGATGCGTTTGACGCGATGAGCAGCGACCGGCCGTATCGCAAAGGGATGCCGGTGGAGAAGGTGGAAGAGTTGTTGAAGCGCGGATCTGCTCAGCAGTGGGACGCGGACGTGGTCAATGCGTATTTCGCCTCCAAGTGCGACATCGCGACCATCACGCAAGAAGAGCGGGCCAACCTGACGCTGGACGTACAGCAGTGGACCTAGAGAATAGAATTTACAACCGGGGTTTTCCACGAAATCTCAAATAGTAAATTTTTAACACTAGGAACTGGCCGATGGCCCGGCAGGAAAGCTATCGCGAAGATTTGCTGCGCGAGGCGACAGCCTTGGTCGAGCGAGTGGAACTGTCGATACCTGGCTTTGCCGAGCCGATCGTTTGCGGATTTCGCCGCGATGGCAGCGTGAGCTTGTTCTTCGGCGCTGATCCCGTCTTTCAATTCAACACGGCCCTGCAATTGCGGCGGGCGTTTGTGGGCGGGCGCATTCACAAGGTTGAGAAGGGCTGTCTGATCGCACTCACCAAGGAGCGGACGGCGCAGGAAGTCGCCCTGATTCGCCAGGAGCTGACCCACGAGGAGGCTGAGGCGCTGCTGACCACGATGCAGAGCTACCTCAGCCGTTTGCAGGCGGCCCTGGAGGCCGACCAATTCGTGGTTGCCGGAGAGGTACCACCGGAAGCAGACGTTTGTGGGCGAATTTTGCGTTGGTTGGCAGCGCTGCCGGCAAGGATTGAAATTGCGAAACAATCGAACGTGCGGTGATTGGGGTAGTCTGATCGTCGAAAATGCGACGGTGTTGATTTCGGCGATCGATCGACAGCGAATTGGCGCGGCTGGCGAGTCTATGGCATACTGCGAGTTCTGGTTGCCTCTTATCTCGCCTGGGGAACTCCGAACTTGTCATCGTCGCCAACGACCGCCGCGCCGACCACGGCCACGTCAATTACAGCCAAGCCGATTCGTGCGCTCGGCACGCAAATAACCACGTTGATTTTTGAGTCCAATGAAGACCTAGCCCGGCACGTTGCGCAAGTTGTGGCGGGGATCATCCGCGACCGGAATGCCAAAGGGCAGCAGGCGGTGCTGGGAATGCCGACGGGGAGCTCGCCGGTGGGCGTCTATCGAGAACTGGTGCGGCTGCATCGCGAAGAGGGACTCGATTTTTCGCAAACGGCCGCGTTCGTGCTCAATGAGTTTTACGGCGTGGGGCCAGAACAGTTACAGAGCCATCGCCGCTGGATGCAGGAACAGTTGCTCGGGCAGGTGAACATTCCGGCCGAGCAGGTGTTCATTCCCGACGGCATGGTGCCACTGGCTCAGGTGGAGGAACATTGTCGAGCGTTCGAGGCACAAATCGAGCGAGCCGGCGGGATCGATGTGCTGCTGCTGGGCATTGGCTCCAACGGGCACATCGGCAGCAATGAGCCGTTTCCGGGCACTACGGGGCGAACCCGACTGTGTACGCTCGATCCGGTGACGCGGCGGGCGCTGGCGAGCGATTTCTTCGGCGAATGGAACGTGCCGACGCAGGCGATCACGATGGGGCTAGGCACCATTTTCGATGCGCGGAAGGTTATTTTGTTGGCGCTCGGTGAAGGTAAGGCCAAGATCATTCGCGAGGTTGCGGAGGGGCCGGTTTCGCCCCGCGTGCCCGCGTCGTATTTGCAGGAACATGCGGATGCGACGGTGCTGGTCGATGCGTCGGCGGGGAGCCAGCTCACGTCGAGCCAAACGCCGTGGGCCACAAGTGGCGTCGAGTGGACCGAGTCGCTCATCAAGCGGGCGACGTTGTGGCTGTGCGAGCAGACGGGCAAGGCGCTATTGAAGCTGACCGACGAGGATTTTCGCAATTACAACTTGCACCAACTGTTGCGGCATCATGGTCCGGCGCAGAAGGTGGGGCATCAGGTCTTTCAGCAGTTGATGGGGACGATCACCTATCATCCGGCGGGCAAAGAGAAGCGACGGGTGATTTGCTTCAGCCCGCACCCCGATGACGACGTGATCAGCATGGGGGGCACGTTGATCCGGCTGGTCGATGATGGGCATGAGGTGCGTATCGCGTACATGACGAGCGGCAATATCGCCGTTTTCGATCACGATGCCATCCGCGTGGCGTATCTGGCGACCGAATTCAATCGACTCTTCGGCATCGATCAGGAGCGCAGCAAACTTGTCGAGGGGACGGTGTTCCAGTCCCTCGCCCAAAAACACCCCGGCGATCCCGACATTGAAGCCGTGCAGAAAATTAAAGGACTGATCCGTTGGGGCGAGGCCAAGGCGGGGGCGTTCAAGGTCGGCTGTCGGGAAGAGCATTTGCACTTTCTCGATTTGCCGTTCTATCGCACGGGCACGATCGCGAAGAAGCCGATTTCCGACGAGGATGTGGAAATCATCCGCGAGTTGCTGGAGAAAGTTCGGCCAGAGCAGGTGTATGTGGCCGGCGATTTATCGGACCCTCATGGCACGCACCGCGTTTGTGCTCAAGCGATCTTTCGGGCAGTGCATGAATACGAAGCGGAACACGACGGCCGGCCGGAAGTGCTGCTCTATCGCGGGGCCTGGCAGGAATACGCGCTGCACGAGATTGAAATTGCCGTGCCACTCTCGCCGGGCGACATCATGAAAAAGCGCAAGGCGATTTTTATGCACCAGAGCCAGAAGGATGAAGCGCTCTTCCCCGGCAGCGACCCACGGGAATTCTGGCAGCGTGCCGAAGACCGCAACACGGGCACGGCGGCGGACTACAACAAAGCCGGCCTCCCCGAGTTTTATGCGTTGGAGGCTTTTGTAAGGTGGAATGGGGTGGGGATTGGGTAGGTTTGGATTAATTCAAGGAGATTCAGGCGTGACTGCTAAGCGATTTTTGGCGAGTTTGCTCGCTTGTTTTGCAATTTCAATATTTGGAGTTGTTTCTACGTTCGCCGCAGAGAAGCCGAATCTGGTCGTGTTCATCTGCGACGATTTGGGGACGTTGGATACCACGCCCTACGGCTCGACCGATGTGCGAACGCCGAATATGCAGCGGCTGGCGAATGAGGGGCTGAAGTTCACGCAGGCATTTGTGGCTTCGCCGTCGTGTGCGCCGAGCCGGGCGGCGCTGTTGACGGGGCTGATGCCGGCTCGGAATGGCGCGGAGGCAAACCATACGCGGCCGAAGGTAGAGCTCAAAAAACTGCCCAAGTATTTGCAGGAGTTAGGTTACGAAGTGGCGTCGTTTGGCAAAGTGGCTCATTACGGCCACGGTCCGGAATACGGATTTGATACGGTGGCCGGCGAAGGCTATCAGCGATACGAAGGCATCGGTCAGGCGGTCAATTTTTTGAAAGAGCGGAAGTCGGAGAAGCCGTTGGCGTTGTTCGTGGGCACAAACTGGCCGCATGTGCCGTGGCCGGAGAAAAGCAGCTACGACCCGGCCAAGATCAAGGTGCCGCCCGAGCATTTCGACACGCCGGTGTATCGCCAATCGCGTACGAATTACTACGAGGCAGTCACGAAAGCCGATGACGACCTGGGTCAGGTGCTGAACGTGGTTGAACAGCAGCTCGACCCGAAAAATACGTTCGTCCTATTCACGAGCGATCACGGCGCGCAGTTGCCGTTTGGCAAGTGGAACCTGTACGACGCGGGAATGCGCGTGCCGCTGTTAGCCAAGGGGCCGGGCATCAAAGCGGGGGTGAAGACCGAGGCCATGGTGAGTTGGATTGACATTTTGCCGACGCTAGTCGATTTAGGCGGCGGTGCTGCTCCGAAAGAAATCGACGGCCGGTCGTTCGCGGCGGTGCTGCGCGGCGAAAAGCAATCGGCCCGCGACGAGATTTATGCCACGCACAGCGGTGACCGCGAGTTCAATGTCTATCCGATGCGGTGCCTGCGAACGGACAAATGGAAGTACATCCTCAATTTGCATCCCGAATTTCAATACGCGACGCACATCAACCGCGCCGCGGGGCGCGACAGCGTCGATTACTTTCGGTCGTGGGAATCCGCGGCAAAAAACGATCCACGAGCCGCGGAAATCGTTCACCGCTACAAGCAGCGGCCACGCGAGGAGCTGTACGACATTGCGAATGATCCGCACGAGCTGAAAAATCTGGCGGAGGAACCGCAACATGACTCCCGCCTAACCGAAATGCGGGCCAAGGTCGCCGCTTGGATGAAAGACCAAGGGGACGCCGGCACCGTGTTCGATAAGCCGCTGCTCATCGGACAGG
>JANNTN010000081.1:0-7408 GCA_031394445.1 Anatilimnocola sp.
GAACCGGTCGATCCGGATCGGCGGAGATTGCAACAGGTTGTGGTCAGCAATCCACGCCCCGATACGGTCAGGCTCGGCCTGGGGCGTCAGATAGGCCAGCCTCACGGCCGATCATCCGCCCGAGGGGGGGCTCCGAGGCCTGCGGGAACAGGCAGCCGCCGTCCAGCTCATCCGGAACCGTCCGTCGCCCCCAGCTAGGAGCTGTCCATCGCCGCGGTCGTGTGGTTCCAATACCCGCGCCTAGGGGTGGCGGCCGTGCGCCTGTACTAGAGTGGCCAGGAGGGCCAGGCTGAAAAATCCGTTTTGTTTGGACGCTTGAAACATGTCTAACGATCGCCTGCGGTGCAGGCGGAATTACTTTCTATGAGCTATGATCCACGACGGCGGGCTTCCTGACAGTGGGGGTAGAAAATGTTGGAAATATTTTTGACGGTAAATTGGGGGATTTGACCTGCGTGGCAGTTGGAGAGGGTCGCGATGTCTGTAAGTCGTTTCAAATAATGGGTTTACGGTTTCGGCCTGCGGAGTTCAGTGTACAAGAGGGTGAAATTACGCTGGCAGAATCTGGAAAATGGGAATCGAATACTCGGTACAAAGTACACAGTACGTAGGCGCGGTGGCCGGTAAGCAGAATGCCTGGTGAAGTTCACTTTCCCGGCCCCAGGCCCTTGGCATGACATGACCGCCTGCGGCGGTGGTAGGCGGCGGTGGCGGCTAGGCCGAGGGCCCAGATGGCGAGGGAGGCGGGTTCGGGGGTGTGGGGGAGCAAGGCTGGGGTGGGGGTGTTGAACCACATGAGCTGGCTTTGGGCGGCTTTTGATACGGCAACTGGACTGTCCGCGGCACTGGGGCTCCAGAGGTTCATTACGCGGACATGGTCAACATAATATTGATATTGGCGATCCACGCTACTTACGAGCGCGTTGGCGTAGTTTATGAGGTCCTTTGCCAAAAGATCAGTAACTGTGATACCCAATGCCAGGCTGTCTTCAATCGACCAAATTGCCCTCTGGAGGGCATTGGCGGAAATGTTGGCGTTGTACGAAAATCCGCCGACTCGACTCGATAGCGAGCCGTCGAAGTAGGCACCGTAGAGGACCGCAGTCGAGGCGTCCAAGGGGTCGCCAGATCCCAAAGCGACGGCTTGTTTGATATTGGTGCCATAATAGGCGACTTGATCGACGGAGATGTCGTAGAGGGAGGCGAGAGAAATGTGCTCGCCTTGTTCGAGACAAAACGTCGTGAAATTACGCGTTATGTTGTTGGCCAAGTAGGTGATGAGGTCGCCGCCAGCCGTTTTGACGAGGAACTCGCCTCCGCCGCCAGCATGCCCATAGGTGCCCGCGCCCCAATTCAGCGTTACTTGGTAGGGACTGGTGGTATGGTTGGGGTATTGAATCGTGCCACTGCCGATTGAAGCGAACCAATCATCGTAGGTAATCGCCGCCGGGGCGACTGATGCGCCGAGGACTGTGCCCAAGAGGGCGGCAACCGAGGCGAAGAATACTGATTTTCGAGCCATTTTCTCGTCCGTTCCTAAACGTAGCGGGGCTGAGGTATTACCGTCCTCACCTAAGCGTAAACCGCTGGAATGAAGGAACTTACATTCAAATGCTATATTTTTAATTGCATATTATATTTGAGATTGGATGAGAGGTTGATTTGGGCACATGCCGAGTCGAGCACCGGGACTGCAGTAGCAGTGAACTTTTCGCGTCGCTGGGATGTACTCACGAAACAGGTCCAATTATGGAAATTGCAGGGATTTTTCCATCGCTCGATTAGCGATGCTTATGGTTGCAATCAGCAGTCAGGGTGTCGCGGAGGTGACGCCAGCGGGGTCATGGAAGTTGGCAAAAATTTTCCCTCCAAATCATTGCAATATCCGTCTGGCCGGTTATTGTGTTGGCTACGTCTGATGCTTTTGGTGCTTGGAGAGGCTTTGTGATCCATGATCGCGAGGCAGACAACGGGCCGATGAATCGGGCGCTGTAGTTAGTGGTTAGGCCCATCCTAAGCACTGGCAAATCGCTGGTAAAAATGAAAGATTTGATGTAACCCACGGGGACGAAGTCCGCGCTTGCTTAAAGCGATGGTTGGGTTTTCTTTGGTTTCGACGCGTCGCGAGTCGGTTTGGTGTAGATCGTGGCTGGCGATGTTCTGCCACAATCATTTCGGCGCTGGTACAGGCAGTTTTTGACACGAAAAAATCTCGATGAAATCCGGTGCAGCGTCTCTCACGCTGCTTGTTAATTCGATTTGGTTGTGAGCAAGCCTGTTTTAAGAAGCCGGAATGGAACGCGCGCGGCGCTAAATGGCAAGGCGCACAACGGCACGGCTGTGAATGGCAAGCATCGGAATGGCAAGCTCGTTGTTGTCAAGCAGAATGGGAAAGCGGCGAAATTGAACGGGCTCTGCGGGCACGCGACGGTGCCGACCCCCAAGAAACTTGGGCGAGTGAAGGTCAATGAGCAGGAGAAGATCGATTCGAATGGATCGCAGACACTGACTGTTTCATCCGTCAACGGTGCTGGCATTTCAGTGAACAGCAGGCGGAAGAGCGCGCTGGTTCTTCGCGATGGATTGCTGATTGACCGGTGTTTGTCAGGAGATGTTTCGGCCTGGTCGGAGATTTATCGAGAGTTTCACGATTCGCTGTTGGTTTCGATTCGCCGCTATCTCAATCGAGCCGGGCAAGACATTAACGTCGTGGAGGAGATTGCGGCACGGGTATGGTATGCACTTATCAAGAATGGTTTTGAGCTGCTGGCCAGGTTCGATGTTTCGCGAGGGTGCCGGCTTTCGACCTATTTGTCGATTGTTGCAAAGAACGAAACCCGGGTCCTGTTCCGGTCGGAACGGCGGCGAAGGAGCCGCGAGCAATTGGCATCGAGACCGGATATCACTGACGAATCGCGGTTGGAGACGACTCAGCTGGCATCGGACGACGAGTTTTTAGTGACTTTATCGCAGGCCGAGCAGGCGTACTTTATGGATGTGCTGGTCGCGGCACCGGCCGAACGCGAAGCGGCCGAACAGAACTATTCAATTGAAAACAATTGGCAACTGCGGCATCGCATCCGCAAAAAGCTGGAACAGTACATTTCTGAGTCGGATTCCGAATAACGACATGTCGCGAGCCGAACCGAAATTGAGCGTTTCCAATCACCGGCAGAAGGGTGCGGGCAAGAAGGGAAATCGAGAGGTTTCTAAGCAGGCAGCCGGGAAAGCGACTGCGCCCGCGACTTCGCTGGTTGATCAGCCGAGTTTTTCCCTCAAAACGAGCGTGGGGCTTACGACGTTGTTCGTCTTGGCCGGGGTGGTGTCTTATTGGCCGACGTTGATGCAGCTCGTTCGGACTTGGGACCGCGAGCCGGATTACTCACATGGATTTTTGGTCGTGCCGCTGGCGGTGTGGTTCTTGTGGCTGCGGCGGGCAAGCTTTCCCGGGCTTGGCCGTAGTAGTCCCTTATTAGCCGTGTTTTTATTGTCGATGAGCCTGGGGCTGCGTTTTTTGGGCGACAGGTTTTTTTTCACGTTCATGGACGGTTGGTCGATCGTTCCGTGGGCGGCGGCGGTGGCCGCAGCGCTTGGCGGCTGGCCGCTATTGCGTTGGTCGCTACCTTCGATCGGCTTTTTGATATTCATGGTGCCGCTGCCATTTCGGTTCGAAGGGGAGTTGAGCGCACCACTGCAAAGGATTGCCACAAAGATCAGCACGACGGCACTCCAAATTTTGGGACAGTCAGCGTTCAATGAAGGAAACGTGATTTTGCTTGGGGAGGAGAAGCTCGAAGTGGCGCAAGCCTGTTCGGGGCTGCGACTATTCATGAGCGTGCTGGCGCTGACGTATGCCTTCATCACCGTGATTGCCCGGCCGTGGTGGGAAAAACTGATGCTGGCACTCGCCGCGATTCCGATCGCGATTGTCTCAAATTCGGCGCGGATCGTGGTGACTGGGTTGATCTACGAGTACACCAAGAGCGAATCGATACGCAGGATGGCTCATGATTCCGCCGGCTGGGGAATGATTCTGTTCGCGGCGGCGGTGTTCGGCCTGTTGCTGTGGTATCTGAAGCACCTGATCGTGGAAGAAGAGACGGTCGAGATTGATTCGATCGTTCGCCGGGCAGCCGTTTAGACTCAAACCTCGATAGCAGAAGAATCCCGTGGACGCAAAGCCCAACTCCAATTCGCCTTCTTCTGTGCCGGCAGAGGCGACCGCGCCCCCCTTCAACTTACAAACCGTCCTGGTGGCGCTGCGTTGTTGGTGGAAAGCGGCGGTGCCGGCGGCGGTGGTTCTTTCTGCGATTGCGGGGACAGTTGTTTATTTCATCACACCGCCGACCTACACCGCTTCCGCGTGGCTAATCATCAAGGCTAATCAAGAGAACTTGCTGAGGGAGCAAGGCCAAAATGATTCCGTTCGATTTATCGCTAATCAGACCGAATTGATCAAAAGTCCGCCAATTGTCGATCCCGTGGCGAGCAAGCCTGCGGTAGCCGCGACGCCAGAGATTGCCAGGGAACCCGATCTGTCGCAAGCGATTATTCGAAAGGTGAAAATTCGATCGCTGTCGCGATCAGACTTCTTCGTGATCGAGTTTTCAAGCACGGTTCCGAAGCAGGCGGCGCTCGTAGCAAATGAGCTTGCGAAATCTTATTTCGCCCACCAGCAGCGGGACGCCACCTTTCGGACGAGCGCTCTCATTCGCTTGCTGGAAGATCAATTGACCACTCAACAGGCCAAAGTCGAAGACCTGCGAAAACGTTGGCGTGACCTGGCGATGACGACCTCGGGAATCGATCCATTCGCGGTGAAGCCGACCGAGAACAATTTGCAACTGCACAATCCGAATGCTGAACTGCAAAGTCAATTGCTTAAGATTCAGATGGAGCAATTGACGCTCGAAGTGCAGATCAAATACCTCGAGAGCGAGCTAGCGATTGGGACTACTGCCGAACCAACTCCCTGGGAACTCGAGCAGATGGTGCAGAAGCACCCCGATGTTGAGCGCCAGCTCATGGAAGTCGCGATGCACGAGCGTAAATTGTCTGAGTATCGCGAGCGCGTGGCCAACCCAGACAAGAATACTGCCCTGATGCAGATTGAAAAAGACATCAGCAAGGCCCAGGAGAGATTGGCGAAAGTTCAGGAGCAGCAACGGCCCAAGTTGAAGGAAGAGCTGGCAAAAATCCTGGCAAATAAGCTGGATTCCGACTTGGCCCGGCGGCGACAGGAGTTGTCGGCCAATAAGCTGATGCAGACCGTTATCCAAGAGCGGCTCACCACCCAGATCACCAGCCAGAAAGAATTTCGCGAAAAAAGCTTTGATGAGGAAATGTTGCGAACGGAGTACGAAAGCTCGTACAAGCTATACGAAGCCATCAAAGCCAAGATCGACATGATGCGGCTGGAGCAACGGGCACCCGATCGAGTGGAAATGTTCAAGGAGGCTTCGATTCCGGTGCGGCCAGACGTGGCGTTGCCGTTCAAGAAGATGGGGATGGCCGCGATCGCGGCGTTTCTACTCCCATTTGGGTTGGCCGTGGGAGTCGAATTGCTGTTTCGCCGCGTAACGACGCGGGATCAACTCGAGCATGGCGGGAAGATTACCGTGGTAGGCGAGGTGACTAGCCTGCCCCGCAAATTGAAGCGCAATTCCAACCAGAAAAATGGCAGACACTGGGAGCTGCAACTTTTTGAAGAGAGCATTGACGGACTGCGGACATATCTCAGCTTGGTAAATTCGCTGCACGACATGAAGGTGTTGGCGGTGGCCAGCGCGATCAGTCGCGAGGGCAAGACTAGTTTGGCGGCTCAATTGGCTATCAGCATGGCCACTTCCACCGGTGAGCCGACACTGCTTGTGGACGGCGACTTGCGATCTCCTGATATCCACCGAATCTTTGGCATCGATCGCGGTCCAGGCGTTGTGGAAATCCTCGATGCTAGCGTTTCGGTCGAGGACGCGATTAATGACAGCTTCAGCGATCAATTGCATTTGTTACCCGCAGGCGAGTGTGAGATTAGCCCGCATCGCATCGTGGGTAATGGCAAATTTGCCGCAATGATTCTAAAGCTGCGTGAGAAATACCGGCACATCATTATTGATACTCCGCCCGTTCTGGCCGCGAGTGAGGCCCTGGTGATGGCCCGGGCCGCGGACGCAACGATTTTGTGCGTGCGGCGAGATTTCAGCCGCGTGGGCCAAGTTCAAGACGCCTACGCCCGACTGCAAGGCGCGGGAGTAAACACAGCGGGCGCTGTTCTGAATGGCGTGCCCTCGCGTCAATATGCCTATCGGTATGGCAGCTACTACTTTGATCAGGCCGCCGTGGGCGCCGACGTTGTCGATCAACGCGTCTTAAAGAGCTAAATGTTGCTTCGCTACGCGTATTCTTATTTATCGTGAGTCAGAGAACTATTAACTGGAAGCTGCTTGCCGTTTCGCTGGTGACGGCGATCGTGGCGGTTGGGGCTTTCCGCTTCTTGCATAGCTGGCAACTAAGCCGGCTGGCGAATGGATTGTTGCGCATTGCCGAGACTCGCGAAGCCGATGAGAAATGGCAGGAAGCCGCCGCCTATTGCGATCGGTATTTGCGCGTTCATCCGGAGGACGTAAAAGTTCGCGGGCGCCTCGCGACCGACTTTGCGAAAGGGGCAAACAGATCAAATCCCTCCCAAATGACCCGCGCCGTGGAATTGCACTATCGGGCGTTGGCAGCGGAAACGGGCCGAGATCACGAAATCGAACTTCGATCGGCATTGGCCAGATTATTACTGGAAACCGGACGATTCCTGGAGGCGGAGCGGGAGGCGCGGCACGTTCTAGAGCTAAAGGCAGATGATTCGTCCGCCTCGCGAACCGTGGCGTTAGCGGTGGTTGCCCAATGGGAGAACGGAACCCTGGCCACTGCGAAGTTGGAAGAACTGCGACTGCTATCAACGGTGGAAAATGCTCTGCGACTCAATCCGACCGACCCCCTGTTGGCCGACATCACAGCGAAGTTGTATCAGGATCATGCGAAAGTGGTCGCCGCGGACTATCCCAAGCTGAGCCTTGAAGAGCGGAAATCGCGAGCGGAAGAATGTCTAAATTCGCTTGTGGACAACAGCCGTGACAATCCGAAAGTGTATTTGGCTCGCTATCACTATCGGACTCGGCATGAATTGAGAGGTGCCGAAGAAGACCTTGCCAGGGCTGTGGAAATGGCGCCCAAGGATGAAGAAGTCGTGCTGACGGCCGCACAATCGGCATTCCAAAAGGCCTTGCGCATGAAGAGCGGTGGTGCGGCCGAGGCAGAAGCAAATGCCGAATTAGAAAAAGCCAAGTCACTGTACGAGGGATTAGCAGGCGACAAAAAGGAGATTCGATCCCCGGACGCGTACTTGGGGCTGGGGGAC
>JANNTN010000087.1:0-11096 GCA_031394445.1 Anatilimnocola sp.
GCCGATTCAGAGACGATAATCATCGTGAGCTCTTCCTGTGACCGGTGAGAATCCAATGATCCAGTCATGGGGTAGAGCTCACTTTCTTGGCAACACCAGTTTCCACGCTAGCGTCAGGAATAGCGCAACTTCAAAAAGCGCAAGCGAGGGGGACCGTCCACCGTTCACTTCGCCGAAAACACCACTCGACTGCTCACAATCGCACCCCGCTCGTCGGTCACGGTGATGAACCACGCGGTCGCATCCGCTGGCGGTGCGTCCGCCACAATCGTGTTGCCGTCGATCTTTGCAGCCGCCGTCTGCCAATTGCGTTTGTTAATTGCCGTGGTGTCGCTGGTTGAGTGGAGCGCCGCCTCGCGCACCTTTACTGCGCTCTCGAATGTAACGCGAACCTTGCCATCACCGACTTTGGGTTCGCGAACAACCGGCAATGCCTCTCCCCCACGCAGATGCTGATCGATAAAGAGGCCGATTTCTTGCGGTGCCCAGCCCGGCGGATGGCCGTGCGGCATGTTGATCGTGACGCGAATCTGCTTTTTACCAGGCACCGCGTCGAAGCTCTTCAAATAGCTGTCGAGCGGATAGGCGTTGTCATTTGTGCCGTTGATAAACAAGATCGGCATCGTCACCGCCGGCAAATACCGCGAAGGATCCCACAGCCGCACCCACCGCTCGCGGTTCTCGGGCGTCATGCGACCAAACTGCGGGAGCCACACGCTGTTGTCGTTAAGAAAGCCACAGCCATAGACCGGAACCGTGGCTTTGAAGCGCGAATCGACACCCGCGACGATGCAGGTCAGATATCCGCCCCAGCTAATGCCGGTTACGGCTGTTCGGTTGGCATCAATTTCAGTAAAGCTACGAATCAACGAATGAGCCCTAATAGCCGACGCCACCGCGTGATACGACCACTGCTCGGATACAGGCTTATTGATCGCATCGAATTTGGTTTCGTTCCCTTGATCGGGTCCGCCATCGGGCAAGCGTTCGCGGTTCTCGCGCTGATGGGCATTTTTGCCCTCGATCGGGCGACTGCCGGCCAAATCCATCGCGATGGCCGCATAGCCCCGCTTGGCCCAGAGCTCGGCCCAATCGCGAAACGCCGTTCCGCCGCCGCCATGAATCAGCACCATCGCCGGCAGGTTCTTATCCTTGGAAACATCGCCAGCCAGCGTTCCAGGCGTCGCATAATAAGCAAACACGCGCGTCGGTTTGCCAGCATAAAGCTCCCCCGCATACAACAGCGATCGAACCGGCGATTTCGCATCCACCCATTCCAGCGTTGGCGGCTGAGATAGTTGCTCAAGTTTCCAGGGCAATGTTTCAGGCAATTTTGGCGAGGGGACGATCAAATCGGCCTTGGCTGAATTGGCCCCCGCATGAAAGAAATCCTGCTTCGCAGCAGGCGCAACGGCTTTGGCATACATCATCGGCCCCAGTTGTGCCGGTATATCGGTCTCAAACACATCCGCGCCCCGTTTGAGGAACGTACGGTAGCCCGCCTCCAACTCCTTGATATCCGCGACTTGCTTACTACTCACCTGCTTATCGAGATTCCGCGACGTGCCAATCATGCAGCAAGCGCCGCGGGCATGAATGGCTTCGTACAGTGCAGGATCATCGGGTACTACATGCCCGACGAACGCAATCACGTTTTTCCACGGCACACCAAGCTGGTCGAATTCCTTCACTTTCGCCAAATTCGGAACCATCACCTCCATCATGATGTTCGGATTCAACGCAAAGCAGGCTTTCGCCTCTTGAAAGCTATACACCATCAACAGGGCAAACCCCTCCGCTCGATGCTCCTCGACTTTTTTAACCCGCGCCGCCACCGGCACGTCCTTCTGGTCAAGAACCAAAATCGCCTTGCCGCGGGCCCAGTCGAGCGCTTCATCGAGTGTGGGAATCTGGTGCTCGGTTACATTGCCAGCCAGATCCTTCAGCCGCAATTGCTTTAGTTCCGCCAGCGTGTGATCGGTCAACAACCCCTTACCGTTAGTGGTCCGCTCCAGCCGCGGATCATGATGGATCACGATCGTCCCGTCCTTGGTGAAGCGCGGGTCAACCTCAAGCATTGCAAACGTGTTTTGCAGCGTATGCTCAAACGTAGCAATACAATTCTCCGGAAACCCCACCGCCGCGCCGCCACGATGCCCGCTCACCAAAGGCAGCGGCTCCCCTGTGTACTGGAGCAGCTTCATTAACCCTTCCGGCGTTTTGGCATCGATGCGATGAAGAGCTGTACCGACGATCGCTGACCGCTGTCCGGCGTCTTGAGGCCAGCCCACAGCCGGCGAAAGCAACAGAAAAGCCCAAATGAGGGTATATGTTCGCATGTGCTAACGGTCCTGACGAATAACAACATCGGATACAAGCGATCAAATAAGTGACACCTGTGACCGCGCCATTCTAGCGCTTCAGGCACGCCAACAACAATCACTCAACGCCGCCGCAAACGAACG
The DNA here is from genome assembly GCA_031394445.1 of Anatilimnocola sp. Taxonomy (GTDB): domain Bacteria; phylum Planctomycetota; class Planctomycetia; order Pirellulales; family Pirellulaceae; genus CAYLLN01. The sequence goes on from JANNTN010000087.1 coordinate 2,466, forward strand.
CTATACTGTTTCTCCCTGAACAACACCCAGTCGCCCCCGCGGAATCTGCCGCATGATTCTTTTCCCTTATCCCTTCCGGTTGCCGACCAATCGGCGGTTGCTTTTCATCTTGGCGGCCCATCTCACTTGCTGCGGCTGCAATCAGACGCCGCACGCCGCCATCGAACAGCCCGCTCCCAAAGTCACCGTTGCCTCGCCGATCTCCGCCGAAATCCGCGATGTCGATGACTACACGGGCCGCACAGAAGCCGCCCAAACCGTCGAGGTCCGCGCCCGCGTCAGCGGCTACCTGCAAGAGATTTATTTTCAGGACGGCGACTACGTCGAAAAAGGGCAGCCGCTGTTTCTGATCGACCCCCGCACCTACCAGGCCGAATACAACCAGGCGGAGGCTCGCATCAAGCTCTACGACGCAAAGTACAACTATGCCAAATCGGTGCGCGTTCGCAGCGAGCGGCTTTTGGCCAGCAATTCCGTCAGCCGCGAGGAGTTCGAGCAAAATGTCGCTGCGGAAAGTGAGTCCCTGGCCGCGCGCCAATCGGCCGAGGCCGACACGGAGACCAACCGCCTTAACTTGGAGTTCACCAAGATCTATGCCGAGATCGGTGGCCGGATCGACCGAACATTCATCACACGCGGAAACATGGTGCAGTCGGGACCGGGTGCCAATGTATTAACGAAGATCGTGTCGATGGACCCGATGTTTGTCTATTTCAATCCCGACGAACTGGCGTTTCTTCGCTACACCGAGCGGCGCGTCTCGGGGGACGGCAAGATGGAAGCCCAGCACGTCAGCCAGCGGCATATTGTGTCAACGATCACGCTGGCCGACGGCACGACCTATCCCGAAGCGGGCACGATTGATTTTGCGTCGAACAGCGTGGATCCCACGACCGGCACGATCCAGGTTCGCGCCGTTTTTGCCAATGAAAAACGAGCTCTGACGCCCGGCTTGTTCGTTCGCCTGCATATCGCGGCGGAACAAGCCTATCCGGCTCTGCTGGTTCCCGAGCGGGCTATCAACACCGATCAAAGCGACAAATTCGTGTATGTCGTCGATCAAAAAAACACCGCCCAGCGGCGTAATGTGGTGCTGGGACGCAAACAAGGCCGGCTCCGCGTGGTGAAGAAGGGATTGGAACCGAGCGATAAGGTCGTCATCAGCGGCGGGCTCTTGGTTCGGCCCAACGAGGCCGTTCAGCCCATCCAGGGCAAGATCGAAGACACGGTGGACCCGTCAGCCGTCACTCAATTCAAGCCGCCATTGGCTGACCCACTATCAAAACCGGCAGAGGCCGGCCCCGCCTCGCCCACGCAAAAAACTCAACATGTCATCGAGCGTTAACAACAGGGAGCATCCGTGCTGGCTCGCTTTTTTATTGACCGGCCGATCTTCGCCTGGGTGCTGTCGATCGTCATTGTTTTGGCCGGCGTGATCTGCAACTACATTTTGCCGATCGCGCAGTATCCCGAGGTTGCTCCGCCGACGGTGCAGGTGACGTGCGTCTATCCCGGCGCTAGCGCGCAAGTCGTGCAAGACACCGTCGCCGCGCCCATCGAGCAGCAGGTTGTCGGCGTAGAAAACGCGCTATACATGGCGTCGCAATCGGCCAGCGACGGCAGCTATACGCTCACGGTCACATTTGCACTTGGCACCGATTTGAACATGGCCCAAGTGCTCGTGCAGAACCGCGTGGCCCAGGCCATGCCCCTCTTACCTGATATCGTCCAGCAAACCGGCGTAACCACGAAAAAGAAGTCCCCCAGCATTTTGCTCGCCGTGGCTTTGTTCGCAGAGAACGACGCGGAAACCAACAAGCCCGCGTTCGATCAGCTTTACATCAGCAATTACGCCACGATTCAGGTTCGCGACGAGCTGGCTCGGCTGGAGGGAGTTGGCGATGTCACCATTCTCGGCCAGCAAGACTACAGCATGCGGGTTTGGCTCAATCCCGATCAACTGGCCTCGCGCGACCTGACGGCCGGCGACGTGGTCAAGGCATTGCAAGAGCAAAACGTGCAGGTCGCGGCGGGGCAGGTCGGTCAGCCGCCAGTGCCGCCGGGGCTCGATTTTCAGCTCACCATGACGACGCTCGGCCGCCTCTCCGAACCCGAGCAATTCGAGGAAATCGTCATCAAAACCGGTGCCAGCGGGCAGCTCACAAGGCTGAAAGACGTAGCCCGCGTGGAACTTGGTGCGAAAAATATGAACACAAGCTGCCGCGTCGATGGGCAACCCGCGGCCAGCCTCGCGGTGTGGCAACTGCCGGGCAGTAACGCTCTGGACACAGCGGATCGAGTGAAGGCCCGCATGCGCGAGCTGGAAAAACGCTTCCCACCCGGCTTGAAGTACCGAATTGACTACGACACGACGCCGTTCATTCGCGAGTCGGTCGCAGAGGTATTCAAAACTTTACGCGACGCGGTCATTCTCGTGGCCATCGTCGTGCTGGTCTTCTTGCAGGATTGGAAGGCCCTAGTTCTGCCCATGATCGACGTGGGCGTGTCGCTCGTCGGCACGTTCGCAGTGATGGCGGTGATGGGCTTCTCGCTCAACAATCTCACGCTGTTCGGCCTGGTGTTGGCGATTGGCATCGTCGTCGATGATGCCATCGTCGTGCTCGAAAATATCGAGCGCTGGATCGGCATGGGGCACAAGGTTCGCGACGCCACCATCCACGCGATGGACGAAATCACCGGGCCAATTATCGCCATCACGCTCGTGCTCAGCTCCGTGTTTTTGCCGAGCGCCTTTTTGGGCGGCATCACCGGCCAGTTCTTTCGGCAATTCGCGTTAACGATTGCCGCGTCGATGGTCATTTCCGCGATCAACGCCATGACGATGACGCCGGCCCGGGCCACATCCGTCTTTCGCGATCCCGTCCCTGGCGAAAACATCCACGACCACCGCGAAGCGCTCCCCTGGTGGGGCATCGCAATTCTCGCCGGCCTCTTGACGCTCTGGCTCGGCGAGCGGTTCTTGGGCGGCTGGCTAGGCATGCCTGCCGGTGGGCACGGGGCCGAAGCGGAATCGACCACGTCTCTCCGCCACTGGGCCCTGCGCGCGACCTTGCTCGTACCCGGCCTGATCATTGGCTTCGCGCTAGCTCAGCCGGTCAACAAAAGCCTGAAAATCGCCTTCAGGGGTTTCAACAAGGTTTTCGACTGGATCACGGCCGGCTATGGGGTAGTCGTCACGGGGATGTTGCGCACGAGCATCATCGTCCTGTTCGTGTATGGCGGGCTGCTCGTGCTAACCGGCTTTGGCTTCACGCGCATTCCCACGGGCTTCATTCCGAATCAAGACAAAGGCTATTTACTGCTCGATGTGCAGCTTGCCGACGCCGCTTCGCTTGAGCGCACCGACGCGGTCATGAAGCAAATCGAAAAAATCGCGATGGAAACGCCCGGCGTCGGGCACATTCTCGATGTCAGTGGCCAGTCGTTCATCCTCAACGCCATCAGCTCGAATTACGGCGGCGGCTTCATCATCCTCAAGCCGTTTCATGACCGGCATGGCAAAGAATTGCGGTCCGATGCCATTGCCCTGGAGCTTCGCAAACGCTTCAGTCAAATCGCCGATGCCCGCATTTCCGTGTTCGGTGCCCCGGCTGTCGATGGTTTAGGAAATGCCAGCGGTTTCAAGCTGATGGTCGAGGACCGCGGCGACAACGGCTTCGACATGCTGCAGGCCCAGGCTGACAACCTGGCCGACCAGGCACGAAAATTACCGGGCATGATCCTGGTCAGCAACAATTTTCGGGCCAACACGCCGCAGCTCTATATCGACATCGACCGCACCAAGTGCAAATCGATGGGCGTCGAGCTGAAGCAAGTCTTCGACGCCTTGCAAATCTACATGGGCGGCTACTATGTCAACGACATTAACAAATTCGGCCGCACCTGGCAGGTCAATTCACAAGCCGATTCGTCCTTTCGCGTCGATGCCGAAACGGTCCGGCAGCTCAAAGTGCTCAATCGAGATGGCAAAGCCGTGCCCATCGGCTCCGTGGCCCAAATCGACGACGCCACCGGCCCCGTCCTCATCAATCGCTACAACACCTATCCCGCCGCCGTCGTGACGGGCGTAAATTCGCCGCTCGTCAGCACCGGCCAAGTACTCAAGAATATGGAAGCGCTCTCGGCCCGCACCTTGCCGGTTTCGATGGTGCCGGAATGGACAGAAATCTCGTTCTTGCAGCAGCAATCGGCCCAACTCAAAAGCTTCCGCGACGTGCTGCAAAATCCCGTCTCTGCGCTCGTCGGGGCCGTCGTCCTCGTGTTTTTAATTCTCGCCGCGCAATATGAAAGCTGGTCGTTGCCCTGGACGATCATCCTCGTTGTCCCCATGTGCGTGCTCTGTGCGCTCATCGGCATCGCCATCATGCACATGGACATGAACATCTTCGTACAAATCGGTTTCGTCGTGCTAATCGGTCTGGCGTGTAAAAACGCAATTCTCGTCGTCGAGTTTGCCAAGGAACGCATGGAAAAAGGCGGTTTGAGCCTTAAAGAAGCCACCATCGAGGCCAGCAAAGTGCGATTGCGGCCCATTGTGATGACATCATTCGCCTTCATTCTCGGCGTACTCCCGCTCGTCGTCGCCACCGGCGCGGGTGCCGAAATGCGTAGCACGCTCGGCGTCGCCGTCTTCTCCGGCATGCTCGGCGTCACGGCGTTCGGCATCTTCCTAACGCCCGTCTTCTTTTACGTCGTCATGCGGCTCGTCGGCAAATCGTCCTAAACATTGCAGCCTTGCGATGCACAATGTTCCCCCAAGACAGCTTCCTCCGGGTCAGGTCGAAACGCGGCAGTTTCCCGTAGTCGGCGAGAATAAGCCGCGAATCGTTGGAGCAAGTGAGGACTGGCAAATCCGCGTGGAAGGCGCGATAGATTTTCCTCTGACATTGTCATTGGCCGACCTGCTCGCCCTGCCGCAACGCGATTTCTCGATAGACATCCATTGCGTTACCGGTTGGACGCGGTTTGACACGGTATTTACCGGCGTTCCCCTGGCTGACTTGCTCGACCGGGCCAAGCCAAACGACCGTGCCCGTTTCGTCCAATTTGTCGCCTACTCGGATCGAAATCACGATACGTCCTTGCCAATAGACATTGCTCGGCAAGACTGTTGGCTCGCGCATCAGGTCGGCCATGAACCGCTAACCGCTGAGCACGGCGGACCATTGCGCGTCGTGACGCGCGGCCGCTACTTCTACAAGAGCCTGAAGTGGATTCACCGTATCGTTCTTCTCGCGGAGGATGTGCCGGGCTATTGGGAACGCGAGTCGGCCTATCACAATAACGCCGACCCCGCGCGCGAAGAGCGCTACGACGAGTCCCGCCTCGCCACCCGCGAAGAAACAGCCCAATTTCGCGACCTAACCAGCTTTGACGAGTATCGCCGCGGTTCGTCGCACCACATTCTCATTCAAGCCAATCTGTCAAACTGGTCGCCGCGATCAAAAGACCTGCGCGGCGTCCAACTAAAGGCCTGCAATTTCGACGGTGCGAGCCTCCGCGGCGTCGATTTCCGTGGCGCAAACCTGACGCTCTGCAAGTTCTTCCGCGCAGACCTCACCAGCGTCGATTTCACCGGCGCGGACCTCGAAGGTGCCGACTTCTCCGGCGCGGCCAGCCTCGCCGACGCCCGCTTCGTCGATGCGTCGCTCGCCGCCGCCAAATTCTTCACCACTAGGCACGACGGCACCATCCGCGGCCCCAAAAACATCCGCGGCCTGGCCATGTCTGGCTGCCGCGGCCTGCTGGAAGAGCAAGAACGCTATTTGTGTGAACGCGGCGTTATTCCAATGCCTTGAGGAACTCTAAGCCATTATCAAACCGGTTCCAACCGCGTCATTTTGCCCGTGCTCGTCGCGAACTTGCTCTGCTCCATGCCGATGGGCTAGTTGAGGGCTAAGGGGAAGTTGAGGGTTAGTGTGGGGAGTTTTTTGCGAAGAAGTTTTTGGCCTAAACATTGGCGTAAGTATTGTGCTGACAATTGTTTATGAGTTGATAGCGGATGTTTTTTGGTGCGTTAATGTTTAGGGTTTGCTGTTTTTGATTAGGCATATGGGGAGTGGATGATTAGGTGTTTGAGGTTTCGAGCTGGGGGAGGGCGGAAGAAGTTGGAGGCCCTATAGGTAGATTGCAATTTGGGCGAAAAACCGGGCGAGATTTTGGGAGATTTTTTTTCAAGCAGGAAATGGTCGATTGTTGACTCGTCGTAAAAAGCGGGCAGGACTGACGACTTGATGACGCGTGGAAATCAATTTGCCGACACGCAGTAGCCTTCGACTCGCACCGGAAGCCGCTGGGCCGAACGATCCGGTTCAGCGGGACCGCGCGATTGATTAACCATTTCAAAACCGCCGGGCCGCGGTCTCCGTTGCAACCGATGGTTCGGCGTGGCCCCTATTTATCCGACTTCTTTGATGCAAATTTCTCCTGAAGTTTCTTCAGTGTGAAAGCATTGCCGCGATCGAAAAACTCGCGCATCTTCTTCGATTCCTCGTCGTCGCCAAATCCCAAACCGACGATCCGGACGCGGGTTGTCGTCGGGCTGTTCGCCTCGAAGTAGATGACGGTCCACATGTTCTTGACCGCGTTCGGGAAGGGGAAGCCCTCTGGCGGCTTGCTCACCTTCAATGACAGCATGCGCTTAGGGTCGTAGCAGATAATCGTATTCTCAATGGTCTTGGCGTCGCCGATGGTGCCCTTGGGATCGTAATGCGTCCGCATTTGGCCGCCGATCTTGAGGTCAATCTCCGAGTGGGCCACCATCCACGACTCCTGCCCCTCCCTGGTCGTGAAGGCCGTCCAGACATCGTCTAACGGTGCGGCCACAATACCTTCATGCACGAGCGGGCTATCCTCCGCGCCGAATGCGGTCACGGAGATCGGCACCAACGCCAAGGCGAGAACAAAGACACCTAGCTTGAGTCTCATCGAGTTTTTCCTTCCGGAATCGAGAACACGAGTGGCGAGCTGCTGCACCGCCGAACGTTCCGGCTCACCGACGCCGGGTAAATGATGTTCGATTGTCAACCTAGACGCGATCCCGGTGTTCGGTGCAGCCGGCTGGTTCGGCCTTTGTTGTGTTGCGCAACCCTGCCCTCAACCGCTTTTCACGAAGCTGCTGCCCAGAAGAAACACGGGCACAAGCAACAACAAGAACGCCGCGTGATACCAGACGGGAAAGAGTGACTTGACGCCCCATTGCACAGCTATGCCCGTCGCGAGCAGCAAGCCGGCACAGATGTAAGCCGAAGCCTTACCAGACGAGATCAGACCGCTCATATACCCCCCAGCGACTGAAGCAACAATGCTAAGCACCAACAAGGCAAGCAACGTCCCCGAACTCTCGATCCTGGATGCTTGGTCTCTCGGCGTAATCCCCAAGGCACGAAATCCTGCATTCCCGCCGAGCCAAAAAGCGGTCCAAACCGCGTATCCGACAACAATAGCTATGGTAGTTTTCATAACGAAAGACTTTTGCCGAACAGGTATTCGACCGCCGAAGTGCGGTAAAATATTACCGCATTTTTGCGGCCGAGTATGGAACAGTCAACTCTGAAGTGTCATGCTACGAAACAAGTTGCGACGGATCGCCGGGAAGATTTCCTTGCTATACCGCACTAGAGCCCGTGCTATGCCGCACCTGCCACCTCAACGATCATATCTGAGGCAATCTTCGTCTGCGACATCCACCACCGGAGAGCCGCGGTTTCTGGACCAGGTCGCCAACGCCTGCCGGGTTAAGCATCTGGCGTATCGGACAGAGCAGTCCTACGTCGCCTGGGTCAAGCGGTTCATCCTGTTTCACAACAAGCGGGACCCCAGGGAGATGGGGCCGCAGGAAGTGCGTGCGTTTCTGACCCACCTCGCCCGTAATCGGGGCGTGTCAGCCTCTACCCAGAACCAGGCCCTCAACGCGATCGTCTTTATGTATCGGGAGGTCGTGCAGCGCGACCCAGGTGAGTTCGGTGAGTTCCAGCGCGCGAAACGGCCGAAGCGCTTACCGACGGTCTTGACCAGAGATGAAGTCCAACGAGTGTTGGCTCATTTGGAGGGAACCTATGGCCTGATGGCACGGCTGTTGTACGGCACCGGCATGCGCCTCATGGAATGCGTCCGACTGCGAATCAACGATGTAGATTTCACGCGGGGGACGATCACGGTGCATAGCGGGAAAGGGGATAAGGACCGAGTCACGCTGCTTCCCGAGGCGCTGCGAGAACCGTTGCACACCCACATTGAGCGATTGCGGGGGCTGTACGCCCAGGACCGCGAGAAGAATCTGCCAGGAGTTGAGTTGCCACACGCTTTCGCCATTAAGTCACCGAACGCGGGAACATCTTGGCCGTGGCAATGGGTCTTCCCGGCGACAAATGTGTCACGAGATCCCCGATCGCGCGTTATTCGCCGTCATCACGTTTTAGAAGATGGTTTGCAGCGAGCGGTAAAGAACGCGGTCCAAGTGGCCAAGCTCAACAAGCCCGCGAGCTGCCATACGCTGCGTCACAGCTTTGCGACGCACCTGCTGGAATCAGGGACTGATATTCGGACCGTGCAGGATCTCCTTGGTCATGCCAGCGTCGAGACCACTATGATCTACACCCACGTGATGGC
>JANNTN010000142.1:0-1977 GCA_031394445.1 Anatilimnocola sp.
ATCTGGGCCGCCGACTCACCATTCCCGTTCCCATCCTCGGCCAAAACAGAGAAGAGGAACACGTAGAAAACCCACAACTCATCCCGTAAAATCAACGCATTGGATCGCGTGATCCAGCGTTCATTCCTTCATAACCCACTCAGGCCGGTCGTCCTGTTCAGGCTGAACCAAAACATTTCGACCGCGCTTTCCCGAAATGAAGCGGATTGAGCCGTGGTATCGCCGGGTGAATGGCGAGCAGGCCAGTGTGGTAGGTCTTGAATCGATCATTTGGCTGCGGCGAAACCACAGGTACTCGCCGCGCGATCCCCTCACCCCCAGCCCCTCTCCCCTGAGTACAGGGGCGAGGGGAGCTCGTGATTCGGGATGATTGTTGCCTTAGCAATTCAGGACACACCTGATGGGACACTGCTGGGCAAGCCAGCAGTGGCACTCAAGAAATGCAAAACGGCGGAACCTTGCGGTTCCGCCGTTTGCTTCGCCAATCGCTCCCGAACAGTGATCGATTGGGGGCAGGCCTCTGGCCTGCGTCAGGCTGGGCACATCACGCGGAGCGTGATGGCTGGTTGTTTTTGTCGCCTTTCGCTCCGCGAAAGTGGCGTTTCTTTCGCGGAGCGAAAGACGACACTCGCTGCGGCTGTGACGCGTTACGGAATGATGTAGATCATGCCGAGGGCGACGCCGACTTCGGCGGCGGCACCGCGGAGGGAGAGGGGGAAGGGTTGAATCATCCAGGGAGCACAACTGCCGGGGCGATAGTAACCCAGGGGGTACTGGCACTCGGTCGGCGGGTTGATGCCCATGTGGTATGGCAGCAGGGCCAAATTCGTGATGAAGTGGGCACCGCTGATGATCGGCTGACGGAAGGGACCGGCGGTGTGGCCGTAACGCTCCAGTTGCACTTCTTCGAAGTACAGCGGCTTATGGCAGAGGGCTGAGGCATGATAAAAGACAGTGCTGTTCAGCCAGTTTCGCTCGGCATTGCGCAGGCCGCCCAGCGGACACTCGGCGGGCAGACGCCACCAGGAGGTGATGTAGCACAGCGAATCTTCGCCCAGTTCGCCGATCGGCAGGCGCGATTCCTTGCCGGCATCGTCCACGACGACGACCGCGTTGTTGCTGAGTGCCGACATCTTGCCCGTGGCAATGGTGCGGCCGCGACGGTCGATCCAGGTACGTGTTTCCAGCAGCCGGAGCTTGTTGGCACGGTCAACTTCGTCTTCTTCCAGCGACAAGTCGGGGTTGTAACGGGGCGTGATGTCGAGCGAGATGTTGCGAATCGATTCGGACAGCAACCGGTCGCGAAACGCTACGCAATTCGTTTCGTGCTCGCAGCAGTTGCGGTCGTTATAAACGCGATCGCACGGCTGGCTCGAACGCTGGAACATGTCGTTCATGGCGGCCGGCGGCGTAGGCTCGGGACTGGTACGGCGGGGAAAAGTTGGATTCGGCTGGCGGGCGATTGTCATTGTGGGTTCGTCGGGGATGGCCTGGCGAACCGGTGAGAAGCGCCGCGGCGGCGGCAGCTCTTCGACGCCGGTTTCTGCTTGCGTCGGCTGCAAGATCAACTCGGGCTCACGGGTGGCTGGCGTACCTCGAATGCTGCTCGTGCCCGAGGGGACGCGAATGTTGCCTTCACCGTTGCGGTCGCCGAAGGGATCCTTGAACGGATCGCCGGCGGCATATTGGGCAGGCCGCACGCTGGGATCGATGCGAGTAATATTCCAACCCGCACGCGGTTGCTGTTGTGTTTTGCTGTTAATTGGCTGCGCCGCGGCGTCTGTGGCGACATAGTCCATCGCCGTTGCCTGAGGCTTCGCTTGCCAACGGAGGGAGCTCGAAGGGCTTGGAGCGGCCTCGTTGATGGGCCGGGCTTCGACGTTGTGCGGCAGCGGTTGGGGCTCTTGCCCGGTAGCAACAATGCAGAATGCAGAATGAATAATGCAGAATGAAGCCAGGCTCGGCAGGAGCCGCGCC
>JANNTN010000194.1:0-7698 GCA_031394445.1 Anatilimnocola sp.
CGAAGCTGCCGCCGCTGATGGATTTCTGCACCGCCTTGTTGATCGACAGGCCGACGATGTCGAGCACTTCGTCGCGCAGCAGGCGCCAACGCAGCACCACGGCACGGATCGCGCGCGCTTCGACACGGCAGCCACGGAGGACGAAGCTGTTATCGTGGCCCGCGAAGTTGGCTATCCCGTCGTGTTGAAGGTTTTTTCACCGCAAATCACGCACAAGACCGACGTTGGCGGCGTGGCCCTGAACTTGACCGACGACCAGCAAGTGCGTCATGCCTTTTCGCAGATTGTTGACTCGGCCCGACGTCTGCGACCCGATGCAGACATTCAAGGCGTCACCGTGCAGCGGATGATGGTCGCAGTCCACGGCGTGGAACTCATTCTTGGGGTCAAACGCGACCCGGTCTTCGGCCCGGTCATGATGGTCGGCTTTGGTGGCATCGCGGCCGAGGTGTTTCAGGACCGGGCTCTGGAGCTGCCGCCGCTCAATGAGCGGCTGGCGCGGCGCATGCTCGAGTCGCTGCGCTCCTGGCCGTTGCTCACCGGCTATCGCGGCCGGCCAGTCGTAAACGTCGATCAACTTGTCGAGATTCTGATGCGGTTCTCGTACCTGGTGGCCCACCTGCCGGAGATTCGCGAGGCTGATATCAATCCTCTGTTGGTGACGCCTACTGAGATCGTTGCGCTCGATGCCCGCGTCGTGATCGACCGAGAGATGCTGCCCGCTCCGACGCGCCCCCATGCACATCTGGCGATCAGTCCTTATCCGGAGGAATACACAGAAACCGTCGGCCTGACAGACGGCACTCAAATTCACCTCCGGGCCATCAAGCCGGAGGACGAGCCGGCTTGGAAAGACCTCCTCCGCCGGAGTTCGACCGAATCACTTTGGAAACGGTTTCGCTACTTGTTCAAGGAAGCAACTCACGAAATGGCCAGTCGGTTTTGTTTCATCGACTATGACCGCGAACTGGCTCTCTGCGCCGAAGTCGTTCAGGATGGCAAGCCATTGCTCATTGCCGTGGCTCGCCTGGTTGCCGATCCCGACCATGAGTCCGCCGATTACGGTGTTCTCGTGGCAGACGAATTTCAACACCGTGGCTTAGGACGGCTGTTAACTCAAAAGTGCGTGGAAATCGGTGGTCGCTGGGGCCTGAAACAAATCCACGGCGAAACGACCACCGACAACCTATCCATGATTCGGATTTTCCGTGAGATGGGCTTCGAGGTCGAGTTTCGTGCCGCGATGCAAGCCGTGTTGGCCCGGCTCAAACTGAGCCCATAACGAAGCGACATCAGCTTCAGGCTGGCCTACAGACCGGATTTCGCCGTGCCTTCTCCTTCAATCTCTGACTTCGTCTTCTTCAGTTTTTCTGCTTTTTTGGGAATCGCGACCGCGACCTTCACTTTGATCCTGTCCGCGAAATTCGCGATGATCCCGTCCGCGGCCTTCATCCCGATCTCGACCAAAACCTGGCCCGCCGTGGCCATCAAAAAACTCCATGGGCTTGAAGGCTTCCTTCATCAGCAGTGATTTGCCACCGTTGGCCAGAATCGCCAGCGCTGCGGCAAGCTTCTCAGCCGGGACTTCTTTTTCGCGGCAATACTGTTCTGCGATGGAGGTAAACGCCTATCGGATGAGCGTGCCGACGCTCGGTTCACAGAAAGTCAACACACAGGAGTGAGTCGTAAGCGTTCTCTGATGCAACACCAAAAGTAATATTCAGCTAAGCAAGTCATGCATTACATGCCCATGCACGTCGGTTAAACGGCGGTCAATTCCATTGTGACGCAAAGTCAGACGCGTATGGTCGATCCCTAGCAAATGGAGCAGCGTGGCGTGGACGTCGTACACCTGCGTGGCGTGACTGCCGTCGAGAGGCCGAAAGCCCCATTCGTCGCTTTCGCCGTAACTGCCCCCTTTCACTCCTCCACCACAAAGCCAGTTGGTGAAGACGAACGGGTTGTGGTCGCGGCCCTGGCTTCCTTGGGAACAGGGCATCCGGCCAAATTCGGTCGTCCAGAGAATGATTGTGTCGTCCAAAAGTCCGCAGCGTTTGAGGTCTGTGATCAGTGCCGCTGCGCCGCGCGACATGCCGAGGGCCAGCGGTTCGTGATCGCGTTTCACGTTTTCGTGGCTATCCCAGTTGCGGCGTGGAAAGCCGTTATCGTTTCCGCTCCAGATTTGCACGAACCGAACTCCGCGTTCGAGCAGGCGGCGGGCGATGAGGCATTTGCGTCCAAAATACTCGGTTTCCGCTGAGTGGTTGATCGACGTGTCATCGATTCCCGGGCCCACCGGTGCGAGGCCATACAGATCTTGAACGTGCTGGGGTTCGCGTGAAACGTCGAGAGCATCGGTGGCACTTAATTGTAGCGCGGCAGCCAACTCGTAGGATCGCACGCGAGCCAGCAGGCGATCATCGCCGGGGCGATCAGCGGCGTGCTGCTCGTTCAACCTAGATAAGGCGGCAAGGCCGGCTCGATCGTTCGACGGGTTGATGAAGTCGCTTTGCGGAGCCGTTAGATCGGCAATCGGCTCGGCGCTGCCAGGGCGGATGACGGTGCCCTGGTGCTGAGCGGGAAGAAAGGCGCTGGCCCAGTTTTTTGCGCCGTTCGAGGCGAGTCCGCGATGATCGGGGAGCACCACGAAGGCCGGTAGATTTTCCGTCTCGCTGCCCAGCCCGTAACTAACCCACGCCCCGGCGCTGGGAAACCCCGGCAATTGGAAGCCGGTCGTTTGCAGCAATGTTCCCTGGCTGTGAACGCCCGTTTTGCCCACGATGTTGTGAATGAAGGCCAGGTCATCGACGACCGCGCCGAGCGGGGCCACAATGTCGCTGAGCATCTTGCCGCGTTCGCCATACGGGCGGAACTTCCAGGGGCTGGCGAAACAGGCCCCGGGAGTGCTCTGAAACAACTCGACCTTCTCGCCCGGATCCCAGGGCTGGCCATCCTTTTTTTCAAGCAGCGGTTTGTAATCGAAGGTATCAACATGGCTGGCGGCGCCGGCCATGAACAACTGGACCACGCGCTTCGCGCGAGGCCTGTGATGCAGCCGGGAAGTGGTGGCCGGCGGAGCCGCGAGCAGCCTCTCGTGCTGCAGCAGATGCGCGAAAGCCAATCCCGCGAAACCACTTGGTATCGTGGACAGAAAAGAGCGTCGGTCCATCGGCGATTCGCGATCAGTCCACATAGATGAATGCATTCAGGTTGAAAATCACGCGGGCCAAGCTGGCGGTTCCGTGCGTTTGCAAATATTCGCCGAGCACCGCGCGCTCGGTTGCGGTCGGAGGCCGAGCCAGCGCGAGCTGACAGGCCAAATCGAGGCGGGCATTCGGGGAGGTCGCCTTTCGCTCTAGCCGCTGCGCAAAATGCCTGCTCATGACTTCCACAAAACGATTGTTCCACTGGGCCAAGGCCTGCAAAGCGGTTGTCGATTCATCGCGGGCGGGCACGCTCAGCGAGGGGTCGGCACAGTCGAGTGCGGTAAGAAAGGGCTGTGGCTGCGAGCGGACAATGAAGCGGTAGATGCTCCGGCGGTGGGAAGCAGAATCACCAGGATCGTGCAGATGATATTGATAGTGGGGCGAGTGCTCTGGCTTCTCGATCACGAAGTCTTGAAAACTCGGTCCGCCACGTTCGTCGAAACTTAGCTTGCCACCGACCGCGAGCACGGCGTCTCGATACTCCTCGGCGGTCAGCCTGCGCCGATTCGCCCGCCACAGAAACGTGTTGTTCGCGTCCAATCTGGCGTTGGCCGCATCATACGTGCTGGCGCGGCGGTACGCCCGGCTGGTGACGAGCAGCCGAATGACCGACTTCAGCGACTTCTGCGGATCATCGCGTAACCGCACCGCGAGCCAATCAAGCAATTCCGGATGCGTTGGCTTCAGGCCCATGCGACCGAAATCGTTGGGCGTGCCGACCAGCGGCTGGCCGAATGTCCATTGCCAGAGCCGATTAGCAAGCGACCGCCAAAGAAGCGGATTGTCGCGGTTAGTGATGGCCCTGGCCAAAGCCGCACGGGCCTCGGCTTCGGTAGCGTTTGCCGGCAACGAAAACTCAACCGGCGCGCCGGGCCAGAGCGGCGGCATGCCAGGGCTCATTACTGCACCTGGTGAGCGGATGTCGCCTCGGTTGAGCAGCGAAATGGGGCGTGGTTGGCCCGCGGTGGCAAGAAAGCGGCCTTGAGAAGTGAAATCCGTCGATGCGGCATAGACCAATTCACCTTTGGGGAAGGTGGCGAGTTCTTTCGTCAGTTGCGGCAACTCCCGATCGATTGCGTCCAATCGCGCGGTCGTTTCGGGAGTCCGCAGCTCCGCCTCGATCGCGGCCCGCCGGTCTTCTAGTTGATGCAACTCGGCGAGTGCCTGTGAATCGTCGATTTCACGATGGAAAATGCCATCCGTAAGATTGACGCGGCTCCAGCGAGGCGGGGCTTCGATACTGTCGAGCGCCGTGACAGCGGCGCTGTGGCCAATGTTTTGTAGCGCAGCGACGTCGATCGTCTCCAACTCGCCAAGCGCGAAGATGAAGTCGTTTTTTCGCGGCGCGAGCTTGGTCGCAGTAACACGGAAGAAACGCACGGGCGCACCGCCCACTTCCACGAGCACTTCGCGGTCCTTCAGATTCGGCTGATCCACGTCGTTCGAATCGCGCAGCAGTCGCAAGCCCATTTGGAATCCAGCGTCATCAGCCGCCTCGACTCTGTACCTCAGCGGAAACCCAAAACCGGCTCCGATGTCGTTGAATTTGTCGAACGCCGGGATCAGCCGTAGCTGAGTCACCGCCTTTGGCTCGCCCAGATCGACCTGTACCCATTTCACAGCGTCCTGAACATTGCTCACCTGGCTGTGCCAGCCGTATTGAGGACGCAGGACCGAGCCGTGCTTCTGCTTCAGTTCAGCGATTCGTCGATCGAGCCCTGAGGCACGGGCTTCGATGACTCGCTTGAGGTCCGTGTCGAGTTGGCTTCGTTCGGCCTGTAATGCATTTCTGCGGACAACGAGCGAATTCCGCTTTCGATCTTGGTCCGGCGGAAGTCCCGCATATACTCGGTCGGCGCGATCAACGGCGGCAAACACGGCGTGGAGCCGGTAGTAGTCCTCCATCTTGATGGGATCAAATTTGTGATGGTGGCACTGGGCACACTGCACCGTGGTACTCAAGAATACGTTGAAAACCGCCGAGATCATTTCATCGCGGTCGAGATGTTTGGCGATACGGCCATCGACCTTCCCTTCGCCGACTTCGGTATGGCCGATGAAATCCCACGGCCCCGCGGCCAAAAAACCCAGCCCCAGCACACCCTCGGGCACACCGGGAAATAGGACGTCCCCCGCAATCTGCTCCTGCACGAAGCGGGCGTAGGGTTTGTCTTCGTTCAAACTGCGAATGACATAGTCGCGATACGGCCAAGCATTCAGACGCGGCTTGTCCTTGTCGTAGCCGTGCGATTCGCCGTAGCGTGCGACATCGAGCCAGTGTCGAGCCCATTTCTCACCGAATGCCGGCGACGCCAGCAGGCGATCGACCAGCGCACCAACTGCGTCGTCAGGATTGGCGGCCGCTGCGATGTGCTGCACAAAGTCTTTGACTTCCGCAGGCGTGGGCGGCAGGCCGGTGAGATCAAACGTTACGCGGCGAATGAGAGTGACTGGATCGGCATCCGTAACCGGTGTCAGTTTGTGCTCCGTCAGTTTGGCTTCCAGGAAAGTGTCGATCGGATTGGCAGTTTGCGACTTGCTCGCTCCTAGTCCTTAACCAAGCGTACTCTCTGCACTTGGCGGCTTGAGGATTTTAAGAAAGCTCGAAATCTTTCGGCTTTTCGTGGGGTTTCATGGGTGTAACGATCCATGAGCCACGAGAAACAGAAGGAGTTTCGAGTGCAGCAGAGTATCCGAGATCGAATGGGGGCTCGCAAGCGGCGACTCGCGCGGCGGCTGGACAAGTTCAACTATCCGGCCGACTGTCAGGAACAGCCGATGCTGGGCGGGGGCCACGTGCAGTACGAGTTGTCGAGCCGCGGCGTGGGGACGGCTTATGGCGGCCTGGGCTTGATCCAAAAGCTGGTTCAAGAGATTGGCCTGGCCCGGGAGATCGACCAGCGATTGGTGCTGTTCAAGTTTCATCTGCCCTACCATGAATCGGATCACGTGCTGAACCTGGCTTACAACGCTCTCTGCGATGGGCGTTGCCTGGAAGACCTGGAACAGCGACGGCAGGACGAGGCGTATCTCAACTTGCTGGGGGCCGAGAGGATTCCCGATCCGACGACGGCCGGCGACTTCTGCCGGCGATTCTCTGAGCACGATATCGCGCAGTTGCACGCGGCCTATGACGCCGTGCGAAAGAAGGTCTGGGCACGGCAGCCGCAAGCGTTCTTCGCCGAGGCGCGAATCGACGCCGATGGTACGCTGGTCGGCACCAGCGGTGAGTGCAAGCAGGGCATGGACATGTCGTACAAGGGTCTGTGGGGCTATCACCCGCTGATCGTCTCACTGGCCAACACGGGCGAAGTGTTGCGGCTGATCAACCGCCCCGGCAATCGCCCCAGCCACGAAGGGGCCGCCGAGCAGTTGGATCAGTGCATTCTGCTGTGCCGTGAGGCCGGCTTTCGGAGTATCCGTCTTCGCGGCGACACCGATTTCTCGCAGCTCAGGCACCTCGACCGCTGGCACGCACAAGGCGACGTGCGGTTTATCTTCGGCCTCAAGGTCAACGCCCTGCAGCAATTCGAGACGGATGAACTGTGGGAGGACGAAAGTGCCTGGAAACGCTTGAAAAGACCGCCGAAATACCGGGTAAAAACGAAACGCCGCGGCCGACGTAAGCGCCTCAAGCAACAGATTGTCGAGCAACGCGGCTACAAGGACATCCGCCTGGTGGAAGAATGGGTCGCCGAGCGGAAGTATCGACCGCCGGGCTGCCAACACACCTATCGCCTGATCATCGTGCGGAAGAATCTGGAAGTTCGCGAGGCGAACGATCCGCAGCAGCCTCAGCAGCAGCGGCTGTTTCCCGACTACCGCTACTTCATTTACATCACCAACGACTGGCAAAGCACGCCGGAGCAAATCGTCTTCTCCGCCAACGACCGCTGCCAGCAGGAGAACCTCATTGCCCAACTCAAGGGGGGCGTGCGATCGTTGGCGGCCCCCGTCGATAACCTGCTCTCGAACTGGGCCTACATGTTGATGACTGCGCTGGCCTGGAACCTCAAAGCCTGGCTGGCGCTGTGGTTGCCGGTCGAGAACAGCCGCTGGCACGAGCAGCACGAGGCCCAGAAACAACAACTTCTGGGACTGGAGTTCCGCACCTTCGTCAATCACTTCCTGCGCGTGCCGGCGCAGATTGTGAAGACCGGCCGGCAGATCGTGGTGCGGCTGTTGGCCTGGAACTCCTGGCAGCCCGTTTTCTTCCGGCTGGTGGACCAGTTCATTCGTCCGGCCAGATCCCGCCCGCTGCGCTGCTGACCACCCGGCGCAGCGGCGTCGTACGGCCGACGCTTCTGTGCCCCCAAGAAGCCGGAGCCTGGATGCTCCGGTCCGCCGTCACACCTCACCAAGAAAGCCATTCCTTCCGCAGCACCTTCCAGCCCACCTCAATCCAACGCCTCAAGCGGCGCACGCCCACTGCTGCGCGCCTCCTCCCGCGCAATTGCTACCTCCGAACCCTTCTCGGTACGCTTGTTTAAGG
>JANNTN010000213.1:0-2090 GCA_031394445.1 Anatilimnocola sp.
TACTACGACCACGTCGATCTCCATCAGTCAAACATCTCCGCCAGCCACATCAGCTACTGCGGCCAAGGCGGCATCGTCGTCCGCGGCGGTAATGTCCGCAACATTCACATTTCCGGCTGCGACATCGAAGCCAACATGGCCAAAGACGGCCCGCCAGCGGCCAACGTCCTGCTCGACTGTGCCGACGGCAGCGTCGCCGAAGTCGCCATCACCGGCTGTACCATCCAACACACCAAAGAAGCCCCCGGCTCCGCCAACATCCGCATCCTTGGCCGCGGCACCATGAATCGCCGCAACGAGAAGCAAGCGTTCAACTGCGGCAACGTCACCATCGGCGACAACGTCCTCTCCGATGTCAAAACCAATATCCACCTCGACGGCGTCCGCGGTGTCACCATCACCGGCAACACCTTCTGGCAGGGCTACGACCACAACATCCTCGTCGAAGACTCCACCAGCGTCGTCATCGGCCCCAACATGCTCGAGCGCAACCCACTCTACGCCTACACCGCCGAAGGCAAAGACAACGTCGTGCTTCGTAACAGCCGCGACTGCACAATTTCCGGCCTCCACCTCCACAACGTCATCGACAGCGAAGCCGGCCTGCTGCTGGAAAAATGCGACCGCCTGCACATCACAGGCTGCACCATTCTCGACTGCACTACCATCGGCCTCCTGCTCAAAGACTGCACCAACTCCCGCATCGCTAACAATTTCCTTGCCGCCGATCCAAAAACCCCCGGCAGCGTCCCCTTCCGCGTCATCGGCGGCAGCAACAACGACATCAGCGAAAAATAACCCGCCCAATGTTGAGCGAGAGGGCAATGTTCCCGCCAACCCTCAATTATCTATTTCAACTCCTGCTTCACCTTCTTCAACTCCTCCGCCTCCGGCCGCTGCTTATAAAACGGATCGAGCGGAAAGCACCCGCTCGGCAAACTGTTGCGCGGTGCCGTCGTGCAATCGCTGAACGTCCGGCACACCTTCTTCCGTTCGATTCTTCCCATCCCGAGCGTGTCCGCCGGCAACTCCGGATAGGAAAGCACCATCCGGCCCAGACCCACCATATCGATCCAGCCGGCACGAACAACGGCTTGGGCCACGTGCGGCACATAGTCCTGCAAATACGTGTACCCCGTGCCCACCATCGGCAAATCCGGCACCGCCGCTTTGCAGGCCCGCGCCGCCTGAATCTGCCGCACCACACCCACCAGCGGGTCTTCTGGCGGCTGATACCCGTCGCACGGCGGAAAGATCGCCGGCCGTTGAATATGCGGGTTGTAATAAGGACTGCCGCAACTAATGTTCGCCGCCAAAACGCCAGTCGCCTTCAGCCGCCGCAGCAGCTCAAACCCTTCCGTCAAATCGTATTCCAGCGGATTGTCTTCGCGGGTACAAAATCCAAACCGATACGGCAAAAGTGACTCATACGCCATCGGCTCCCCCACTTCGCGGCTCGTCTTATACGGCAGCGAGTCAAAAATGCTCAGCCGCACCAGCACGTGCAAATCAGGATAAGTCTCGCGCACGCGGCGAATGATCGTGAACAACAGCCGCGTCCGCCCGTCCAAATCACCGCCAAACTTCCCCGGTCGCGTTCGCGCGCTCAAAAACTCGTGCAGCAGATATCCGTGACACGCCTTGATATCGACAAATTGATAACCAACCTCGCGCACCAAACCCGCCGACGCAACATATGCGTCAATCAATCGCTCCAAATCATCATCCGTCCACACCACCGAGTCATCATCCGGAGAAATCCCAAACTTCGCATCGAGTAGTGGATGATGATACGCAATCCGCGGCTCCAGCTTTTTCGAATTCGGCCGGCAAAACCGCCCCGAGTGCGTCAGTTGCAATCCCACCACTAAATCATCCGTCGTACCAAACGCCTGCTGGTGTGCATCCACGCATTCCCTGAGCAGCGCCGCCAATCCCGCCTTATTGCTCTCCGTCGCCAGCGTCTGATTCGGGTTCGCCCTTCCATCCGGCTGAACCGCCGCGTCTGATGCCTGCGATGCCGAAGTCTAAGACCTTGACGAAGAAGTCGCTCTGTCCGACGCGCTCAGTGAGAAAGATGTTGTCGGGCT
>JANNTN010000254.1:0-6078 GCA_031394445.1 Anatilimnocola sp.
TGTCGCGTAGCGGCTTAGTTCAACGACCCTTTCCTCGGACCGGCACGGCGTTTGTCGCCGCCCTGAAATTGCGTATTACTCGATCTTTCGTAGCTCGGCCAGCATCTCCAGCAGGTTATCCGTCAGAATCACCGACGTGTCCTCCTGCACGATGTTCGTGCCGAGCCAGGTCTCATATCCTCCGAGCCGGTGCTGCTCCGGGGTGGGGAGATAGCCGTGGCGGCCGTTGGCCAACCCGATCACCATTGTTTTCGGGAATGGACTGCGCTCTTTCAGTTCGAGCCCGATTTGGACGAAGGTTTCAAACGGGATGCCACAGACAGCCAGATCACCGATACGGATGGCCTGCAGCGCAACCGGCAGCGTTTCCTCTTTACGCTCAGCAGCGCGGATCACATTGCGGGCGTAGTTCGGAGCCAAACGCGGCAGCCTCGAGATGGCATCCGGATCTTTAACAGCCAGCACTTCCTTGGCTTCGGCAACCTGCTCAGCAGTGGGACGGCGATACTTCAAGACGATTTCGCGTTGGATCATACCGAGCCGCACATCGGAGCGGTGCTGTTCGATTTTCCGCTGCGCAAGCCAGGCCGTATCGGCCGCTTTTTGCGCCACGATGCGAATCTGTTCGAACGGTTCCCGCGGGGGGCGAGTTACGAAGAAGGGAATATTATTGATATCCCCGGAAGTCCCATTGGACATCATCGCCACGAAGCCCTCTCCGCCTCGCACGCGCGATGGAATCAGCCGCGCGAATTCGCCAAAGTAATCTGCAGAGATCTGGCCGGGCGGCATGCCACCGACGTAGTGCAGCGAGTAGTTCGCGAAGATCGCCAGGGGTCTTCGATTGGCATCCTGAACGGACAGAATCGTAAGGTCTGGATCAGTCGGGCCGGCGGGACGGTCCAGCACGTCGGGGCTCGTGCCAGGATTCATCTTCACCATGTCCAGCTTGCCGAAGGGATTCAACGGCATTTTGCCGGGCTTGAGGAACCAGCGGCGGTTAAAGACTTCGTCGGCTAAAGGATGCGCCGCCGCCCCAACTGCCGCGGGACGCAAGGCGGCATGTGCCTGAACGATCGAGTCCGCCACTCCCTGGACTAGTAGCTTTCGGTAAGCCACGGCTGGGGCCGGACCTTCCTTCGTATTGCTGGGTGGCCCGGAGTGTGTATGGGTCGAGGAGATGAGCATCCGCTCGGTGGGAATGCCCGTACTTTTGGAGGCGATCGCTTTCGATTCATCGAGTACCTCCGGCGGAACGCCAAGGTTATCGACCACGACCATGGCCAGTTTGGTGGTGCCGTCATCCAGCACCAGCGCGCGGGCATGTAGCGGATCGTGGGCGCTCGCGGCAGGATTCTCGCTGAATCCGCCCGGCATGTTTAGCGGGAACTGATTGGGCGTGATGTCTACGGCCGCGGCCCCGGCACGCAGCGTTTTGTCGGTGCCTGCGGCGAAGTAGGGCAGGGCGGCGGACAATACCAGGCTCAGCGTTAGAATTCGTCGCGTCATCGTTGAGAATGGTTGCAAAGGTGGTTGATCATTCGAACAATCGCAAAGCTAAGCGTATTACAATCTCACGTAGCGTAACATGGTTGGCTCGCAACTGAGGCCGTGCCGCGAGCTGTGTGAGCCGCCAGACGCTTACCAAACTGGAGATTTTTCGAGAACGATTAGAATAGGACCGTATGTGCTGGGCGACGCCGGGCTCCTCCGAGATACCCAACCGTTTTCCGACGCACGATTTTCGTTCCGAGAACCCATACCTTTCCTGGGAATGGGGACGATCCGCCGCCCGACGACGAAAAGCCGCCGTGACGTCCGGCAACAAGGGAACCATTTCTGGGCCGCCAGTTTTGGCTGAGGTTGATCCCTCGAAGCTCGACATTTGCCCTTCGGGCAGTTAGCGTAATGCGCGATTCATCGACCACTCACTTCGCCGTTGGTTGGTCCGCTCATGTCCGACGTTACCCGCATCTTGTCGCAGATTGAGCAGGGTGATCCTCAAGCGGCTGAGAAGCTCCTTCCGCTGGTGTACAACGAGTTGCGAAAGCTCGCTGCCGTGAAATTGGCCGACGAGAAGCCCGGCCAAACGCTGCAGGCGACGGCACTCGTCCACGAGGCATATGTGCGGCTGGTTGATCGCGACGACGTGCAACCTTGGAATAGCCGTGGCCACTTCTTTGTTGCTGCCGCAGAGGCAATGCGGCGAATTCTCGTCGAGCGAGCGCGTTTCAAGCGCAGCACAAAGGGCGGCGGTGATCGCAATCGCGTGGAGTTGACAGACGTGCCAGGCGAGGCGGGCGGCTCGACAATCGACCTCCTCGCTCTTGACGAAGCCTTCCAGGAATTGGAAACGACCGATCCGCGGAAGGCGGCGCTGATCAAGCTGCGGTTCTTCGCCGGACTCTCGAATGACGAGGCAGCCAAGGCTCTCGGAATATCAGCCACAACTGCCGACAACGACTGGGCTTACGCCAAAACCTGGCTGCGGCTCCGCATGGCGGGCGAGTGATGCTTCGCCTGCAATTCTAAGTATTTCGCGATTATTCCCAGAATTCGTTGGGTGCCGTGAACCTGGATTTCGCACTGTTACTTGGCGGCTAATGCCTCCCTTGAGGAGAACGCAGTGATGACTGACTGCAAACTTGACGAAGCAGACATTTTCAATGTCGCTCGGAAGCTCGATTCGCCTACTGCTCGTGCAGAGTACCTTCTGCAAGCTTGCGGTACAGACGATGCGATTCGCGCGAAGGTCAGCCGTCTGCTCGGTGCCTACGATGAGCAACCCAGCTTTCTGGTCGCCGGCCCGAGTGGTCTCGTCGCCACTTTCGACCAGCCTACCGAGCGCCCCGGCACACAAATCGGCCGCTACAAGCTTCTGGAGCAGGTTGGCGAAGGAGGAATGGGAGTCGTCTATGTCGCTGAGCAAACCGAGCCAGTCCGCCGTCGTGTCGCACTGAAGATCATCAAGCCTGGGATGGACACCAAGCAGGTGATCGCCCGGTTCGAAGCCGAGCGGCAAGCCTTAGCAATGATGGACCATCCGAATATTGCCAGGGTGCTCGATGCCGGCACGACCGAAGCCGGTCGCCCCTACTTCGTGATGGAGTTGGTCCGTGGCATGCCGATCACGGAGTACTGCGACAAGGCCAAGCTAAGCCCGCATCAGCGGCTGGAGCTGTTCATCGATGTTTGTCAGGCCGTGCAGCACGCCCACCAAAAGGGAATCATTCATCGCGATCTAAAACCCAGCCATGTGATGATCACGCTGCACGACGGCACGCCGGTCGTGAAAGTGATCGACTTCGGCGTCGCCAAGGCGGTGGGCCAGCAGCTTACCGAGCGGACGATTTACACGGCCCTGACACAACTGGTCGGCACACCGCTTTACATGAGCCCCGAGCAGGCCGAGATGAGCGGACTGGATGTCGATACGCGGAGCGATGTCTATTCGCTGGGCGTGCTGCTCTACGAATTGCTCACCGGCCAGACACCGTTCGACAAGGAAACGCTCAGCAAAGCGGGCCTGGACGAAATGCGGCGGATCATTCGTGAAGATGAGCCGTTACGTCCCAGCCGCCGCTTCAGCACGCTCGGTGCCCAGGCCATCTCAACGATCTCTCAGCATCGCAGTCTCGACGAGCGGCGACTCAGCAAAATCCTCTGCGGCGAACTCGATTGGATCGTGATGAAAGCCCTCGAAAAAGACCGCACCCGCCGCTACGAATCCGCCTCCGCCCTCGCCGCCGACATTCAGCGTTACCTTTCCGACGAACCTGTCCTCGCTTGCCCCCCAACTACCATGTACCGCTTCCAAAAATTCGCCCGTAAGCACAAACCAGCCCTCGCAACAGCAGCCGCGATTGCTGCCTGCCTCATTCTCGGCACCACCGTCAGTGCCTGGCAGGCCGCGAGAGCCACGACAGCCGAAACGCAGGCCAGCGCTAACGAAGCCCAAGCCAAAGTAGCAGCCGCAGCCGAAGCCAAACAGCGCCAGCGGGCCGAAGCGAACGAGCAAAAGGCCGTTGCCAACGCCGCTGCTGCACAACAGAAGGAACAAGAGGCGATCAAGCAACGCGATGAGGTCAAGGCGCTGGCCGACAAGCTGGCTGCCAAAGAACAGGAGCTTCAGCGGACTCTTTATACGGCCCACATGAACTTGACACGTCACGCCTGGGATGCCGGGGCCGTCGATGACGTAGAAGATTTGCTACAGCGGCATCGTCCCAAAGGTGGTGAGCCGGACCAGCGGGGATTTGAGTGGCACTACCTTCATCGGCTGAGCCATTCTGAATTGCTCACGCTGCGAGGACACACTGGCTACGTGTATCAGGTGGTCTATAGCCCCGACGGGAAGCGCCTGGCCAGCGCCTCTGCGGATAAAACCGTCAAAGTATGGGACGCCACAACTGGAAAAGAGCTGCTCACGTTCGCCCGCCACACGAGTAGAGTCGACTCCGTGGCGTTCAGCCCGGATGGAGCGCGATTGGCAAGCTGCGGCGGCGGTGGGCTAAAAGTGTGGAACGCGCAAACAGGTGAAGAGTTTTGGAGCCTCCCCGAGGCGTCTTCCCCGGTTGTCTATAGCCCGGATGGAAAGCGACTCGCCACCCTTTCGTGGAGTGACGGTGCCCAGGTTAACAATACTGTCAAAGTATGGGACGCACAAACCGGTCAAAAACTCCTGTCTTGGAAGGCGCACGATACCTCCATCTACACTTTGGCTTTCAGTCCAGACGGCAAACGCTTGGTAAGCGGGGCTGACGACCTCACGGTTAAGGTATCCGACGCGCAGACTGGCCAGGAACTCATTTCCCTCGACCGTGCCGGATATGGCGCGCTCTATAGTCCGGACGGCAAGCGTCTGATAAGCGGTGGTGCGGACGGCATCGCAAAGGTCTGGGACGCGCAGAGCGGTGAGAAACTTCTCACGTTGCCAGGCGTCGAAAACTTTATCTCGCTTAGTCCTGATGGTAAGCGCCTGGCCGCGGGCTCCAATGACAGAACTCTGCGCATCTTTGATTTAGAAACGGGCGAGGAGATCCGCACGATCAAAGGCGGCGCAAGAGCGGTCGTGTATAGTCCCGACGGCCGCCACCTGGCCAGTTATCGAATGCAGCATTCTTCAGACTACTCCGTGAAAATCTGGGACACGGAGAAGGACCAAAATGGCCTCACCATCGAGCAGACGACCGGATACAACGTCGCGATCAGTCCGGACGGCCGCTACATCGCCACGGGAGAAAAGAACTTGCCGTCCGGCGATCAAACGAACCTCCGACTTTGGGATCCGCGCAGCGGACAAATGGTGCTGACGCTCAAGGGCCACACGGCCGCTGTGCATGGCGTGGCTTTCAGCCCCGATGGCAAGCGCCTTGCCAGTGGCGGCACGGGACGCGCGGTAGGGGGCGGCACGTCGTATGGTGGTCCGAATGCCGTGGAAGAGCTGAAAATCTGGGATGTTCAGAGCGGCAAAGAACTGTTGTCGATCAAAGGGCAGGGACTTGGCGTCTATAGTCTGGCCTTTAGCCCCGACGGCAAGCGCGTGGCGAGCACGCGGAAAATGTGGGATGCCGCTACCGGTGAGGACCTCGCGTCGCTTAGCGGGAATCGAGGTTATGGTCAACACGTCGCGTTCAGCCCAGACGGGAAATACGTTGTTACCGGTAGTTTTGGCCGTCAGGGAGGATTGAATGAAGTGAAACTTTGGAATGCGAAAAGTGGCGAGGAAATTCGCACTCTTCAAGGCGGGGGTCAGGGTGTGGCATTTAGCCCGGACAGCAAGCGCGTGGCGAGTGCTGTCTCGCTACCAGACCAGAAGGTTTGGGTCTGGGACGTCGAGTCCGGCCGGGAACTATACACCGTGAAAGGCGGCAGTTACGGTGTCACTTTTAGTCCGGATGGAAAGCGCTTGGCCAGCGGTGGCAAAGTCTGGGACGCAGAAACCGGCCAGGAGCTGCTCTCTCTCAAATTCCACGGCTACGGCA
Organism: Anatilimnocola sp.; assembly: GCA_031394445.1. Lineage (GTDB taxonomy): Bacteria > Planctomycetota > Planctomycetia > Pirellulales > Pirellulaceae > CAYLLN01. Next base: position 5,985 of record JANNTN010000254.1, read on the forward strand.
TCGCCTTCAGCCCCGACGGCCACCTTCTGGTCTGCGCTAGCGGCGACGGGACAAGAATTTGGGACGCCACGCCGCTGCCGGAGAAGCCTTGATC
>JANNTN010000279.1:0-4205 GCA_031394445.1 Anatilimnocola sp.
GAACCGGATATGGCGCTCATCGAAATCGGCATGCCCGATCGCGATGGCTATGAAACGGTCGCCAGCATTCGCCAGCAACCGGGCGGAACCCACGTGATCTTGGTCGCCGTCACCGACTGGTCGCGCGACGAAGACAAACGCAAAGCCTATGAATCAGGCTTCGATTTACATCTCACTAAGCCGATGAGCGAAGAAGAACTGCGTAGCCTATTAGCGTTGCTTGACCCAACCGCATCCGAATCGCTTCACCACAAACGCGATTGATCCCATCAACCGCCGTTATTAGCATTCCGGGCCGTACCGAACCGGAAGGTGGCTAATATGGGCTCGTTATGGATCGCCGCCCTAATCCTCCTGCCGTTTGTCGCCGGATGTGCCTGCGCGCCACTCGGCCCGCGAACCCTTCCCACAGGCGAAGAGAAGTACTCCGCGCAGTACGATTAAGTCCTCCGGCCCAGAGCTTCCGGCCTAAACCGCCGCGCCAACTTCATCATCCAGCAAGGCGTGGGCCGCGAGAATCTCGTCTTCCAGCGATGTTTCCGCATCGCGGCTGGCCAAAAAAATCTCCGCTAGCAAACGGCGTGCCGTCGCAGTGTGGATGGGCAACGTGCGAATGGGCTGCTTGGTCGCCTTGTCGTACAAAGTGACCGCCGTTGGGCGAACCTCGTGAACCGACACGATTCCAGCCGCCAGGCCGTACCGGACGAACAGTTCAATTTCGCGGGCCTTGGCCTCGTCTTCCCAAACAATGCGATACGAATGCATCTCTTCTCTCCAGATACGGCAGCGGCGTATTTTTTTCCAAAAATTGAATAAGGCCATTGTAACCTAAGTGTCGGCAGCGTCGTACGCCAACTCCAGCCTATTCTCTGCGTTTTTTAGAAAAATCGACTATTTGGACGCTCGCCGCCCCTTTGTCGTTCCCTGAAAATCCGCTTACTTCTGAAAATCACTACGGCGATGTTGCCGCCACTACGCTTTAAGACCACAATCCCCGAGACTTACGCGAAAAAAATCGTAGGAATTTTTCTTGACCTGGGTTCTCTGGGGCTTTACGGTAGATTGGTTACTACTGAAAGCCCCGCCTTGCCCCGCCCTCCCCCTCGGGGCAATCTATAAGCCCTGCCGGATATGTCTGCCCCGTTTGATCCCTATCACAAGTGGCTCGGAATCGGGCCTGATGAACAGCCGGCATCGCTCTACCGGCTGTTGGGCCTGCGGCCATTCGAAACCGACCCCGACGTGATCGATACCGCCGCGCATCAACGCATGGCGCTGCTCAAGACCTTTCAAGGCGGCAAGCACGGCACACTCTCGCAGAAACTGCTCAACGAAATCAGTCGCGCGCGTCAGCGGCTGTTGGATCCCACCGAGCGTTCAGCCTACGACTCATTGCTCCGCGAGCAAATGAAGCGTCAAGCGGCCTCCGGCGTTGGCACCAGTAGCGCTTGGCTGTCTCAGCCGGCCATTCGTTGGCAAGAAGGCAAGCAGCCCGCCACGATCGAAGATTTCTACGAATGCACGATCGCCAGCAACGTGTTAACGGTCGCCGAACTCAAGCAAGCTCACGAGCGCATACCCGCTGAGAAGAAACCCAAAGATCCCAAAGGGCTCGCTACGGAACTGGTGCGTGCCGGCAAACTCACCAAGTTTCAAGCGCTGGCGCTGCTGAAAGGAAAACCCAGGTCGCTGTCGTTCGGTGAATACGCCATTCTCGACAAGCTCGGCCAAGGCGGCATGGGTCAAGTTATGAAGGCCGAGCACCGCCGCATGAAGCGCGTCGTCGCGATCAAGCTCATCTCGCCGGAAATGCTGGAAGACGAAGGTTCCATTCGTCGCTTTCAGCAAGAGGTTCAAGCGGCAGCCCGATTGATTCACACCAACATCGTCACGGCCTTCGATGCTAATGAATACGACGGCGCTCATTACTACGTGATGGAGCACGTCGATGGCATCGATCTGGGCGCGCTTATCAAGACGCATGGTCCGTTGCCGGTAGCCATGGCGCTCGATTACACGCTGCAAGCCGCCCGCGGCCTGGCCTATGCTCACGGGAAAGGAATCGTCCATCGCGATATCAAGCCCTCGAATTTGCTGGTCGATCGCGATGGCACGCTGAAAATTCTCGACATGGGCCTGGCCCGCATCGAAAAACCCGATGACTCTCCACACCTGACGACCGAAGGCCAGGTGCTCGGAACCGTCGATTTCATGGCACCCGAGCAGGCCGAGAACACACATTCCGTCGATGCTCGCGCCGATATCTACAGCCTTGGATGTACGCTCTATCGGCTGCTGACCGGCGAAGTGCTCTACAGCGGCGACACCGTCATGCGAAAACTCATGGCGCATCGAGATGATCCGATCCCCTCGTTGCGAGAGAAGCGCTCGGATGTGCCAGCCGCGGTTGAGATGATCTGGCGGAAAATGGTGGCAAAGCTGCCCGAAGATCGCCAGCAAACCATGGGGGAGCTGATTGCGCAACTCGAAAGCTGCCTGCATGGCGGGCCGCAGTCGGCTTCCGTCATGGCCGAGCCGGTCGATTCCGTCGAATACAAGCTGTCCGAGTTCATGTCCTCCATGTCGCGCGATGCCGGCATGAGCTCCCTTGGCAAGTTTCCCAGCGTCAGCGGCACTTCCGCGTTCGGCTCCGTCGTCGTCGAGGTCGCCCAGGCCACGCCCGCCAACTCCACGGAAGTCACGCAGAACTTCAAGAGCAGCGAGACCGACCCGGACACCATGGTCTCCGTCCGGGCTCAACCGGATTCCCCGCCAGCTATGCAGTCCCCGGCGACCTTGCTATCTCCTCCCACGACGGAAAAACCCCCGGCTGGCGTCGCCGCGTGGACCGATCGCCGCCCCCGCGCGCCAATCGACCCGCTTACCAAAATCATGATTGGCGTCGGCGGATTGGCAGTGGTGGCAATCGTCGGCCTGGCGATTGCTGTCGCCCTGCAGCGCGGCGGCAAGGCCCCACCAATCTCGAATGATCCACCGCCCGCGGAGATTGAGCCGGCCCCCATCGCCAGTTCAGAACTGAACCCCAATGGTGAAAAGTCTAGCGCCGTCGGTTCCTCATCCTCCAGTAGTTCTGCTGCCGCCAATTCTGGCGATAAGCCGATCGTCTCCGAGTTGCCGTTCACTCCCGCCGCCGCCAAGCAACAGCAAGCCGCCTTGTCGAAACAACTCGGCCAACCCGTGGAGATCAGCAATGCCATCGGCATGAAGCTGATCCTGGTTCCGCCAGGAAAGTTTCAAATGGGCTCCTCCGCTCGCCAAATGGATGATGCGATTGTCCATGTTCCCAGTTCGACGCGTTGGCTTTTGCGTGAAGAAGCGCAGAAGCCGGGCAAGGTCGATGAACCATTTTGGCTCGGTGCGAGCGAAGTGACCGTGGCGCAATTCCGCGCGTTCGTCGAGGCCACGAACTACAAAACTACTGCCGAGCGCGACGGCAAAGGAGCCGAGCGCCCTCCCAGCGAAGGCAAACTGGCCGAATCAAAGCCCGAATACATCTGGAAGCACTCTGATTTTGCTTCCGATCCACAGTTTCCCGTCGTCTGCGTTACCCTGGCGGATGCCAAAGCCTTTTGTGAGTGGTTGAGTGAAAAAGACAACCGCAAGTACGTTGTCCCCACGGAGATTCAATGGGAATATGCCTGCCGGGCCGGTGCTGTCACGCAGTGGCCCTGGGGTGACGATCCCTCCGCTGCCGCTCAGTTCGTTGCGCTGACCAACCGATCGGCCGTCCAAGAAAAACAGCCCAACGCCTTTGGCTTGTTCGACATGCTGGGCAACGCCGCCGAGATCGCCGTTGCGGGGGACGGTGCCCCGGTGTGGCGGGGAGGCTCGGCCGCGGGCGGCACGGATCGTGTCTGGTTCTGTCGCTCGGCCGCGCGCGAGCCCCGGGCGGTTGCCAGCTATCTCACCGGCTTTCGCGTCGCCCTGTCGCCCTAATTCGCTCATGGATCTAAATCTCGCCGACCGCGTGGTCATTGTCACGGGCGGTGCCAAAGGCATTGGTGAAGCCATCAGTCGCGTGTTAGCCGCCGAAGGGGCTATTCCCGCGCTCGTTGGCCGCAATCGTGCTGATAACGAAGCCGCGGTCGAACGCATCGTCGCTTCTGGCGGCCGCGCAATCGCCGTAACGGCCGAGCTAACATCGAAGGTGACGCTCGCACCGCTCGTCGTTCCCGTGACCTTCG
>JANNTN010000299.1:0-1634 GCA_031394445.1 Anatilimnocola sp.
GTGTTCTCAAGCGCATCCGACGTGGTATGCCATGGCAGGAAGCCTCCAAAGCCGTTTACGCGGCGGGCTCATATGGGAATGGCGCAGCAATGCGTGCGCCCGTATTAGCGCTGTTTTACGCTCACGACCGTGATGGGCTAATCGCGGCCGCACGAATCTCCGCCAGTATCACTCATGCGCATCCACTAGGGATCGAAGGTGCTGTTTTGATTGCGGTCGCCGCCCTCGCTCTACTGGAGAGGGAAAGCACGGCAAAAATCCTGAATATCGCGGAAACCGTATGCTCGACGCCTGAAATATCAGGACGATTGAAGTTGGTTCGGTCCTGGATCGAAGCGAAGGAAAAACCAACTTCGCGGGATATCGCTATGAAACTCGGGAATGGAATGACAGCAACCACATCTTGTCCAACCGCACTCTACATCGCCCTAACACACAGGAATTCATCGTTTGAGGAGATGATGGAGCTCATCATCGCTTGTCGCGGCGACGTGGATACAATCGGAGCGATGGCAGGCGCGCTATGGGGAATCGAGAACGGTGCCGAGCAATTGCCAAAAATCCGCCTTGAAGCTCGTGCCAGGCTAATTGATGTTGCAGCGCAAATGCATCGAAAGCACCTGTGATGCTTACCTGGATGGCTCGCTCTGCTACAGGCTGGCGTGTGGTGCGTAACCAATTGTGACGGTGGGGGGCTTGCCGATTTCACCCGCCTTGTGCCATATTTCACAAACTTTCGTGGCCGGGGCATGCTATCACGACGATTGAGCACGCACTTGAGGCGACGGAAAGACTTACGGCTATTGTCTTTCCGTGCGGTCAGCGGCTGGAATCGGGCAAACAACTGTGGCACTGTTTTTCAACAAGATTTTGCACCAGGCGCTCGGCGCATGGGTGCCGCTGGATTCATGGCTGGGATATGCCCTGGCCGTGGGCGTGCATCTGGCCCTGCTCATCAATGTCGTCGCGGTCGGCGCGCTGATCTTCATTTGGATGGAGCGCAAGATCGCCGGTCGCATTCAAGACCGGCTCGGCCCAACGCGGGTGGGCGGCAGGTTCGGCTGGCTGCAGACGCTGGCCGACGGCATCAAGCTCGTGGCCAAGGAAGACATCATCCCCAAAGATGCCGATGCGCTGCTCTTTAAGTTGGCACCGTATGTCAGCTTCGCCGCCAGCTTTACTGCCTATATGGCCCTCCCCTTTGCCAATGGCTGGGCAGCGCAGGAAATCAATGTCGGTGTGTTTTTTATCGTGGCCGTGCTGGGGCTCGAAGTATTCGGCGTGATTTTGGCCGGCTACGCGTCGGGATCGAAGTGGTCACTGTTCGGCGGCATGCGTGAAGCGGCTCAGGTGGTCAGCTACGAAGTGCCGATGGGGCTGTGCATCGTAATTCCCGTGCTAATCGTCGGCTCCATGAACTTGGTGACGATTGGCGAGGCCCAGGCTGGTCTCTTCACCAACTGGCTGATTTTTCACGATCCTTTCACGTTTCTTGTGTCATTTGTCTATTTCACCTGTGCAGTCGCCAGCGATAAACGAGCGCCGTAAGACTTGGCCGAAGCAGAAAGCGAACTCGACGCAGGTATCCACACGGAGAATTACGTCATGCGCTGGAGATTCAACTAAATGGCCGA
>JANNTN010000307.1:0-43056 GCA_031394445.1 Anatilimnocola sp.
GGGTGAAAACGGCAACGAGCCTCTGAGACATCGAAAAATCCTCCGTGAGTTTGGTGCTCCACGAAGGAATCAAAGCAACGGCCCTTGCCTAAGACCAGACCCTTGCAATAGTGCCGGAAGATTAGATGCGATTGCCGTGGGTCCCCAACGAGGACGACGCCACCGTGTTTATTGGCGAGTTCGGGCTTAATCGGATAGATTTCATCGATCTTCACGCCGCCGTCCGCATCGGGGGATTGTTTGAGGAGCGCGCCGCCCCGTTTGTAGCCGGCGGTGAAAAAGACCAGGTCGTTGCGGACGATGGGCGTGGGGATGACGGAGATTGTCTTGTCGATCGGATAGGACCACAGTAGCTTGCCATCGGTAGCACGCACGCCGAGCGCACCCAAGCCGGTCGTTTGAATATAAACTCGCGTGTCGCCGATTTTGGAAATGACGATCGACGCATGGCCAGTGCCGGTGTCTCCCTCGCGGACCGTTTTCCATTTCACATCGCCGGTGCGCTTGTCGAGCGCGGTCATCGTCGTCTGCGTGCCGCCGGGAGTGCAGACAAGATTATCGCCATCGACCAATACCGATTCGCTGTAACCCCAGCCGTCGGCCTTTTTGCCGCCAAACTCGCTCTTCAGATTCTTTCGCCAGTTTTCTTTGCCTGAAGCCGTATCGCAGCAGACGAGTTCGCCGGCGGCAGTCAGTGCATAGACGCGGTCGCCATCGACCGTGGGTGTGCTGCGGGAGCTTTGCCAGTTTGATTGACCTGAGTTCCAAGCGGGACCGGTCTTGGTCTTCCAGATCAGCTTGCCATCGCGCTGATCGAGGCACATGAGGTATTCGTCTTTGTCTTCGGCGGCGGCGATGCCGTCACCCAGCGTGTAGATGCGGCCGGCGGCAATGGCCAGGCTAGAATAGCCGCGACCGGTGCCTTCGGCTTTCCAGACCAGCGGTGGGCCATCGGCGGGCCAGGAATCGAGCAGGCCGACATTGGGGGAGACGGCGGTGCGGTCGGGGCCGCGAAAGGTGGGCCAATCGGCGGCGGATAGGCTGACGGCTGAAAACGCCAAAAACAACGTCAGGAAGGGTGCGAGAGCTGAACGAAAGGCGCAGGGCATGCGGTGACTCAACGAGTTGGGGGGAAGGAGTTTGAGGCAAACAAACCGTTGTTGCCGAAGGGGAGGGATTCTGACTCGGCAATTTACAGGCGGGATTTGCTCACCTTATCGTAACATTGCAGCCCGGACGAGAACGAGCGGGCTTCTCCACCGAAAATCAAAAATACGGGAGGTCCGCGTTCTCCAGACGGCAGCAATCACGATTAGCGATTCACCTCCTGTAGCCTCACGATTTCCGCCGTGCCTTCACAACCCGCGCCAAGCCAGCGAGGTCTTTCGTGATTGTTGCTTCCTCAAATCGCCCGTCGGCGGAGATCAGCTCAGCGACGCGGTTGGCGATGATGGGGCTGAATTCGAGAATGAGCCAGCCGCCGGGGAGGAGTCGCTCGGCGGCTTGAGGGATCAGCCGCTGGATAATTTCGGTGCCGGTGGGACCGCCAATCAGCGCGTTGCGCGGCTCGTGATTGATCACGGAGGGTGCGAGCGAGCTGATTTCTGCCTCGCCGATGTAGGGTGGGTTGCTGGCGATCACCGCAAAGCGAGGCTCAGCCGGGAGCGAGGCCAACAAATCCCCTTCCTTGAACTCGATCCGCTCCGATACGCCGTGTGTTGTCGCGTTCTCCTGGGCGATGGCCAATGTGGCCGGACTAATATCAATCGCTACTACCTTCACTGCCGGCTCATGCTTGGCCACCGTCACCGCAATCGCGCCACTGCCGGTGCCGACGTCAGCGACCCAACATTCTGAATTCTTTATCACGTCTAGCACGGCGACGACGACGAATTCGGTTTCGGGCCGCGGAATGAGGACGGCTGGCGTGACCTTGAACGAAAGCGAATAAAACTCCCGACTGCCGACGAGATAGGCCACGGGTTCGCCGGTGGAACGGCGTTTGACGAGATCGCGAAATTTGGCCCGCGTTTCGTCATCGACAATTTGGTCGAATGCTGCGTACAGCATGATCCGCTCGCAGCCGCGAGCATGAGCCAAGAGGACTTCCGCATCCAGCCGCGGGCTTTCGGAACCGTGCGACTTCAAAAAATCGGTCGTCCAGGTGAGCAGTCGAAGGACGGTCCAGGTTTCGGACATTGTGGCGTGCGGGGTGGGAAAAAGAGTCGTCGAAGACGTGATAAGTCAGTCGTAAGCGGGACTGAATTGTACTCGGTACTGAGTACTTCGTACTGGGTACTCGGATTGGCGTAAAACCAAACTTACTCAGGCGTGTGTGTTGAGTTACGATATGCTCATGCCCCGCTTCGTCGTCTTATTGCACGAAACACCTGCCGGCTATGTCCATCCGACGCATTTCGACATGATGTTCGAGCATGGTGATGTGCTGCTGACGTGGGCCGTCGAGCAACTGCCCACGATCGAACAGTCCGTCACTGCCCAGCGCCTGCCGGATCATCGCCCGCTGTACCTCGATTATGAAGGACCGGTTTCTGAGAATCGCGGCACCGTCAAGCGCATCGATCGCGGTGATTTCGACTGGGTGAGCCAAACGCCAGCACGTTACGAAGCGCGGATCAACGGCCAAAAACTGCGCGGCACGCTGGTCATCGAGCAAGATACAAGCGACTCTCAACGCTGGCGCGTCGTCTTGTCTCCCTGACCCGCTGTCGCCGGCCGGCTCTCCTCCGTCGCCGCAGACATTTCGGTACGACCGGCCAATAGAAGCTGATTGTTCGCAGTCGAGAGCCGGTCGAGCACCACGCGGCCTTGATTGTCGTCGCGGTCGAGCGTCAAACGAATCAGCGCGACGGGCAAGCCCTTCACCTCTGTCCAGCGCAGCGACACGTCATTTTTCTCCGCGCGATCGTCAATTTCCTGAATCACGCGCCCCAGCGGAATCGGAACCAACCCTGCGTGGGCGCTGTCGAGGCGAATCGCAATTTCGTTCGTCTGGGCCGTCAAATATGCCTCGCCCGAGATCGACAAAACCGTATCGACATTGCCGCGGCTGTAACGGACCGCGATATGAAACATGTCTCCATCGATCGCCACGCGCGGCTCTGAGATGCCTGTTGGCAAAAGTTGGGGAAATTTTGCCGGCAGCTCCGTCGCCAGCCAGCCGTTGATTTCGTCTGCCGAGAGGGATGTCTCCCAGCGGCCTGCGTGCTGGGACTGGTTGTGCAGGGCCAGCGCCGCCCGCTCGAATCGCTCCCCTTGCTCGATGGCTTCTGCCGGCGACGACGCGAGCGCCGCACGATAAAACGAAGGAGCTCGCCGCGATGCCCAATATGCACTTCCCACGGCACCCGCCACAGCGAACAGCGCTATCCCCAGCGTGGCCAGCAACAGCCGACGCACGTAGTGATTCTTTCGCAAGCGTTGAATGGAGCTGATCAACTTCTTGTCTCGCTTGCTGGTTGCCAAATTCTACGGTCCAACCCCGACGGGACTAGTTGCAGGCGTGGCGCGCCATTTTTCGACATCGCCGAGCACTTGTTCGCCCGCCGCAACCGGATCGAACGAGGCACCCTCGAACGAGCGCGTGGCCCGCGTGCGTGCATCCACGATCATGCGGCAGTGAAAACGAAAGCGACCGCTCTCCTGCGTATCGACCAGCACATATTCAGCGCCGAGTTCCTCCAGGCGCTGACGAATTTGTTGCAGGCGAGCGATTGTGCGCTCGTCGATTTGTGGTTCAGCCGGCGAGGCAGCCAGGGGCACGGTGTCGGCCGCTGGCATGAACGGCGACGCGGCGAGCGGTGGAGGAACGGCTGTGTCGTAGCCACTTGTCGCCGAGGCCTGTTGCACGTAACTCTGCGGCGCGGGGCTCGGCTCGTCGAATCGCGCGGGGGCCACGGGAGACCGCGCGACCGGGGCAATCGGCTCTTGGGTCAACGGCGGCGGCACGGGCGGCCGGCCAAAATCGGCCGGTGGGGCTCCATACAGCCATTCGTCGATCCGCCGCGCCACCGAGGGGAGCGCCAGCACGGGCATCGCAACGATGAAACCCACGAGAAAAATCGCTCGCAGCGAAAAAAACTGCATGATGGTGCAACGACAGGTCAGAGGTCAAAAGCCAGGGCTTAGTCGCCCCGGCTGCGGGAGCCGCGAATCATAGACGTTCGGCTAAGATGCAGCCAAGGCGAAAACGCCGCTGCTAGCACGCGGGTTGCCTTCACCGCCAGCGGCGGGGAATAATGCACGGCATGTCCACCGATTCCTCATCGCCCGGCTCGGCCGGCACCCGCCCCTGGCTCCCCTTCGTCGGCTGGTCGTTCATTGGCCTGTTGTGCGCAATTCTACTTGTCTTCGTCGTCACGGTCATTTTCGGCGGCGTGCATGGCCTGGAGTTCTGCCCGCAAACATTCGAGCGGCGATCGTATTCCTACTACGAGCTGCCGCTGTTGCGGATGCAAATCACCGGCGAGCGGCACGAGGATTTGACGGGCGATACTGAGAAATACGTCCGCTCGCAAAAATACTTCACCGCGATCAACGGCAAGAAAGATTGGCATGTGCTCGTCGGCTCGCAGGGCACGCGGCTGCGGCGGCCCGGCGATGCGGGCATCCTCATGCAGTACCTGGATGCCGAGCAACCTGGCGACACTCGCCGCTGGGTGCAATGGTCGGAGAAAAACGAAACGCTGGCCGAAATCCTGTGGCCCGCCGTGCAACAGCTCGCTCTCAGCGACGCCTACGTCTTTATTCCCGATTTGTTCGATCTGACCAAGACTTTCGACTGCGATGAGCAGCTTAAGCCGGCTGTTAAAAACTTGATCTCGACCAAAATCAAACAGGCCGAAGCACCGCTATCGCCGTAACCCTCGGAGTTTTCTTCATGCTTCGCACTTTTGCAATTTCCGCCGGCATTTTTATGTTGACGTTGCTTTCTGGTGGCTTCGCCGCCGATTTTCCTTCACCTGACCAGCTTCCCGCGCGGCCTGAGCTGCCAGATCCGCTCACGATGCTCGACGGCACGAAAGTCACTACCAAAGCTCAATGGGAAACGCAGCGTAAGCCGGAGCTGAAGGCGCTGTTTCAGCACTATATGTATGGCCGACTGCCGCCGACGCCAACCAAGCAGAGCTACACCGAGCTGTTTCGCGACGAAAAAGCACTGGGCGGCAAGGCGACGCTCGTGGAAGTCAGAATTACGTTCGAGCAGCCGTCGCTGTCGCAACCACTCTACGTGCTGTTAGCGATTCCCAATCACGTTAAGAAGCCGCCGGTATTTGTCGGCATGAATTTCTGCGGCAATCACACACTGCTCGAAGATTCGCGGATTCATTTGCCGGAGGGCTGGTGCCGCAACACCTGTCCCGGCGTTGTTAATGACCGCGCGACCGAAAAAGGCCGCGGCGCGCAAAAAGATACGTGGAACATCGACCTCATCATTGATCGGGGTTATGCCCTGGCGAATTTCTATTGCGGCGATGTCGATTCGGATAACACCGACATGACCGATGGGATCGGGCCGGCGTTTTATAAGCCGGGACAGACGACGGCGGCGGCGGCGGATGACGCGGGTACGATTATGCTGTGGGCGTGGGGCTTTCACCGCGTGGTCGATTTGGTGGAACAGTATGGCAAGGACACGCTTGATTCCAAGCGGATTGCCGTTGTTGGCCACTCGCGGAACGGAAAAACGGCGCTGCTGGCCGGCGCGTTTGATGAGCGGATCGCCGTCGTTATTCCGCTGCAATCCGGCTGCGGTGGCGCTGCCCCCAGCCGCAACACCGATACGCGGGCGGAACAGGTGCGGCAGATCAATACGTCGTTTCCCCACTGGTTTAACGGCAGCTTCAAGAAGTTCGCCGACCCGGTGGAAATCCCTGCGAATGCGAGTCCGGCCAAACGCCGCGAGCTGACGAACCAATTCAGCGAGAAAACACACCGGCTGCCGTTCGATCAGCACTGCCTCGTTGCGCTGTGTGCGCCGCGACCGGTGCTTTTTCCCAATGCTGAAGAAGACCTGTGGGCCAATCCCAGCGGGCAACTTGAAATCCTCAAAGCCGCCGCGCCTGTCTATAAGCTGTTAGGCGCAGAAGGCATTGCCCCAGACGCCACTGCCGAGATGAACAAGCTCACCGACAGCCGGTTGGGCTATTTTATTCGCCCGGGCAGCCACGCGATGACGAGGGCGGATTGGGAAGTCTTTGCCAACTATTGCGATAAGTGGCTGAAGAAGTGAAAAAGAATGACCAAGGACCAAATCCCAATGACCAATAATTCATGGATTGGTCATTGGTGCTTGAACATTGGTCATTTGAGTAACCACATGGCTCCAACCTGGCGGCGCGCTACCACCTACGATTGGATGTAGCTTTTGAGGTAGTGATTTTCCCGGCAGAGCTCGTCGTGCTGGGCTTTGACGGTGTCGCCGATGGAGACGATGCCGATCAGGTGGCCGCGTTCGACGACGGGGACGTGGCGGATGCGGCGTTCGGTCATGATGCACATGATGTCGGCCACTTCGTCGTTGGGGGAGGAGACGACCGGACAGCGCGTCATCCGCTCTGAGACTTTCAAAAACTCCAGCGGCCCGCGGGTCGCGGCGCAGGCCCGCAGAATGTCGCGCTCGGTGATGATGCCGACCATCTCCTCGTCCTGCATTACAATCAGCGAGCCAATGTTGTGGCCGACGAGCAAATCGGCCACATCGGCCAACGTGTCGTCTGGTGTGCAGGTGTGAACGAGACTACTCTTGCCCGAAAGAACGTCGCGAACGTGCATAACCCAAACCTCCGCCTATGGTGGTTGAGAAAACTAGCGAGCACGGATTAACTCTTTTCTGGCCGCTGCTTTGCGACGAGTAATAGGGCGAACGCCCTCAGCGGCAAGCACCCAGTCTAGGCCCATTCACAAGCAAATGTCAAACCGTTTCCCTCATACTTCGTGAATAGATTCACGAACTCTACCAACCTTCCAGCCGGGACAAAACTTGGTCCCAAAGTTGTTGGGTAATGCCGCCCATTTTCGTCCACTCCGGACCGGGAGCAGGTTTGCTCCCGGCTGTTGGCAGTGGCAGGTTAATCGAAATGGTTGTCACAGCCCCCTACGCCAGTAACTCCTCCACCACTCGCGCCGGCTGTCCATCAATGAGCGACCCCAGCCCGCTCGCGCGTTGAAAAGTTGTGCGGCCTTGTTCGAGGCCGAAGAGGTGGAGGAGAGTGGCGTGGAAGTCGTAGTGGTTGACGACGTTTTCGACGGCTTTGTGGCCGAATTCGTCGGTGGCACCGTGAACGTAGCCGCCTTTGAGGCCGCCGCCGGCGAGCCAGACGGAGAAGCCGTAAGTGTTGTGGTCGCGGCCGATGTTCTTTTCGTTTTGCACGACGGGCAGCCGCCCCATTTCGCCACCCCAGTGAACGAGCGTCGTATCGAGCAGGCCCCGCTGCTTCAAATCTTTCACCAGCGCCGCGGTGGGCTGGTCGTTTTGCTTGCACCGCAGGGGGAGGGCTTTCACGATGCCGCCGTGATGGTCCCAGTGCTGGTTGCCGCAGGGAATTTGCACGAACCGCACGCCCCGCTCGACCAGGCGGCGGGCGATCAGGCACCGCTCACCCCAGACTTTCGTATCGGGGTTGTCGAGGCCGTACATACGGTGGGTCGCGGCTGTCTCCTGCGAAATGTCGAGCGCCTCTTTGGCCGCCGTCTGCATCTTTGCGGCAAGTTGATAGCTGGCGATGCGTGCGGCGAGGTCCGTCTCGCCCGGCCGCTGGCTGAGGTGCTCTTCGTTCAGCTTTTGCAGGTAGCTCAAAAAATTCTGCTGGGCCTTGGGTGGAATCGAGGGGGGCGGGTCGAGGTTGAGTATTCGCGGCTCTTGCGAGCGGACGACCGTGCCTTGATAGAGCGAGGGGAGCCAGCCGCAGGACCAATTATCGACGCCGATCACCGGCAGCCCCGTCGGATCGCTCAGCACCATATACGCCGGCAGCTCCTGGCTCTCGCTCCCGAGGGCATACGTCAGCCACGAGCCCAGCACCGGCCGGCCACCCGTCGAGCGGCCGCCATTCAGCGCGTTGATCGATTGGCCATGGTTGTTCACTCCCGTGTGCATTGACCGCACGAGCGTGATGTCGTCGGCCACTTCCCCCAGGCATGGCACGAGCTCCGACAGCTCCATCCCGCACTCGCCATGTTTTGAAAACTTCCACGGGCTCCCGAACAGCTTTGCGCTCGACTCGGCCGCGTTGTCGTATTTGATGTCCCCCTTGAAATTCTGTAGGTGATGCTTCGTCAGCTCCGGCTTCGGGTCGAACAGATCGATATGGCTCGGCCCGCCTTGCATGAAGATCGAAATCATCGCCGTCGCCTTCGCCGGACGATCCGCCGGCTTCGGCTTCAAGTCATACGTCGGCTTCTCCAGCGTCGGCTTCGGAGGCGCTCCTTTGGCTGGTGCCGCGCGCAGTTCGTCCTGATTGAGCAACCACGCCAGCGCCAGCGAGCCGATGCCGACGGATTGCTGAGCCAAAAAATGCCGGCGCGACGAGCGGACAAGCGTATCGCGGTCCATAACACGTGCTTCTAGGTGGGAGCGGACTGGGTGGGCAGCTTTTATTAAATCGAACTGGGCGCGGGAAAGCAACTGATTTGGATTAAACGCAGAGGCGCAGGGGCGCGGAGACGCAGAGAATGTTGTTATTGTCTCGGTCCGATCACAATCGTTTCTCCCGCCAGCCAAGCTCGCAGCTCTAGCTGCTTGAGCAATAGCCCAAGTCCATCGCGGAATGATACGCTTTGAACATTGATTGTCACGGGAGTATCAAGCGTTGTTTTCGTTTCTCCCGAAGCCGCTGTTTCCGGCAGCCGGGAAGTATCGATCTGGACCATGTGAGTTTCGGAGAGAAACACAAATACATCGCGGAGTGGCATTTCTACGACATCAATCAACGTCGAACTACTCCATTCCTCGTGCAGCCGTGAGCGAACTGCAGGGATGATGCTCAGCACGCCCGTCACGTCCTGCCACGCCGCGATTCCTTCCAACGTGTCGATGCATACCGCGCCGTACCGCAGGTCATACCCCAAACCATGCTGGGCCAATTCGCCGCGCAGCGCAAACAGCCAAGAAATCCCAGCAGGTTCCACAACCACTTTTCTCGCGCTATCCAGCGCGGCTAACTTCAGGCCGCTTACATCGGGAATTGCACCGAGATTGCCAAAACAAACGCGGTCAACCAAATCTTCGAGGGAAAGTTCGCGTGAGTCGGAATCCGCCGGGCGCTGAAATGAATACGCCAAGGTCTCCGGGGAGCGGCCGGCCTTCCGCACTACGTGTTCCATCACGCGCGGGCTAAAGTCGCTAGGCTCGACGCTGACCACTTCACCCGCCTCAAATTTCGCCGCAAGTTTTGATCTGCCGGCACGATCCGTCCACTCCCAACAACCATCTGGTTGCCCTTCACGCCATTCGCCGGTGATCTGCTGGATGTCACTGCCTTCGAGCGACCATTTCCACTCGCCGTTTGGAACACCCCGCTCAAACGAGCCACTCACCTTGTGCAAGGAATTTTCAATCGGTTTGAGATATGGTCCATGCAGAATATCCCTATCGTAATTTTCTTCGCTCAGCAGATTTCCGTTGCCGTCCCATTTACGACTTGGCCCCTGTCGTTTTCCATGAACGAAAGATTCGACTGCCAATAACTTCCCCCGGCCATTCCGCCATTGTTGCGGACCTTCGACTAACCCTCGCACTATCTTTCAAGTCGTCTTGCCGCCGTCCGTCCAGTAGCCTGTGAATTCGCCGTCAGCCTTATCGTCGCGGTAGTATCCAGTCCCCTGTAACCTGCCCTTCGCATCGTACAAGTAATACGGCCCGTGCTTAACGGGCTGTTTTCCGCGAACACGACGATAGTACTGCACCTCTCGAAGATCCTTGGGGGGCGGCGGTCTAGTCGGCTTCCCGCCGAAGAAGCAATCTCCGGGAGCTGATGAAACCCACGTTTCCACCGGATAGGGCCGCTGATACCAGTACCACGTGCCGATGGCGCACAGCGTCACCGCTGCAAACAGGGTTCTCAGGTTGAACTGCAACCAAGGATATGCCCAACGCATCTCATCAGCGTATCACACGCTTACCTCAAAACTCCACCTACAAGCTGTAGAGCGTCAATGCGCAAACCATCGTCACTTTGCCCACCTCGCCCGAAAAACTGTAAAATCACGATTGAAACAGCATGCCACTTGCCCAACATTCCATGAAAACTTCCCCTGCCGCCGTTGTTTTGCTGAGTGGTGGCCTCGATTCGGCTACGACGCTGGCTATTGCCCGTGGTGAGGGGTTCAACTGCCATGCGCTGAGCTTTTGGTATGGCCAGCGGCATGATATTGAGCTGGCGGCGGCGGAGCGGGTGGCGAAGAGTTTGGGCGTGGCGTCGCACTGGGTGATCGATATCGACTTGCGGCAGTTCGGGGGCTCGGCGCTGACGAGCGATCTGCCGGTGCCGAAGAAGCAAATGGCCGTGGAGATCGGCAGCGAAATTCCGATCACGTATGTCCCCGCGCGGAACACTATTTTTCTCTCGTTTGCGCTCGCGATGGCCGAAGTCAACAACGCCAGCGACATCTTCATCGGCGTCAACGCGCTCGACTACAGCGGCTATCCCGATTGCCGCCCCGAATACATCGCGGCTTACGAGCAGATGGCCAACCTCGCCACCAAAGCGGCCGTATCGGGGCGACAAGCGCTCAAAATTCACGCGCCGCTGATTCACCTGACCAAAGCCGAGATCATTCGTCGCGGCTTATCGCTCGGCGTCGATTATTCGCTCACCTCCAGTTGCTACGACCCCGACCCCTCCGGCCGCGCCTGCGGCCACTGCGATTCGTGCTTGCTGCGGCTCAAGGGTTTTGATGAAAATGGCGTCAGAGACCCGATTTCATACGTGGAGTAATTGACTGGTCGGATTGATGTTTGGCAGCCCGCAGAAGTAAGTTTACCGAGGTGGATACGCCGTCAGACGCCTGCGCCTGCGGCTACGGGTTAAACGAAGTGGTTTATTTCCAGCGGCGTACGTTAGACCGCTTCGACCGAGACGTGGTGCCAGCCGTTGTAGAGATAGCCTTTGAAATTCCATTCGCCGCGCTCGGGCATTGCGTTCCCGAAGCTGTCGGTGGCGCGGACGGCGAGATCGTGCTTGCCGGCGGGCAATTCCAAGTCGGCCGTCCAGTGTTGCCAGGCAAATAGCGACGGCGTGCCCAGCAAGCGGGCCACGGACCAGGTTTTCCCGCCGTCGCGAGAAATTTCGACCTTGTCAATGTTGCCCGGTGCCCGTCCGTCGGCCAACGCATAACCGCTAATGCGAGTTACCCCCGCTTTGACCGTCGCCCCCGTCGCAGGCGCACAGATGGCCGCGTTCAAAGGAAAGCTGTAAATGGGCTCAGCCGCGGCCGCTTCGTCCTTTGAATCCGACTGCACAACCTTATATGCCTCCGCCACATAGTGATTCGGGGAGGGAAGGTCGCTCAGCGTGATCTTCGTTAGCCATTTCACGCTGCGGGCCCCGATGTAGCCCGGCACGATGCTGCGTAGCGGAAAACCGTGGTCGGGCGTCAACGGCTGGCCGTTCATCGAGTGGGCGAGCAGTACATTTTGCGCACGAAGCGATTCGGGATTTTTGACCCGGACCCCTCCGCGCGGCAACATGAAGCTGAGAACTTTACTGAGCGGAATCGAGCCGCCGAACGGAGCCACCGAACCATCCTTCTCCTTGATCGGATCGAGCCCCTCGAACCAGACGTGTTTCGCGGCGGGTTTGATTCGCGCTTTTTGCAGCACCTGCGCCAGCGAAACTCCCGTCCATTTGGCGTTGCCAATGGCCCCCGCATCCCACTGCACGCCGCCGACGGGTTTGATCGCGCTCAACTCTTGCCGGCGACTGCCCGCACAGGTCAGCGTGGCTTCCACGGTGAACTCGGAAAATTGCTTGAGATCATCCAGCGTGAATTCCAATGGAGATTCGACCAATCCATCAATCGTCAACTTGAACGACTTTGCATCAACCTTGGGAACGGGACCGTGACTGCGAACATAAAACTGCTCAACCGGCGTAATGTGATCCGCCACTAGCGCCAACAGTCGCGGCTCGGCGTTGTAAGGATCAGCCGTGCGAACGATCAGATCGACTTCCGCCGCGATTGCCGGATTGCCGCGCAGCAAAGAAAACGCGGCCAGCGCCGACGAAGCTTGAACAAACCGCCTACGGGAGAGGTTCAACATGCAAAGACTCCTAGAATATTCTTCAACTCTAGCAAAAATCGTTGGCACAGCCAGCTACTGCGTGCTTTGTGGATTGTGCCGCCGCTACGCGGCTGGGTGATTCTCCCTCGCTTACGCTTCGGGTTAGTATGTTGCGCTCCGCAAAAGAAATGTTTCTTTCGCGGAGCCGACCCGCGAAGCGGGTGCCCCACGACTATCGTTATGCCATCGTCGAAAAGAAGAAGCGCGTCAGGTGAAAGAAGACGGGAGCGGCGAAGCAGAGCGAATCGATGCGATCCAAAACGCCGGCGTGGCCGCTGACCAGCGTGCCGTAATCCTTCACGCCGCGGTCGCGCTTGATTCCCGACATCGTCATGCTGCCCGCGAAGCCAGCCAAAGCCACCGCCCCAGCGATCGGGCCGGCCCAGTACAGACCATACGGCGTCGCCCAAGAGAGCAGCATTCCCACCAGCATCGTGCTGAGTGCTCCGCCAATGAAGCCCTCCCAGGTACGACTGGCGTTGATCTGCGGCGCGATCACATGCTTGCCCAGCAAGTGGCTCCACATGTATTGGAACACATCATTGAGTTGCACCATCAAGACAAAGAAAAACAACACACTGGCGTTGCTCCCCGGAATGGGATTGCCCGCCGCATCGTTGCCAATGACCCACCTAGCTCCCATCGCATCTGTCAACTCCAAGCCCAGAATGGCCGGCGCATGACTGAGGCAATAGACGCAAATCAACAGACCAGCTTGAATTTTTGCCACCCGCTCCAGAAATCGCTTGGGATCACCGGCGATGGCCACTCGCGCGGGAATGAACAGCGAGGCATACACGGGAATCATCACCGTATAAACGCTATACATGTACGACCCAAAACCCACGAGTACATATTGCAGTGGCGTAAAGATGACAAAGGTCCAAAACAGCGACCGATGGTCGCCACGACGCGTGGGCGTCATCGTGATGAACTCGCGCAACGCCCAAAACGAGATCACGCCGAACAATACTACCGTGGACACATAGCCCAGTATGAGCCCCGCGATCAGTACGACGAACATCATCCACCACGCGCGAATCCGCAGATTGAACGTGCGGATCACCGCTGGGTTCGACGTGCTCTCCGGCTGGCGGCGCAATGCCCGGCCCACGAAATAGGCCGTGGCCAGAATTCCCAGCACCACGCCGAGCAAAATTCTCGTGCGCGGGTCGAGCCGAATGTTCGGCCCGACCTGAGCCAGGAGTAGCGGCAGTAACGCAGCAGGCAGCATGAAATTCAAACGTCCTTGAGTCGCCGCACGGCATCGCGGGCGCGATTGAGGAAATCAAACTTATTCTCTTTCGGCTCCAACCACATGGGGGCACCGATCGTGATGCAACTGAGCAGCGGCACGGGTAAAAACTCTCCGCGCGGCAGCACGCGGTTGACGTTGTCAATATAAACGGGAACCAACTCCAGGTCGGGACGCTTCTTACTCAAATAGTACAGGCCCGACTTGAAGTCTTGCAGATCGTCTTCCGCGTTGCGGCGGCCTTCGGGGAATACGATCAACGAATATTTTGTCCCAATTTCGCGAATCATCAGATCGACGGGGCTCTGATGCACCTTGACCTCGTCGCGATCGATCAGGATGGCATTGAAGCAGCGGGCAATGTACGGCCGCACCCGCCCTTTCGACCAATAGTCCTTCGCCGCGACCGGCCGTGTCAGATCGCGAATCTCGCTCGGCAGGCTGGACCACAGAACGAGCGAATCGAGGTGGCTGGTGTGGTTCGCGAAATAGACCCGCTGGCACATATCGGGCTGGCATTCGTGCCAGCGCACAGTCGCCCCGCTAAGTAGCTTGGCAATGGCGGCCAAAACAGGTGCGGTCAGGTTCATCGAGTTCGTCGCGAGGGAGCACTAGAGATTAGTTCGTATTCCGTCGGGCGGCAATCGCGGCGAGCAGCGGATTCGTGATGTTGAAACATACCTTGCAGCGCAAAACATGACCATTCCACGGGAATCTGGCAGCACTGAAGGGCGATCCGCGGGCTCGCCAATTCGTGGGGTACACTTGCGCGGGCGCTGGCTGCAGCCGGGGCCTTGGCAGTATTGGTTGCGGGGAGAAGTCTGGTTGTAAGGGGGAAGACGATTATGCCGGCCCGCGTAGAGTTGTTTGGCGTGGAAATCGACCGCTTGCGCATGGAAGAGGCGGTCGCACAAATTCAGGCTTGGGTGGCCGACTCGGCCGATCGCTGCCATTTTGTCGTTACGCCGAACGTCGATCATGTGGTGATGCTCCAGCACCATGCTGGCTTGCAGGCGTCCTACCGCGACGCCGGCATGGTGCTGGTCGATGGCGCGCCGGTGCTGTGGGCGTCACGCCTGCTTCATCGCCGGGGCAATGACTTGCCGGAGCGCGTGGCCGGATCGGACCTGGTGCCGGCGCTTTTCGACTCGGCTGAAGAATCCAAGCCCCTCACGGTCTTCATTCTCGGTGCCGCGCCGGGGGTTGCCGAACGGGCTACAGCAAACATTCGCCGCCAATGGCCAGGGGTGGAAGTCGTCGGCACTTACAGTCCGCCCTTGGGCTTTGAGCGCGACGAACGAGAGAACGAGCTGATCCTGAACAAGATCGCCGCGGCCAAACCTGACATTCTGATTGTGGGGCTCGGCGCTCCCAAGCAGGAACTGTGGGTTCACAAGCACCGCAACCAATTGCGGGCCAAGGTGGCCCTCTGCGTTGGTGCGACCATCGATTTTCTTGCCGGCGAACGATCGCGGGCTCCTGTCTGGATGCGCTCCGTCGGGCTGGAATGGGTTTATCGTGTTGCCAGCGAGCCGCGGCGACTTGCGGCACGCTATGCCAAAGACGCGGTTGTGTTTCCTCGACTGCTGGCCCGCGAATGGTGGCGGCTCCGCAATCCGGTCCGCTCGTAAAAGCTAAGCGGTGTCGGCCGACGTTAAATCAATAACGCACGCTCCCGTTTGACGCTTCGTTTGACGCAAGGTTTGTTCATCGTTCGGCAACACGAACAGCCTGAACGACCGGCAGGTTGAGTGCTTGAGGCCTGTCGTGAAAGACACGGCGAGTCGCTCCGCTGGCGTCAACGTGTGCAATACCGCTTGAAACAAGTGCTCAACCTGACCGGTAGCGGCGACCGCCACGCTCTGCGCGCTGGCGAGGGCCGTTACCATCTCCTCCAAATTCTCCGAGCCAATTTGATCGAGCGCTTCCGAGATGCTTTGCGGATCGGGATGTTGGCAACGACCCACCAGCGGCACACGGGGGAGTGAATCGGGAACAGGGTCGTGGACAATCAACCGGCCCGCCGCGTCGAGCGCCCGTACGGTCAAAAACGGATCATTGGCAAATCGCTCCAGCACTTCGCGCGAGAGCACGAACATTTGCGTGTAGATGCGTCCGCCGCCGCGCCCGCTGTATTCGCTGCCGGCCAGCGTTGTGCAAGACAGACAAAACTCGTCGTTCTCCAGCCGATGGAAGTTGATGCTCCGGCCCGTGGGCAACACGCTGGCCAGAGAATCGTGCGCTGGCCCCCACCGCGTCAGTTCACGGGCTCGCTCTGCCGAAATTCCTGAACTGGTCGCGGCTAATTGATAGCCTTCCAGGCGGGAACCCTGCAGCGACGTGAAAATGGCTTGTTCGAGGCGCATGGGAGCTGAGCCGCATGGGAGATGAGGCGTCGTCAATCGCTAGGGGCCAGTGACACGGTTTACTTGTTGTCCATTCGTTCGAGCAACCACTTGAACGGCTGCACAATGCCGCGCGGCTCGACCCGCAAAGGCACCAGAACCCGGCCGTGCGGTTCGCGCCGCAGGCCCACCGCCCCGGCGACACCCACCGCGAAGAATTCGTGCAGCTTCAAGCGCTCCCGAGCATGTTGAACCAGCCCGGGAGTGTGCCGCTTGGCAAACGCGGCCGGATCTTCGAAGCAGCGCTCGCATTGATCCGCCTTGGTGAACACCAAAGCGGTTGGCCTGTTCTTCCAGCCGGTCGATTTATCAGCCGTGAGCTCGCAGAGATAGCTGATGAGCTTCATCGTGTGAAAATCTTCGTCGCTGTCCCCACCTTCGGCCCGCGGCGCGTCGATCAGCACAATCACACCGGAGCACTTGGATAGGAACGAACGGATAACCGGATAAGTATTCGGGTGATCCACTTCTTCCAGCAGGGCCTCGCCCGCTAGGTCGGGCATAATCAACTCAGTCGGTTTGTGCTTCTTGCGCAGCACTTGGCAATGCACCCAATTCCAGCGATCGGGCTCGTTTGGCGTCTTGCTGGGAAATTCGCATTGGCTGAGGGCAGACATCGTGTGCTGCTGCAACCGAATCGAAAACGCACCCCGGGCGAGCAGGCTTAGCTCCTCGTCCTGCCGAGAAAGCATGTCGGTCAACATGCCCAGATAGACCGTTTTTCCCGCGCCCGAGGGACCGATCGTCGCGATCATGCGCGGATGGATCTTCTGGGAGTTGGCCTGATGAGCTAACGCCATCGGCGCGTGGCAATGGCGGCACAATTCCGCGTCAAAATTATTCCCGCCACCGCAGATATAGCAGGGGCACGGCACCGTGTACGCGGTTAGCCGGTAGGAATCGAGTTCGATGGTTCCCTGTGCTCTCATGGCAGTATTCGTCTTACATTAGGACCAGTTGTTCCGATTCGCTGGAAGTCAGTTTGCGTCCGGCGGATGCGACGACCGGACCGACCTCCGTTTCACAAATCACGGTATCCACTTCGGGTAGACCCATATTCACCACATCGCAGAATCCCAGCGCGCAGCGAAAGCCGACATTGTGCTTGCGGTCGAGCGGGCCGGCCCCGCTTTGAAAGTGGCAATTGGCCTGCGACTCGAAATAAGTGTCGAACGCACCGCCGCGAATGCTCTTGAGCGGGTGGTCGGTCTCAATGCGATGATTGGGGGTTTCCCAGGCACCGAACGAGCTGCTCGTCCATTCCCACACGTTCCCCACGAGCTGCTCCACGCCGTTCACGCTCGCCCCGGCTGGCAACGCCTTCACCGGAACCGTGGCTTCGTGCCCACTCCCCCAGATGTTGACTCGCTGGCGGTCCATCGCATCGCCCCAGGGAAAACGGCGCTGCACCGGCTGTCTGCTTTCCGCAAATACCGGCCAACTCGCCGCTTTGACCCATTCGGCATCGCTCGGCAGTCGCTTGCCAACCCAACGGGCATAGGCGCACGCTTCATACCACGACACGCCCACCACGGGATGATCTTCTTTGCCAGCCTTGTAGGTTCCGTTTTCCCAATATCGTGGACCGGGGTGCCCCGTGCGATCGACGAAACCCAGCACGGCGGGCCAAATTGCTTCATCCCACAGCGACATCTGTTCGTACCCACCGGCGCTTAAGAACGCGTGGTATTCGCGGTTGGTGACCGAGTAGCGATCGAGAAACAGCCCCTCGACAAGCACCAGCGGGGGATCATTGGTGTTGCCTTCCGCATCCGCGCTTCGTCCACGGAGGGCCACCGGGCCTTCCGGAACCATCGCCATCTCATCATCGAGCTTGTCTTGAGCCACGCCTAAATCGCGAGTGCTCAAGCCCGCGGCAATCTGCGGGCGAAGCAGCAAAGCAGTGCGGCCTTGAGAGATCAATTCGTCCACGAGCGAAAGATTAGTTGGCGGTGCTCGCTCGATAGTCGTCTCAGCGACTGCCTGGCGTTCGGATGCCGCGCTCGGCGTGGTCTGCTCGGCAGGAGTCGAACGCGTGCCGGCCACACACAAAACGACGAAAGCGACTCCCGCCCCCAGCAGCCAGTAACCGGCGAGCCAACCGGCAAGAGCCGCAACCGCCGCGGCGGCGAACAGCGCGTGGTTGACCGTCTTGGGAATAAATCGTCGCATGGTATCGATCAAAGTGATTGAAGAAATCATGGCTGGGTGGCCTCGGGCTATTTTTTCTTGCGCCGCTGTGCGACATCCTTCTGCAGCCTCGCAAACTGTGCCATCACCGAACTGACGACCGGGTCGGGCTCGGACGTGTTGGCTTCGTGCGTCGCCGCACTCACGACGGCGTGTTCCCGATCGCTAGTGGCTCGGAGTTCGCTTTGCTCGGTCAGCAACTCACGCAAGACTCGCAACTCGCTCGTCACTTCCGACCGTTGTTCGGCCAGTTCGCGCTTTTGCTGGCTATTGACGGTTTGTAGCTCGCTGGCTCGCGCCCGCAGCAATTCCAGTTCCGTTTCCAGATCGTGGCGTTCCAGCTCCAGGGCGGCAATTTTCGCTCGCGATGTTTCGTCCGTGACGGGCACCATTGTCGCTGGCTTCGCGGCCTGTTCGGCAACCGCCGCTGCCGACCGCTCGATGGCTTCGTAAATCTCGACGCGGGCCTCGCCAAGTTGCGTTTGCGTATCGCTCAACAGCTCTCGCATCTGCTTGAACTCGGGCAATAGCAACGGCATCGGATCGGAGGTGGCTACCCCAGGCGTGGCCGACTGCTCGATCGCGGCTGTTAGCTCCAGCTTCGTCTGATCGAGTTGGACCAGCGTCTGGCCAAGCTGTTGCCGCAACTCGCCCAATTCAGAAGCAATCGCGGGTAATGCTTCCGCCGTTGCCGGGTCGGAAACAGCCGGGTGGTTGTGAACGGCTGCCAATTGCGTCTTCAGATCGTCAAGCTGAGTGTGCGTCTGATCGATTTGTCGCCGAATTTCGGCCAGTTCAGTGGCAAATTGCGGCGACAATTCCTGTACCGCCGCTGCCGGGGCCGACGATCGCTCCCAAGCCGTCGAAAACTCAGCCTTCAGTTCATTCAAGTGGGTCTGGGACTGAGTAATCTGTTTCCGGAGTTCGGCCAGCTCCGTTACGAGCGCCGGTGTTGGATCGCCGCTCGACGGTATCGCCGCCAACGATTGATTGATGGCGCTGGTCAGCTCTGTCTTGGTTACATCGAACGCAGTTTGCGATTGCTTGACTTGCGTGCGGATCTCGGCCAACTCAGTCAACAAGGTTGGCAGAGGATCGGCCACGCTGGGCAGAGCCGCAATCGATTGTTCGATCGTCGCGGTCAGCTCAGCTTTCGTATCGGCCCATGATGATTGCGACTGCTTAACCTGCTGTTGCAACTCGGCGATTTCCGTGAATAGCGGAGCCAACAACTCGGCATGATTCAGCTCGCCCGCGTAGGCTTTGGCAGAAGCCTGGGCTATTCGCAATTCCTGCAGCAGTTGGTCGCGCTCGGCTGCTGTTGCGGTTAGCGACTGCTCCAGCGCGGCAAATCGCGTGGAGTCGCGTTCCTGAGCTTCCTGCCGCTCTTTGGCCGCTTGGTCGCGCAGCGACCTGATTTCGGTCAGAGCGGAGTCAAGCTGGCTCTGCTGAGCTTCCAAAAGCTCGATCAGCCGGGCATTTTCTTTCCGTTCGCTGGCCAGCTTCCGGCCGCGCTCCGTCACTTGCTCGCGGGCCGCTTCCAACTCGTCGGCCTTTTGCAGCAGCTCGTCCCCCAGTCGCTCGATATCGGCGTACAGGTCGCTGGCCAAATGGTCGAGCAACGCGCATTCTTCGCGAAACAGGCTCGCGTTTTCGGCCAAATCCAGCCGGGCTGGCGTTTTCAAGCTCGCGAGGGCTGCAGGCAAGGGATGGTCCTTTTGCGGCTAGGAGTGCGAAAGGGCACGCCGGACACGGGCACACGCGGACCGGCCAAGGGGAGCCAAATCCGCCAACGAAACCCTAGTTCGCAAAAACACTTTCGGCAACAAAACCAGCCCTGCGGCTCATACCGCAAAAATCGGTTGTAACACTTGGCCTTCCCTTGCGCTTATTAAGGCGACACAGCACCAACAAAGACTTAGGCTATTAAGTCTTGAAAATGTTAAGGGCCGCCCATCATGAGCCGTCATACCTGCAATTCCAGCGCACGGACGCGGCTTACGCCCGGGAATGCCGATTGCCACATGGCATTGTCCACCTCGCGGCAGGTTGCCCCGTGGGAGGTCAAGACTGTCGCGCCGCTGGCCAGCCGGGGCCAAGGCAGTTGGCTGTGGCGACGGCTCTCGGCAACTGCCGAGTTCTCGTTTCACGATCGCTGGGAGGTTGACGGATCCATCGAAGACGTGGCTGGCTTGTTTCTGAATACCGCCGCCATTTCACAGTGGTGGCCGCAACTGGCCGGTGTCTCGGTGGCCGATTCCGGGCGGACAGACGGTGGCGCTCGATCGTTTGGCGCGCGGGCCAGCGGATTTTTGCCGTATGAATTGGCGCTCGATTTCCGCGTTGTGCGAGTGCGGTTTCCCGAGCAATTTTCCGTCGAGCTGAGTGGCGATTTGTGCGGACACGGTGCGGGTAGCCTCTGTCAGAAGGGTTCTCGCGTAGCGATCGACTTTGACTTGTCCGTCCGCGTCGCGCGCCCCATTCTTCACATATTATCGCTCGTGGCGCGGCCGGCGCTGAGCGCGCAGCATCGCTGGGTCATGCGTCAGGGAGAGCGCGGGCTACGCAACACGCTGAGCCTGCGAAAATCGAATGGAGTCGCGCCGTGAACGCGCTCGCTCACTTTCTGCTCCGGTTTCGAGCGCTGACGATTGCCATCATTTTCATCGCTTGTGCGGCAGCCGCGGTTGGTATCACGCGACTCGCGTTCGACGACAACTACAAAGACATCTTCCGCTCGGGTGACGATCGCTATCACCAGTTTTTGCGACTGGCCGAGACGTTTGGCGCGGGGGACGGTGACTGCGTCATTTTGCTGAAATCGGACGACATGCTGTCGCGCGACGCGCTGGCAGCCGTGCGGAAGATTCACACGCAATGCGGCGATTTGCCGCGGGCCGAGTCGGTGGTATCGCTGCACAGTACACGCAAGACACGCCGGATTGGCCGGATCTTGCTGCCACTATTTCCTCCCGACGACGCACCCGACGAGGATTTTTCTATAGCACGGGCCGCTGCGGATAAAAATCCGCTGGTGCGAGGTCCGTTGCTGACAGCCGACCACCTATCGAGCCTGATTCTCGTCCGTTTGAAAAAAGCGGCTGATCCGATCGCCCAGATTGAACCTGTTCTGAACGAATTGCGGGCGATTGTTGCCAGTGCAACGGCCGGCACGGATGTGACCGGCCATTTGACCGGAATGCCGGCGATTCGCGTCGAAACCATTCGCCGCCTGCAACGGGAGCAATTGGTCATCAGCATCGCCGGCACGGTGCTGGCCACATGCGTGGCCTGGGCGCTCCTCAGAAGACTGATGGCGGTCGCTCTGGTGGTGTTGCCGGCATTGATCGGTGTGCTGCTCACGATGGGCATTTTGGGTTTGGCCGGGCGAAACATGAACGCGATTAACATCGTGCTGCCGGCCGTGGTGATGGTGATTGGGGTCAGCGACTCCATTCACCTCATGTTTCATTTTAGCGAAGAGCGGATGCTCGGCCGGTCGTTGTTCGACGCGGCAATCGCTTCGATCCGCGACCTGAGTGGTGCTTGCTCGCTCACCGCGCTGACAACCGCGGTCGGCTTCTTGTCGCTGATGACGGCCGATGACATGATCATTCGCGAATTCGGTTTGTTCGGCGGCATTGGCGTGACCGTCACTTTTTTAGTCGTGGTGACGCTGCTGCCCGTGCTGTGCAGCACGCGGCTGGGCGCGGCGTGTACTCCGCGGCATGCCACCCCGGAACAGGCACATCTGGCCTGGCCGGATCGCATTCTCGATATCCTTGCACCGCGAGCCCGCTGGGTACTCGGTGCCATGGGTGTGCTGACCATCTTCTTGGTTGCTTTGGCGCTGCAACTGCGGGCCGATTATTCCTTTCTCGAAAATCTGACGGAATCGAGCGAAGCCTACAGAACGATGCGCCGCACCGAACAAGCCTTTGGCGGTGCGCCGATTCTCCAAGTGCTGGTCGAGTGGCCTGAGGGGGAGCGGCTGCGTTCCGAAGCGACCATTGACGTGCTGAGCGAGGTGCATGCGGCCATCAACAACAGCTCTGTCGCTCGTTCGCCCCTGTCGATCTACGCCGTTCTGCAAAGCTTGACGGATGACGGCGAGCGAGGTCCGCCGCTGCTCGAAAATTTGCGATATGTTCCGGCCGATCGCCTCCGCGCGATGACGAATGAAAAACAACGGCTGGCGCTTGTGACTGCGTACGCGCCGGATGCCGGTGCGGCGGCGCTCCGAAAGCCCTTGGACGAATTATCAAGCGCCCTGCGGCAAGTGGCGGCGCGCCACCAAGGTTTTCAAATCCACCTGACCGGATTTGCCACGCTGGCGACGTATCGCACGACGCCGATGATCATGAACCTGCTGACGGGACTAAGCCTGGAACTGATCGTCATCGGCACAGTGATCAGCCTGGCGCTCCGCTCACTTCGCTTGGGAATCATCAGCCTCCCGAGCAACGTCTTTCCACTGCTGGCCACGGCCGCGGCCCTCGTGGCTTTCGGCTGGCCGCTTCAATACGCGTCCGTACTGGCCTTTAACATCTGTTTGGGCATCGCCGTGGACGACACGGTCCATTTTCTGACTCGCTTCCAGCGCGAGCTGGCTGCCACCGGCAATCAACAACTGGCGGTTCGCAATAGCTTTCGCGCGGTCGCCCCGGTCATGGTGACGCAAACCGTTCTCATGATCAGCGGCTTTGGCGCAGGCCTGTTTTGCAGCATTCCGACCATCCGGGCCTTCAGCGCCTGTTCCTGCATCGCTCTGCTATTGGCACTCTTCAGCGAAATGCTCATTGTGCCGTCGCTGCTGCTCTGCTTGCCTCTGCGTTTGAATAATCGCTCCTTATCGACGACCGCAAAATTGCCGCAGCCAGATAATTCGACATCTCCCGCCGATTCAGTTCTTAGCACCGCGCCGTAATATTCCATGATGACCGAAACTTGGCTGAAAGCGGTACTGTTGATCGGCCTCGCCGTTTCGCTCGCTTTTGTAGCCCAACTGGTCGGCACGAGTAGCACGGCTTCGCGTTGGTTGTTCTGGCTCATCTGGCCCGCAATGGTCCTGCATCAATGCGAGGAGAATGTCTTTACCGAGCTGCTCATCGGGCGCGATTGGACATTCACCCGGTGGGTGCGCTCCGTCGGCTACGACATTTCCACGCGCCGGGCCTTGGCACTGAACGTCGGAGTAGGCTGGACTCTGGCGATCCTTGCCGGCATCGTCGGGCCAACCCTGGCCATAGTCCCGCTCTTCGTCGCGGCGGTGGAAGCTGTGAATGGCTTCTGGCACCTCAGCATCACCGCGCTCACGCGTCGTTGGTCGCCGGGCACATTAACCGGCGTCGTGCTGGCCATCCCCTTGGCGTTTTTCCTATTTCACACTTGCCTGATCCAAGGACTTACTTCCCCCTGGCTGGCTTTGGCTATTTTTCTTTCCGCGTGCGCCTCGCATCATTTATTTTTGAGCTCGCTGTCGCGTGCGAATCACGATCGCGTGTGAAATCGTAATCGAGGCTATGCCAGCTTGAGCAACTCGTAGATCCGCCGGTCGGCCAACGTATCAGCAATCAGCGCCGCGCCCGAAAAATCGTGTCGCCGGCTGTGATCCCCTGGCACGGCCACCGCAATCGCGCCCGCGGCCACTGCCGCGCGACAACCGTTTTGGCTGTCTTCCAACACGAGTATCTCGCCGGCGGGCGAACCCAACTTCGCGGCCGCTTTCAGATAAATCTCCGGATGCGGCTTGCCCTCGGTGATATCTTCCGACGTCAGAATCGGCGAAAACCGAGACGCAAAGCCAAATACACCTAGCACGCGATCGACGAACGACCGCCGGCTGCTGGTGGCGATCCCCTTGGGAATTTTGTTTTTCTCCAAAGCGGCCAATAGCTCCACCAAGCCCGGCATCGGGGCCAGTCGCGTCTGCAAAATCGCCGGAAATATTTCGTCGGTCTCCGCCAGAAGCTCCCCCACGGTGGCCTGTAGCGTGTGCGTGTCGATCATGATTTGGAGCGCGATGTGGCTGGGCCGCCCCATCATTTGATCGAGCAATTGCTGCGTGAATTCATGGCCGCGGCGGCGGAGCAACTCCGCGCCGACCTCTTGGTACAGCTCTTCGGTGTTGAACATCAGGCCATCGAGATCGAACACAACAGCGCGCGGGGCAGGCATGGGAATCCGTGGGTTTAGGTGAGGAGCCAGGTGTTGAGGCCACATTCTCTCGCGAAGCAGGTGTTGGCGCAAAGCCGGGTGTATGGGTAATGTCGTCGCCACGCAAGACTTTTTTCCAGGCTCCGCCGCGCCGATGTAAGCAGAGTGCTGCGATTTCCGGCCGCTAGCGACTGAATGATAGCGATGCACGACCATTACATCCCGCTGCGGCCGACCGACCTCATTCGCTATCTTGGCGACGAACCCAGCGTTACTATTTTCGAGCGCGAGCAATTCCAGGCCCTGTGCGAACTGCTCGACGCCACCATCCATCACGAATATCGTTCGCGACTGGTCCGGCTCAAGGCCGACTACGCTCCTTTCGATCCTGATGACGATGCCGCTGCGTTTGACCAGCTTTCCGCCACCGATCGCGATTCTCGCTCTAAAGCCGTATTCGACAATTTCGACGCCCTGTTAATGCGGGCCAACTATCGCCGGCTAACACGCGACGAAATCGAAGCCGCGATCCGCTCCCCCAGCAAGTCTGGCCTGCGGTTGCATCTCGACCTCAACTTGTTCGAGCACCTGGAAATCTACGCTCGCGGAAGCTGCGAACTGGAGCGGCACACGCGATCGTGGCGGACCGCCTGGAACGATGACAAGCAAGTCGTTCCGGCGTTTCGGCGACTTGCCATCATTTTTCGGCTCCGCCAGCGGTCTGTATTGACCGATCCGCTCGATACGCGAGCGGTGATCCTCAAGCTCTTCAAAGACATTCCCCAGGAAGACATCGAAATGTTGCTCCCCGGCGGCAGAATTCGCATGGGGTTGTACGAGCAGGCGCAAATCTTTCTGCCGACCATTTCCGGCGTCGGGCTCACGCTCTTCAAGCTGCTCAAGGGGGCGGCTGCCGTCGCCTTTGCCAGCGTCTATGGTCTGATCGGATTTCTGGGCCTGGTCAGCGGGGCCATCGGTTATGCCTGCCGGTCGTTTCACGGCTATTTGCGTACCAAGGAAAAGCATCAGCTCAACCTGACCCGCAGTCTGTATTTTCAAAACCTCGACAATAACTCCGGCGTCATCTATCACCTCTTGGCCGAAGCCGAAGAGCAGGAGTTTCGCGAAATCGTGCTGGCCTGGTGGCTCCTCTGGCGCGGCGGCCTATCCGGCACAACGGCCGAGCAGATCGACGCGGCAGCCGAGCGCTGGCTGCAGCGCCGCTGCGGCATCAAGGCCGATTTCGAAATCGGCGACGCCCTCGACAAGCTTTTTCGCCTCCGCCTCGCCTTCCCAGCCAATGGCCGCTGGCGAGCGGTCGCCATCGAAGAAGCTCTCGAAGCCCTCAATCGCAATTGGGACGATCAGTTCACCTCCCGCGCTCCACCAGAAGTCATCAAACCGCGAATCTGGCGCGCCGCGGCCTGATTGAGAATTGTCGAACTGTCAGGCTCGCAATCCCTCTCGCCGATAACGCAAAGACCGCTAAGGCGCGAAGAGCGCAAAGGGAGAAGACAGAAAACAGGGGTACAAGAACAAGTTCCCACTTTTGCGGGCTTTGAGAACCTTTGCGTCTTTGCGTTAAATACAGTGCGGCTGAATGAACCAATTCCGCAGCAAGCAGAAACGGATGCGGTTAAGATGCAGATATATGGAGCAAGTTACCCAATCCGATCCGTGAATGTCCGTCTCGCTACCCATTTACCTCGATAACCACGCCACTACACGCGTCGATCCGCGCGTGGTCGCGGCGATGCTGCCATTTTTCACCGAAACTTTCGGCAACGCGGGCAGCATCAACCACAGTTTTGGCCTGGACGCGAAAGCCGCCATCGATCAAGCCCGCGAATCCGTCGCGACTGGCATCGGCGCGGAAGCCCGTGAGGTCGTGTTCACGAGCGGAGCAACGGAAAGCAACAACCTGGCCATTCGCGGCCTCGCCGAGCGACCCAGGCGCAAGGGAAGTCACCTCATTAGCGTCAGCACCGAACACAAAGCTGTGCTCGATCCGCTGCGCCGCCTGGCCCGACGCGAATTCAAAGTGACGCTGCTTGACGTCGAGCAGCACGTAAGCCCGCAAGCCGGCTGGCTCGATCCACAAAAAGTGGCTAACGCGATCAAGGACGAAACGCTGCTCGTCAGCGTCATGCTGGCCAATAACGAGATCGGAATTATCCAGCCCATCGCGGAAATCGCCGCCATCTGTAAGTCGCGCGGCGTGCCCCTGCATTGCGACGCCACGCAAGCCGTCGGCAAAATCCCGGTGGATGTCCGCCAACTCGGAGTCGATCTGCTGAGTTTCTCGGCTCACAAGATTTACGGTCCCAAGGGAATTGGCGCTCTTTATGTTCGCCGGACCGGCGGCATGGTTCGCTTAGAGCCTTTGATCGACGGCGGCGGACAAGAACACGGCCTCCGCAGCGGCACGCTCAACGTCCCCGGCATCGTCGGCTTTGCCACAGCACTGGAACTCTGCCTCGGCGAAATGCCCACGGAAACTCGCCGGCTCATCGACTTGCGAGACCGCCTATGGGACGGGCTAAAGCGAGAAGTTCCCGCCGCACTCCTCAACGGCCCCTGCTTCGAGTCCATTCCCCAGCCCCCAGCCCCTCTCCTCCGCCTTCCCGGCAACCTCAACTGCACCTTCCCGTTCGTGAACGGCGAAGCCCTCATGATGAGCATGAAAACGGTCGCCGTCAGCAGTGGCAGTGCTTGCACGAGCGCGAACCCCGAACCCAGCCACGTCCTGCGGGCCCTGGGCCTCTCGGAGGATTTAACGCGGGCCAGCCTCCGTTTTGGCCTCGGCCGGTTCAACACCGGCGAGGAGATCGACTACTGCGTCACCGCGGTTTCCGAAAATGTCCACCGACTTCGCCAGCTTAGTAGCCTGGCCAATCCTTGACAAAAGTTGGCCCCAGCAAACAATTTAGAGCGATAAGCCGGTTCCGCCGGCCGATGTAAAATTACGACTCGCGGCAACTGCCGCCTGCACGCTATACTTTCAGTGGTATCACTGCTGTCAACTACTTAACAATTTGCACGATTGAATCCGAGGATAGCCATGTCATCGATTACCCTCACTGAGAAGGCCGCCAGCGAACTCAAGCGTCACAAGGAAGGGGCCAGCGCCGACAACGATATGTTCCTCCGCGTGAAGATCGTCGCCGGCGGCTGTAGCGGCCACAGCCACCGCCTCTTTCTCGACAACCAATTCGACGAAGCCAAGGACAGCCGGTACAACTTCCACGGCGAAAATCTCGTCATCGATAAGAAAAGCGAGCTGTTCCTCGAAGGTGCCACGCTCGACTTCATCGACGGCCTGGAACAACGCGGCTTCCACCTCGAAGTCCCCATGGCCAAAAAATCCTGCGGCTGCGGCAGCTCGTACCAGTTCTAAGTAAATGCAATGTTCAAAGTTCCGAGTTCAAAGTTGGCCCTCGCTAACTTTAAACCCTGAACGATGGAACATTGAACTACCATCGGTAATGGTCTCGCAACTCCCGATTCACCACACAGGCTTCGGGCCAGTTGCCACTATTGAGATCGACGATGCACTGGGCGGCCAAGTTGGCCATCGCCACGGTCGATTCCGCGTCGAGCCCGCCCATGTGCGTGCAGAGCAGCACGTTGTCGTACTTAAACAGAGAGCTGCTGAGCGGCAGTGGCTCCGTCTTGAACACATCGAGCCCCGCGCCAAACAAATGACCGCGGTCGAGCGCCTCGCACAGCGCGTCTTCATCGACCAATGCCCCGCGGCCTGTATTAATGAGAATCGCCCCTGGCCGCATGAGCGCCAGCGTCTTGGAATTGATCATATTCGTCGTATCGGGCGTTGTCGTCGTGTGCAGGCTCACCACGTCTGAATTTTGCAACAGCTCCTCGAAGCTCTGTAGCGCCACGCCCGCGCTGGCTGCCCAATTCTTGTCCGCGAACGGGTCATAGCCGATCACCTTCATCCCCAATCCTTGGATTTTCGGCACGACTGCTCGGCCAATTCGGCCCAGGCCCACGATGCCAAACGTCTTCCCCGCCATCCGCGGCATCGGCGCTCGGCTCCACCGCCCGGCCCGAACTTCGCGATCGCGCTGCACCAGCGCCCGGCTAACGCCCAGCAGCATCGCTACCGTGTGCTCCGCCACAGATTGTTCCAGCGTCCCCGGCGTGATCGTCACGGCGATTCCCTGCTCGGTCGCCGCCGCAATGTCGATCGCGTCGTAACCCACACCCATGCGAGCGATGGCCCGCAGCTTCGTCTGTGCCAAAACATCACGCGACAGCTTCTCGACGCTGGCCAGCATCGCGTCGGCACCCGCTAGCAGCGGCAGCAAGTTCTCCGGCCGCATCGTGTCGCAGCCTTCCGGCGGATAAACGATCTCAAAACCGCCTCGCAAGAGCGTTTCGGAGTACGGGCCGGGAATATTGCGGATGATCGTGGGGGTGACAAGCACGCGCGGCATATGTCTTTTACCTTGCTATTGGGAGAGTCAGCCGTTTTACAAGCCGATTGCCCATCCTGCAACCGACCGCCCCACAAATGACCAATGACGTTGGTCCACTGGTGCTTGGTCAGTAGTCCATGACTCCCCTACAATCACGGTCACTCGTACCTCGCAAGGATCTTATGGCAGCTACAAAAATCAACATCGTCGGCATCGGCGATGACGGCCTGGACGGCCTCACCACTTCGGCTCGGCAACTGGTCGAGCAAGCCGAACTACTCGTCGGCCCGAAGCACGCCCTGTCGGCGGCCGCAGCGAACAAAGCCGAGAAATTAGAAGTCGGCGGCGATCTCGATACGATCGTGAAAAAAATCGAATCCGCGGGCACCAAGCGCGTGGTCATCCTGACGGCGGGCGACCCGCTGTTCTATGGCACGGCTCGCTATCTGTGCGATCGGCTCGGCAAAGATCGATTCGAAGTCACGCCCCATGTCAGCAGCATGCAACTGGCCTTTGCCCGCGTGAAAGAAAGCTGGGACGATGCCTACCTGACGAGCTTGGCCACCCAGCCGCTCGAGCTGGTCGTCGAAAAAGCCCGCAC
Source organism: Anatilimnocola sp. (assembly GCA_031394445.1). Taxonomy (GTDB): domain Bacteria; phylum Planctomycetota; class Planctomycetia; order Pirellulales; family Pirellulaceae; genus CAYLLN01. The sequence goes on from JANNTN010000307.1 coordinate 29,351, forward strand.
CGCGTCCAAAGTCGGCCTCTTCACAACCGATTCCGCTCCGCCGTCCGTCGTCGCCCGCGCCCTGCTCGACCGCAAGATCGACTACTTCACGGCTTACGTCTGCGAAAACCTCGGCTCACCCGACGAACGCGTGACCCACGAGGAGCTCGCCGAAATCGCCAAGCAGGAATTTTCGCCCCTCAATGTCCTGATTCTCGTCCGCAAGCCTGGCGTGCCCGATCGTCCGCCCGCGATGATGGGCAAGCGCTTGTTCGGCAATCCTGACGAGGAGTTTTTGCAGTCGCAGCCGAAGCGCGGTTTGCTCACTCCGGCCGAAGTCCGCGCGATCGCGCTCGCCATGCTCGACATCGGCCCAACCAGCACCGTGTGGGATGTTGGTGCCGGCAGTGGCTCCGTCGCAATCGAAGCGGCCCAAATCGCTAGCGGCGGTCGAGTCTATGCGATCGAAATGGACCCGGAAGACTATGCCCTGATCGCCAGCAATGCCGACCGCTTTGGCGTCCGCAATCTGACCCCCATTCTCGGAAAGGCACCTGAAGCCTGGGCCGGACTGGCCGCGCCCGACGCCGTTTTTGTCGGCGGTACAGGCCGGCAGGTTCGCCGCATTGTGGAGCTCGCCTTCGAGCAACTCCGCCCTGGTGGCCGGCTCGTCGCCAATGTCGGCAGCATCGAAAACATCGCCGCCGTCCGCGATGCCTTGCAGTCCAAGGCCGGCGACGCCCAAGTTTTGATGGTCAACCTCGCCCGCGGCAACGATCAACTCGAACGCCTCAATTTCGAGTCGCTCAATCCCACCTTCCTCGTCTCCGCCATCAAGAAGAGTTGACGCAATCAACTCCAGGTAACTCACCATGATTCGAGCCGCTTTCTTCATCGCAATTCTCGGCATTACCGCGTCAGCGACCGCTGCCGACCCCGTTCTCAAAGCGGGTGCCGCTACCAGCAATATCACGCCTCCGATTGGCGAGCCGGTCGTCGGTGGTTTCTCTCCCACGCCTTCGACCAACGTGCATGACGAACTGCACGCCCGTTGCCTCGTGCTCGACGACGGCAAAACGCGGCTGGCGTTCGTCGTGTGCGATTTGCTCGGCATCGGTCGGCAAGTCAGCGACGAAGCCCGCCGCATCATCGCCGAACGCACGAAAATCCCCGCTAGTCACGTACTCATCTCCGCCACGCACACCCATTCGGCCTCTAGCGCGATGGGGCAGGATCGGTTCCGCTTCGAGCAAAAGCTTGATGATTACCAAGCCTTCGTCGCCAGGCGAATTGCCGATGGCGTGCAGCGGGCCGTGAATAGCTTGCGCCCGGCGGAAATCGCTTTCGGCACCGTGGAAGCACCGGAACACGTCTTCAATCGCCGCTGGTTCATGCAACCGGGCACGGTTCCGCCCAATCCCTTTGGCACGGCAGACCTCGTGAAGATGAATCCAGGCGCAGGCAATCCGAATTTGACTGAACCCGCCGGTCCCACCGATCCCACGGTTTCCGTGATTGCCCTGCGCGAGCCCGGCGGAAAATTCATCTCCGTCTTTTCCGCTTACTCGCTGCATTATGTGGGCGGCGTCGCTGGCAACGACATCTCATCCGATTACTACGGCATTTACTGCGAACACCTCAAGCAACTACTCGGCGCAGAACATCAAGACCAGCCGTTTGTTGCGCTCATGGCGAACGGAACCAGTGGCGACATCAACAACATCAACTTCCGCCAGCCGCGTCCGCGCCAAAAACCTTACGAACAAATGCGATTTGTCGCGGAAGATGTCGCGTTAAAAATGAAAGCCGCCGTTGCTGGCTTCAAGTTCCAGCCTTACCTGACTCTCGACGCACGCTACCGCGAAGCGAACGTCGCTTGGCGGCATCCGACTCCCGAACAACTCGAATGGGCCAACAAGACCATTGCTGCCGGTAAAAAGGCGACCGGCACCGATCTGTCCTATATCTACGCCGAGCGCGCCCTGCGCTTGAAAGATTATCCAGCCAAGGCAGAAGTTCCGATCCAGGCCCTGCGCATCGGCGAAGTCTGCATCGGCACCATGCCCTGTGAAGTGTTTTGCGAAATCGGTTTGGAGTTCAAACAGCGCTCCGCACTTCAGCCGGCGTTTATGATCGAGCTCAATCACGGCTACCTGGGCTATCTTCCCACCCCACGCCAACACAAGCTGGGCGGCTACGAAACCTGGATCGGGACCAATCGCCTGGAACCGGAGGCATCCGACAAATTACTTGCCGAGTTAATCGCCATGACCCAAGAATTAAAGGCCGCAGCAAAATAATCGAGTCGTCCGGTTATTCCGATCCCACAAACCACGAAATCTGGGTTATCTGTGGCCGTCTCACCCTATCCCTTGCACTTTGCGCGGCCAAACTTCTCGAACTCCCAGCCCAAAATAACGCCAATTATGACGCTTTTTTAAGCCATTTTTGGGTTGCGAAGGCCCTCGCTCGCTGGTTATGTTGCGAAGGGTCACTAGCGTGGTCAGTCGCTAGCGTGACAATTGATTAGTACAAAACTTTAGTAGTTCAACGGCCTTCGCCGCGGCTGTCCGCAATTTACCGTCACTTATGTTAAGGGGTTCGACTTGGTCGTCCTGGCTTCAAGCTGCCTTTCCCAATTTGACGAAGCTAGGGATGTCGCCAATTCTGCCAGCAATATGGCTCTTCGCGCGGTAATACGCCGCTGCGGATGGCTCCGTATCGCTGAATGATCCGACTTGACCGGGTCAGGACAGCCTCTCTCCTCCGAGCGAAGACTGCAATTCATGCAACGTCCGACATTCTTCGCCCGTCGCGCGATCCTCATCCTGGTGATCGTGTTCTTCTTCGTGCCGTTCGCACTGCGCGGTGCCCGCATGGCCGTGCAGGGCATGAAGAACGATGTCAAAGATTGGCTCCCCAAGGAATTCGCGGAAACGAGAGACCTCGATGAATTCCGCAAATACTTCCTGGGAGAGCAATTCGTCCTCGTAAGTTGGGATGGTTGCTATGGCGACGACCAAGACGAACGCTACAAGATGTTCCTGGCGAAGCTCACGCCGGAATTGCCTCCGACGCTTGCCGCCCAGGCAGCAGCAGCCAAAGCCGCCGCGCAGCAGCCTGCGGCAGGCGCGATCGCAGATGCCGATGCTTCGCCTGGCGAGGTGAAGGAAGAAGGGGGTGAGCCTCCGCTGCAAGATCCCACGCGGTATATCTTTCGCGACGACAATTTTGTCGGCGACAAGTTCGGCCTCTATTTCGCCGGCGATTGGCATGAAAACTGGGGCGGCCAGAAAGAAAAATGGCTCAAGGGCCGCCTGCTGGGCCGCGAAGACTCGAATGCCGAGCGGTGGTACTATCTGCTCCCCGATGGCGACTTGTATCGCTGGGACGACATCGACGCCCCCATGGCTGCGCTCGCTCGTGTGATCACGCGCTCCTTTGGCAAGAAGGAAATTCATGGCTCGCTGGTCCACTCGTTTGGACCCACCGATGGCCCTTGGTACTATAGCAATCCGCGCCGCCTCCGCGCGCAGCTCTTCAAAACGGTCACGACCGGCCCCGACGTGCTCCACAGCTTGACGCAAGAAGGTGGCGAGCTCGATGGCACGCGCGAAGACAACGGCGAAGCAAATCTCGTAGAGGCTCAGCGCCGCCTGGAAGGTGCCCTGTTCGGCAAGCCCGATCCAGTCACCGGCAAGCGCGCCACCTGCTTGATGCTCACGCTGTCCGACCCCGCCCGCAAAAACTTGCATCTGGTGCTGGGCCGCGGCATGTTGGGCAAGCCACGCGGACGCCTCTACGAAATCGCCAACGAATCGAACATCAACGATACCGAACTCCGCATGGGCGGACCGCCCGTTGATAACGTCGCCATCGACGAAGAAGGCTCGATCACGCTCGTTCGCCTCGTCAGCTATTCGATGGCCCTTGGAATCGGCCTGTCGCTCCTCTGCTTCCGCAGCGTCACCGCCACGATCATGATCTTTTTCGTCGGCGGCATCTCAGCGATGACCAGCGTGGCCTTGGTTTGGTGGTGCGGCAGCTCGATCGACGCCATCATGATGTCGATGCCTTCGCTGGTCTATGTGCTTGGCCTTTCCGGCGCGGCCCATATTCTGAATTACTATCACGACGCCGTCGAAGAACATGGTCACGCCGGCGCGCCCGAGCGCGCTGTCGCCCACGGCTGGAAACCGGCTCTCCTCTGCGAGCTCACAACAGCCATCGGCCTCATTACGCTCGTCACGAGCGAACTGGTGCCGATTCGCAAGTTCGGCCTGTTCTCGGCCCTCGGCGTGATGGTCATGTTCTGCGTCATGTTGACGTATCTCCCCGCCGCGCTCGAAATCTGGCCGCAAAAGCCGCGCAAGAAGGTGCAGCAAGGGGACGGATCGTCGTGGTTCGATCAGTTCCTCAACAATTTCTGGCAGCGCATGGGCAGTTGGATCATCAACCACCATGCCCTGGTGGCCATCGGCTGCACGCTCATCACTCTCGGCTTCGGCTATGGCGTGGTCCACATGAAGACCAGTGTCAACCTGCTCAAGATGTTCCACAGCGAAGCCAAGATCATCAAAGATTACGCCTGGTTGGAAAATAACCTCGGCCAGTTAGTCCCGATGGAAGTGGTTGTTCGCATTCCCAAGTCGGAACAGCGGCCTTCCAACACCGACCTCCGCGAGCTTCAGGCTGAATTGACCGCCGACGGCACTTCCGCCGCCCGCAAATCGGAAATCGAGAAAACGCTTCGCGAGTCTCAGTTCCAGCTCGCCTTCTTAGAGCGAATGGAGATCGCCAATCGCATTCAAAACGTCGTGGAGGACGAATTCGGGCCTGCCGGTCGCGACGTCGTGGGCCGGGCCATCAGCGCCGCCACGTTCGTGCGACCCCTGCCAGAAGTGGGCAGCAGCACCTCGACGCATTTGAAACGGGCCACGACCAGCGGCCGGCTGCAGGCTCATCGTGACGATTTTCTTCACAGCGATTACCTCCGTATCACCAAAAGCGACAATCCTCAGAACGACGCCACCGAGCTATGGCGTATCAGCTTGCGGGTCGGTGCCACCAAAGGCGTCGATTACGGGGCATTCGTCAGTCAATTACAAGAAACCGTTGAGCCGGTTATTTCCGCTCAACGGCAACGCTCCGAGATTTTGCGCCAAATCGTCGCCCAGCGCACGGCCAACGGCCAAGCCGAACCCACCATCACCGGTGCGCGAGTGCTTTTGCTCGGTCCAACGGCTGCTCTCGCTGCCGTCAAACCCAGCGTTGCTGCCCAAGACGCTGCTGGCTCACCCTCCGATGCACCTGGTGGCTTAACTCTGCAAGACCCGGTCGATCAAAGCCGTATTTTCTCGCGCACTTTGCACGATCTGCTTGTTAATTCTCGGATTCGTCTGGAAACTGCCGCTGTCGAGTCTGATGGAAAGCTTCCCGCCAAAATTGCTGACAAGCTCGCGACTTACGATTGCGTCGTCGCCGTCGGCGATATCGGTACGCTGAATTTGGCCTCCATCAAACAGTCCGGACCAGCGGTCGTGGATGCCCGCAATCACCGCTACGCCCCCGGCACGAAGCAACGCACCGCCTGGGAGAGCAACCCCGAAGCGGTCGCGGCTGTTTACACCGGCGTCGTGCCCATCGTCTATAAAGCCCAGCGGATGCTGCTTGATAGCCTCATCCAGAGCACATTTTGGTCGGTCATTACGATCACCCCGCTCTTGATGTGGATTGCTCGCAGCTTCGCCGCCGGCACGGTCGCCATGCTGCCCAACGTGCTGCCCATCCTGATGGTCTTCGGCGGCATGGGCTGGCTCGGAATCGATGTCGATGTCGGATCGATGATGACCGCCAGCATCGCGCTCGGCGTCGCGGTGGACGACACCATTCACTACCTCAACTGGTTCCGCGAGGAACTCGATCGAACCGGGGACCGCAAAGCAGCGATTCTCGCGGCCTATAAACATTGTGCTACACCGACCCTTCAAGCCGCGATCATCAGCGGCCTGGGGCTATCGGTCTTCGCGGTCAGCACCTTCACACCAACGCAGCGTTTTGGCGTACTGATGCTCGTCATCCTCTGGCTCGGTGCCGTCGCGGAGCTGATTTATTTCCCGGCGCTGCTCGCCGGGCCGCTCGGTAATGTGTTCAAGCCGCGCAAGCAAGCTTCACACGACGAATCACACGGCAGCGATAAGTTGGTGCCGCAGTTGTCGGTCGTGCATCACGACGACTTGGCCGATGAGCCGGCCACGGCGTTCTCGATCGTCGGCGACTCGGAACCGCTCGGTCCTCCACCGCCGCACAGCCCAAAATCGGGCACCTCGCGTCACACCCGCCAAGACACTTCGCATCGCCGCGGATAACTTTCCGCCGTCACGGATAAGCGCTTACAAGAAATAAAAAGAGACGCGGCAGCTTGCTTCGCTGCCGCGCCTCTTCTTGTACGGCTGAGGGTGGCAAAGGACTGAACCCGATCCAGTTCTTTGCTTACGCGTCCCGGGCCCATCTCCCATGACACGTGCCACCCTCATCGCGGGTTGTTTAATCCCAAGAGCCACAAACCAAAGAGCGAATTAATTGGCTGAATAAACTTCCTGGTCTTTGGTTCCGTGGTTCTTGGGCTATTTGGTTCCTTTTAATTGGCTTCTTTTAAGGTTCGGTTAGTGAATCACTTGCTTTCATCGAGCCGCCAAGGCCCGCACTACCAGCGGCTGCTGCGACTCATACGACAGACCGAGCAAAAATTTCTTGGCCGCTACATACTGTGTCGAATCCATTTCGTTCAGGTGATTCTTCAACGTCTTTTGCATTGAGTTTGTCAGTTGGCGAACCGTGCCGTAAAACGCCGATTCTGCTCCGCTGTCGCTCGGCGAACGCGAGCCAAAAGCCCGGTCCAACGCATCGCGGTCGGCGGCAAAATCATCGCCCATCAAGGCCACCGGCCACGTCAAGCGACCGAAAGTTGTGTCGTATTGCTGCCGATCCAGCCGAGCGGGAGCACCCTTCTTCGCCAATGCGGCATACTGCACGGTGGAAAACCGCTCGGGTCGCTCTGCCTCACGGGCAGCAAGGTTGATCTGCCGATTGCGAAAGTAAGTTTCCGTCGCCAACTCGCGGTTCTTGATGTACCGGGCGCGGGCCTCTTCCGCGTTGATCGCTGCCAGCGAATTCAAATAATTCGCCTGACCGCTGGCCTGCAGCACCGACGCATACCCCCGCAAAATCCCCTCTTCAGCCGTCGAGGAGTGATAGCCAGACCCACCCGGATAAAAATTTCCCGGGTAGTTGCTATAGCCCACGTGGCCCAGGCTAGGGGAATAGCTCTGAGCCGACGCGATACCCGCAACGAGGGTCGCAATCGCGAAACAACTGGATAGAGAAAAGATTTTTGTCATGGTTAAACCCTCGCATTTCCGTTCAATAACTAACTTAAAAGCAAGGCCTATGCCAGACGCTCGTTAATTTTGCGAGTTCGATCTGCAAAGCCTTGAGGCACAGCGACTTACGTCTGATATTGACGGCTGGGAAAAATGTCCAGACAGGACCGAAACGGAGGCCGGATTCTCAAAATGAGATGAAACCCGTTCTCGATTTGAGAACGGGTTTTAGTTTGAGACGCAAAAAAGAAAGCTGAGCGGAGATTAGGCGCGTTCGATGGGGTACTGCGTGCCGCCGTATTCGCAAGTGAGGAGGAGCTTGTCCCCTGTGGTTTGGCCGGAGGTAATTTTGTAGAAGTGGGGGCCGGCGTTTTTTCCGCTATGCACGCGGCATAGCACCCATTGGGGCGAACCGGGGCCGGGGGGATGCGCGGTGTAGTCTTGGTAGGCCATTTCGGCCATCAGCGCACCGCTCGCACGTAGCGGATCGGCGTTGATCGAGTTGCTGGCCTCGGCCTGGCCGGCGAAGGGGCCGCCCACGAATTGCACAAGCGTCGTCATCCGTAACTCCTCGCTCTCCACGAGTTAGAACGCCGCGAATCATAGCAATTTGGCCACTTGGGAGCGATGCGAATTTGCCCGGCAGCCATTACGGCTGGGACTTCTCCAAAGCGGCAGAAATCGCCGTATTAATTTTTGGGGCGTCATCGCTGGGACTCGGCTGTGAGAGTGCAAAATTGGCCACAACACGGCCTTTTTTAGCAATCACGACGGTGGCGATCACTTTGGAATTCAGGTTGTAAGCCGGCGGCCCCGCGCTGCCGTCTGGAGAAACACCGATTGTCACTCCTCGTGGCAGCGACTGGGAGGCAATTTTGACCCACTCCTCTGTTGCGGCGACATCGGGAGTGAGCAGCACCAATCCCGCCTCTAAGCCTTCTCCTTTGCGATTCGCGGCCTCGTTCAAAACCTGCCGCGCTAACAGGATTGAGGGGCGAGTACGCTCGTGAACGAAAAAAATAATGAGCGGCCTCCCTGCGGCATCTTTCACCAAATCGATCGACTTGCCCGCCTCTTCGTCGAGCACGCCACGAATCGTGAAGTTCGTCAGCTCCTCGCCAACCTGCGGTCCCGAAACGTCCTTGGCAGCGACCTGAGCAGCGATGCAAAACAACGCAATAGTGAGAGTTGATGGGAGGGTCATGGGGTTTTTGGGGTGAGGGTTTTGTGAATAAGGTGTTGATGTGAAAGGAGTTATGGCATGACGTGGTCGCGCTAATGTTTAGGAGTTTAGGTCATTTGTCACTTGTCATTAGTCCTTTGCAAGAGAAACGACAAGTCCCCATTATGTTCATTGCAATTGGACGAAAAAACCGGGCGAGAATTTCCACATTTTTTTGTTGGCAGGTTTGCGGCTGATGCGGCTGAATGGGGGTCGCTAGCAAACTGCACGATCCCGCAAAACTGCGTTGACGTTGGTAGCGACTGTCACGTAGTATCCCCCGCCCGCGGTGTAGTAGCCGTGGAAATGGAACGAATTGGAATTTTTTTTGCCCCTGCCGAAAGACCGTCGATGCACCCGCCCGATCTGGCGATCATCGTAACGTCGTACCAGATGCCTTGGCATATACGCCGAGTGCTGGAATCGATTGCCGTGCAGCGCACGAATCGGCAGTTCGAGGTCATCGTGGCCGACGATGGCTCGCTGGATGAAACACCGCAAGTCGTGCGGGAGTTCGCGGAGCAAGCGCCGTTTCGCGTGCAGTTCATCACGCACCCGCACACGGAATTTCACGCGGCTCGCTGCCGGAACGAGGGAGTGCGGCACAGCACCGCGCCGCACTTGTTGTTTGTCGATGGCGATTGCGTGCTGCCGCCCGATCATCTGGAGCAGCATCTGCGCAAGGCGCGGCCCGGTTTGGTCACGTGCAGCTATTGCGTGCGGCTCGATCATCCCGTGTCGCAACATGTGACGTTGCCGGCCATCCGCAGCGGAAATTTCACGCGATGGGCACCGGCCGAAGAGCTGCAGAAGCTCCGCAAGATGCACGTTAAATCGTTGTGGTATGGATTGATCCGCCATCCCACGAAGCCGGCGCTGCGGAGCACGAACTTTGCCATGTCGCGGGCCGACTATGAGCGGATCAACGGCTTCGACGAGAATTTTATCGGGTGGGGCTGCGAAGACGACGATTTTGGCCACCGACTGAAGGCCGCGGGTATTCGCCGCGTGTCGGTGCTCAATCGCACTTGCGTCTATCATCTGTGGCACCCGCCAGCGCCCAGCCGGCCGCGCGAATGGAAGCATGGCGGCAACGTGCCGTATCTGCACCGAGATATCCGACTGACCCGCTGCGTCAGTGGCCTCGCACCGCGCTCGACGCGACAGTTGACTGTGCGTTTGGCCGACAGAACCAACAACGATCCGCGGCTCAAGCGATTGCTCGACACGCACGGCTGGATCGTGGAGACTTCGAGGCGGGCTAGGACCGATCTGGAGTTGGTTTGCTCGCCGGGCCGCGGACGATTCAGCTCGCGGACCGACTGCCGCGTGTTGGCCTGCTTCGAAGACGGGCCGTTCGGCAAGCTCGACACGCGTTCGGCTCAAGTCGTGCTGTCACCGCATGGCCGCATTGGAACCTCCGAACAGGTTTGCTTGCGGCTCGATGACGTGTGCGGCATGTGGGACGCTCTGCAAGGTCGAACGGCGTTGCCGGCGCGAGCAGCGGCTTGACACCTGCGCCTGCGGCTGCGGGTTAAACGATTATTATGAATGCCCCTCTGGTTGTGATGATCGCCGCCTGCCAGCAACCGGTGGTTCTGCGGCGGACTCTCGCTTCCTTGGCCGCCTGCCAGAAACCCGCCAGTTATGCGGGCGTGATCGTCGTCGAAAACGGTCCCCGCGCTGGCTTGGACCGTATCGTCGCCGAGTTTGGAGCCGAGCACCGCTTTTCGTATTGGTATAGCGAGCCCGCGAATAAGAGCCTGGCGCTCAATCGGGCGATGGCCACCGTGGCCGGGTCGCTTGTCGTGTTTACGGATGATGATGTGCAGGTGCCGAGCCAGACACTGACGGCTTATGCGCGCGGGGCGGCGGGCATTAGCGGCGGCGAGTTTTACGGCGGGCCGATTGTGCCCGAGTACGAAGCCGATCGGCCGCCGGAATGGTTGTTGCCGATGTTGCCGCGATCGGCGGCGGGCTGGAGGCTTGATGTAACTACGAAAACGGCGGTCCAGCAGCCGGAGTTTATTGGCCCGAACATGGCGGCGTTTGCGAACGATGTGCTGCGGGTTAGCGGGTTTGACACGCGACTTGGTCCCGGGCTGCAAATGCAGAGCCCGGGAGAGGACACGGAGATTCAAGAGCGGCTGTTGGCCAATGGCGTACGGGGCTATTACTTGCCGGATGCTCCGATGCGGCATTTGGTGCGAGCGGGTGCCTGCGGAGTGGAGTTTGCGATCGCGCGGGCGGAGCGCAACGGAATTTACTGGGGCATCAGCCAAGCACGGCGGCCGAACCTTTATCCGCGACGGTGGATGAAGATGGTTGGACAGTGGCTGAACGATCGCTGGCGAATCCGGCGGTGGCTGCGCTCGGCGGATGAAGTACAGCAAGCAAGGGCTAAGTGTGTGGCTGCGAGGTGGCGCGGACGGTGGCAGGGTTTGGCGGTGGCGCGGGAATGGGATCGGATTGGGTTGACGATTCGGAAGGCGGCGTGAGTCGGCAACGTGGTGGGCACAGCCCACCCTACTAAAAGGATGTAGTGACGATGGGGCGAGAGCTGTGGGTGTTGATTGCGGCGGCGGGTAAGCCGGAGCTGCTGGCGCGGACGCTCAAGTCGCTTGCGAAGGCGTGTAAGCCGGCGTCGTATCGCGGAACGATCGTGATCGAGAACGGTCCGCGGTGCGGCATCGAGGCGGTCATGCGCGGCTTTGCCACGGAGCATCGTTTCCAACATCTGTATGTTAGCGAGGGGAACAAGAGTCACGCCTTGAACTGCGGGCTGTCGCGACTGGATGGTGGGCTGGTGTTCATGACCGATGATGACGTGCGGCTCGATGGCGATTGTCTGGTGGCCTACGATGCGGCGGCCAGCAGCAGCCAGACAGGCGAGTTTTTTGGCGGGCCGGTGCTGATCGATGCCGAGCATGGATTGCCGCCGGAGTGGATGCGGCGGTTCTACCCCTTTTCCATCGTTACGCCGTGGTCACTGCCCTACGCCGAGCGAACCGCAACGCCCGGCCGTAACTTCATGGGAACGAATTGGGCGGCGTTTGCCAGCGACCTCGTCGCGGCTGGCGGATTCGACACACGCGTGGGCCCCGGCGGAACGACCGGTTCGACAGGACAAGAGACCGACATGCAATTGCGATTGGCCGCGCGGGGCGCGCGGGCCGTCTATGTGCCCGATGCGGTGGCCTGGCACCATTTGCATCGGGAGTTTTTAGAGCCCGAGTGGGTGTTGAAGCGAGCCTATCGGCACGGGCTCGAATGGGGCATTCGCCAAACACGCGGCAAGCGATTTTCCGCACACCTGCTCGCTCACGGAGCGCTGCGGCGGTGGAATGCAAATACTAAAGGACTCGTCCTGCGGTTGATCGGCGGCGAACAGCAGCGTTTTGAAGCCGCGTTTCACGAAGCCAAATGGCGCGGGCGCTGGGAAGGGATGCAGATTGGTTGTCGCTGGGATCAGACGGCGAAAATTCGCTCGGAAACACTGCCAAGTACGGCGCGGGCGGCGTGAGAGTGCATAGCTGAGTGGCCCAGCTTCAGCACGCCCTTCGGAGTACCTCAGGGTCGTGCCACCCAGACGCGAAGCGACCTACAGCCACTCTCGTGCCTGAAACGGTTCAAAAGTCCATGTCAAAACGCAGGCCGGCGATTTGGGCGAAGCTGTCGCCTGTGGGGGGGCGGTCGAGCATTGCGTAGATGTATTCCCACTTCACACGGGTGTAGGGATTGAGGTGCCAGTTGAGAGCGAATGTGAAGTTGTTGAGCTGCCCGCCTTGAATGTTGTGACTGGTGAGGTCGATGTAGGACCAGCGGGCGGCGAGTTCCCACGCGCCGAGGCCGGTTGCGGTTCCGTCGTTGGTTCGAACGCGGAAGAAGTTTTCGTAGGGATAGACGCGGTCGATCGTGCCACGCTCTTTGTCGTAGGTGCGGTTTTCGCCGGTGAGGAAGTAGGTGACGTAGGCATACGCGCCTTGAAAGAAGAGGGGCTGGCCGCCGATCTGATCGACCCACATGCACATGTATTCGCTCTGGAGATACAGCGGGCCGTTGACGAGCGCGAATTCCAGGCCGAAGCGCTGGTCGCTGGTGGCGTCGATCAAACCGGTGTCGACGAAGAGGGGAATGCCCGAGGTTAAGTTGGGTGCTCCGGCGCGTGCTTCGGGAAACGACTGCACGCGCAGCTCGCGGTTGATCGGAAGACGATAGGTATAGGCCGCACCGAGATGGACGAACGATCGGCCGCCGGTGTCGAGATCGTGATAGGGGAGCCAGGTGGCGCGCGTCGTTGCGGCGGTGCCGCCGGCATCGGCGAATTCATCGCCAAAGTCGTTGCTGCTCGAAGCGAAAGCACCGATGGCCCAGGTGCCGAGTTCGTCTTCGCCGATGGTGTCGTGGGCCATGAGGCCAAGGTTTCGCGCGGGGGCGAAGACGTCGGCGAGCGAACGCTCCATGAACGTGGTGTAGCGGATGAGTGTGTAGCGTTCGAGCGAGAAGGGCTCGAAAAAGTGGCCGGCGCGGATGTTGCCCAGGACTGGAAGATCCTTGACGGCGATCCAGTTGTCGAGAAACGAGGGGCGGCCGGGAAGGGCGAAGTCGAAGCCAGCCGCATATTCCACAACGTCGAAGGCTTCGCCGGTGAAGGTAATCCGAGCGCGGCGGAAGTCGAAGACATTATCAGCATCGCCGACGCTGGCGCGGTTGGCGCTGTTTTGGCCGATGAAGATGGAGTCGATGTGCAGTAAGCCGTGGGTTTCCAGCGTGGGCAGTTGCGCGGCTTCGGCTGTACGCTGCTCTTCAGCGGCGATCATCGTTTGCAATTGACTCTCGACCGATTGCAGGCGCGCGTCGATGGTTGGTGCGAAGGCGGGAGCGATGGGTGGCTCGATAGACGAGGGGGCGAATGGCTCTTGGGCAGGCGCGGCTGGTGCAGCGGCGAGCCCAACGACGAGCGCAGCGGCGAGCGCAGCCGTCAGCGTGAGGAGCGCGAACGGCCAGCGCGACAGGCGCGGCCGGTGTTGTGCCATCGAAAGTTCTGCGAAAAAGACTGCGTGTGATAGCAAAAGAGGGGCGAGCGGGTCGAGGTCAATCGGGGATGCTGGCAGTGCTGGCGC
>JANNTN010000361.1:0-6590 GCA_031394445.1 Anatilimnocola sp.
ATAGCGCCTCATACAGCCCCGCCGGGTGAATTCGTCGCATTGGCCGGCTGGCACCATGCTTCGTATCGAGCAGCCAGGCCTGCTGCATCTCCGGCAAAAACGCCCGCACCGCCAGCATTTTACGCCCTTCATGCTGCACCGTCTGCGGCCCCAACACGTCCGCGGGCCGTGCCAAACGGCCTTCCAGCAGGTCATTCACCTTGTCCAGCGTAACGGTCGAACGCACGGTTGCAGCTCCTAGGTAGAGGGACAAGCGAACTGTCTAAGCTCTTTTCAATAACTGGCTGTAAGCGGAACGTAAAACTCGAAGCACGAAGCACGAAGCACGAAAAAAAATCGATTTCATCAAATTCGAAGCGGTGGTTCGGGTGCGCTGGCGTGAATTTGAGAATTTGAATTTCGACTTTGTTTCGGATTTCGCACTTCGGATTTCGGATTTCTCCGCCGTGTGTGCCTGATCGATTCTCACCACGCGGCCGCCGCGCTTCCGCTTGGGCAGGTTCACTTCTGCTCGCGGCGCGGGCTGTGCCAAATCGTCGGCTTTCTCCAGACGTGTCGGCCGGCATTCAACCGCATGGAATTGCAAGAGCCGGTCGAGCCGTTGCCACAAGTCGCAGTTCTTCACCGGCGCGAGGCGGCCGTAGCGTTCCCACTGCCAGTCGTGCTCACGCCAGTTGGTAAGGCCGTGCTCCAGGCCGCGGCGAATCGAGCGGCTGCCCGAGAGCAGCGTCACGCGCGAGGGCTGGCTGAGCGCTTCGAGGCCGCGAATGACGGCGAGCAGCTCCAGCCGCTCGGGGCTGACCTCTTGCTCTTCGTCGGCCACTTCGAGCGACGTTTCGCCGCTGGGCAATCGCAGGACGAAGCGCCAACGGCCGGCGTCACAGGCTGCAGAATCCGCGCCAGGGGCGGCTTCTGCATAAAGCAGAAAATGCGGTGCGGCTAAACTCATCGCAGGATGGCAATTCTTACGCGGCGCGAACGAAACCAGCGAATCCAATCCGCGACAAGCGCATCCTGCGCGAGGGAGAGACAAGCGGACAATCTGACACAGGTTTTATCGGCCAATCTTGCCCTGCCCCTCCACCTTATCTGCTCCGCAATCCTTGCCGCGCCGTGAGCCGGGACCCAATAGATACATTGCAATTTCCCGGAAAAACCGGACTGAATCCTTGTTTCAGCGCAAAGATTTTTGGAAATAGTTTGGCGGGAGGGCACTTTTGTGGAAATGGCGCGAAGTTGTCTTCGGGCAATCTTGGACATTGCCAGCGACTACCCGATGTGGCGACAATGACGTTTGTATGACTTCGACCAGCGACAACTCGCGTGAAGAGCATGTGCCCGGTGGGCCGCTGGTGTCTGCCGCGCCGTTGTCGCAATCGCCGATCGATCAGGCGCTCGATGCGGTTGTCGTTGAGAACTATCTGCCCACGGCTCTCGTCGTCGATTATCCGTATGGTCCCGGCGTGCAGTCGAACCACACGCCGTCGCCGATTCAGTACCAACCGGCGAGTGGCTTGGCTGCCCTGTTTCACTATCAAGCACCCGCGCCGGCCCAATACATGGTGCCGCGGCGGTTCGGCATGTCGGCCATCCTGGGGATCATGACGGCACTGGCGATCCTCTTCGGCTGCTTTCGAATGCTGAACGCCGAGCCCGTGGTTTATTTGTTCTTCGGCATGCAAACCTTGGTGATCTGCTTCGCCCAAATGCTGAACAGCAAATCACCGCGGCTGGCCTCCTCGATCGCGGGGGCGATTCTGGTTCCCCTGTTTCTGCTCCCCATGTTCTTTCTGAATGGAAGGCATTGGGATTCTGGGCGATTCCTATTGGTAACCATCTCGCTTGCATTCTCAATTCCCATCGGTGCCTTTCTGGGCTACCTCACGGGTACTTGCGCAGCAGGGATTTTTCTGGTGATGGATTTTCTGGAGCCGTATTTGCAGGGGCGGAGTAGGTCGGCGCGGTCGGTTGGGTTGTGAGGCATTTGTCATTTGTCAATTGATTGGCTCGCGGGAAATCTCATGAAACGAATTTTGATGTTGGTTGGTGATTTTGCCGGAGATGCAGCAGGCCTGGCTGCTCGATACGAAGCATGGTGCCAGCCGGCCAATGCGACGAATTCACCCGGCGGGGCTGTATGAGGCGCTATGCCCGCTCGATTCAGCGAATATAGTGAGCGAGAACCAGCCGGGAAGCGCCTATCAACTTCGAGCTATCGACCAAGAGGGGGCAATGAAGACGTTGCACGATCCATATGCTTTCGCACCGTTGATGACCGATTTTGACCTACACCTCTTTGGCGAGGGAAAATTACTCCGCGGCTATGAAAAGCTCGGTGCCCAACTGCGCGAGGTGGATGGCGTTCGCGGGACGAATTTTGCTGTGTGGGGGCCAAATGCCCGCAGCATCAGCGTCGTTGGCGACTTCAACCAGTGGGATGGCCGGCGGCACCCGATGAAGCTGCACTCCACGGGCGGCGTGTGGGAACTCTTCGTACCCGGCCTGGAAGCGGGCGAAAAATATAAATTCCGCGTACGGCAGGCGCACGGCGAAGTCCTCGATAAGAGCGATCCTTATGGCTTCGCCGCCGAGTTGCCGCCGTGTACCGCGTCGATTGTGACGGACATGGCGCGATACAAGTGGGGCGACAAGGAATGGATGGAACGGCGGGCAACCAACAATCAGCTCGATAAGCCCATTTCGGTTTATGAAGTACACCTGGGCAGTTGGAAGCGCGGCGCGGGAAGGCATCACGGCTGGCAGAACTATCGCGATCTGGCCCACCAGCTAGTCGCGTATTGCCAGGAAATGGGCTACACGCATTTGGAACTGATGCCGGTCAGCGAGCACCCGTTTTCGGGCTCGTGGGGTTATCAGACGGTCGGCTATTTTGCCGTCACCAGTCGGTACGGCACGCCCGAAGATTTTGCCTACTTCGTCGATTATTGCCATCAGCACGGGATCGGCGTAATTCTCGACTGGGTGCCGGCCCACTTCCCGCGCGACGGGCATGGACTAAGGCGGTTCGACGGCACGGCTTGTTACGAGCACGAAGACCCCAAGAAGGGTGAACATCCTGACTGGGGGACGATGATTTTCAATTATGGCCGAACCGAGGTTCGCAATTTTCTGCTGGCAAACGCGCTGTTCTGGCTCGACAAGTACCACATCGACGGTCTGCGAGTTGATGCGGTCGCTTCGATGCTGTATCTCGATTACAGCCGCAAGGAAGGGGAGTGGGTGCCGAACCAATACGGCGGTCGCGAGAACCTGGAAGCGATCTCGCTGCTGCAAGAGATGAATATCCATGCACACGGCAGCTATCCCGGCGTGCTGACGATTGCCGAGGAATCGACGGCCTGGGGCGGAGTTTCGCGGCCGACCTACACCGGCGGCCTCGGCTTCTCGCTGAAGTGGAACATGGGCTGGATGAACGACACGCTGCGGTACATGAAGGAAGACCCGATCCACCGCCGCTTCCATCACGACGAGCTGACGTTCAGCTTGATTTATGCCTTTACCGAAAATTTTGCGTTGCCGATTTCGCACGATGAAGTGGTGCATGGCAAGCGGTCGGTGCTGTCGCAGATGCCGGGCGATTTGTGGCAAAAATTTGCCAACCTGCGGCTGCTGTACTCCTACATGTGGACGCACCCGGGCAAAAAGCTGCTGTTCATGGGGAGCGAATTCGGCCAATGGAACGAATGGAACCACGACGCGGAGCTGCAATGGGATCTGTTGCAGTGGGACACGCACCGTGGCATCAAAAAGCTAGTCGCCGACCTGAACGCCTTGCTGCGCCGCGAGCCGTCGCTGTATGAAATCGATTTTGACCACACCGGTTTTGAATGGATCGAGTGCCAGGCCCGCGACGACAGCGTGCTGGCTTACATCCGCAAGGGTAAAGATCCGAACGACTTCCTGCTCGTCGTTCACAACTTCACACCTGTGGTGCGCAGCAACTATCCGATCGGCGTTCCGCACGGCGGCTGGTATCAGGAAGTGTTCAACAGCGATTCCGAATTCTACGGCGGCACAAACGTCGGCAATTTTGCCGGCCTCACCGCCCAAGAACCCGGCTGGCACGGCCGCCCCGCCAAAGTGCTGATGAACCTGCCCCCGCTCGGTACCGTCGTTCTTAAGCCGGGCAGCAAATAAAGTTGATTAGGCCGGCAGGGCCGACGATCTACTTCGGCTTGGCCTTCAGCATGGGCAAGCCAGGCCGGGGGCTGCGGATGTTTTTGCCGCGGGCGGGGAAGCGGGCTTCGAGGTATTCGTCGAGTTGCTCGGGGGTCTCGAAGTAGAGATCGTAGGTCCAATCCTCTTCGTATTCGCAATTGACCGTCGAGTGATCGCGGCAGATTTGCGGCCGCGTTTCATAGATGCCGCAGCGATGGTCGGACAGCAGCTCCCGACACTCGCTGTGGAATTGGATGTACCACTTCTTCTTTTCCACGAAGAGGCTGGTGTTGCGATGCAAGATAAACCAGCGGATCGTGTCGAAATCCTTCAAGCGTTCGGGTGTGTCGAGCTGCAAGGCAAAATAGCGGCAGCACTTGGCGACGCAGTGATCGCACAGCGATTCACCGGGGCGCAGATCTTCGCGCCGCGGTTTTGTGCGGATTTCACTGGTTTGCGCTGCAGCCGAGGATGACACGATGAGCACTCTAATCGCGTGGAAGAACATCGCCCCGGACACGATTCGTCCGTGCGATTCACACCTCGGCGCTTACTTCTTGCGGTGGCGGATGCGCGCCCGCATGCGACGCTTCTTTTGGCCCATTTTGCGTCGCCCACGACCAGTCTTCTTTACTCCCACGACAGCGCCCTTCAGGTTCTTTTGTGACTAAATGGTTCAGCCGGGAGCAAACCGGCTGACAAAATCCAACTATTTACCATGCTCCAGAGTTCCAAAACTTAGGTTTGGTCCCGGGCATTGGTGTGGAGTGGAGAGGGGTGCAGTGTACCGGTTAGCCGCGCCTCTGGGCAAGGGCCAGTTTGCCCGGTTTACCTCGTCCAATTGGTCTGGAAGCTAATGCCAGCACGCGATATTCTCCCCGCCTCGACCGCGTCAGCCGGGGATGGGCTGTGCGCCAGTGGCTCTGTGTCCAGGGAAGGACAGCATGAAACGGTTAATGTCGCTGATCGTGGCCGTGTTCGCGGCAATTGGAGGGTGGTATGCCCTGCAGCAGGCCCAAACGCACGGATTGACCAATTTATCCCTGCCGGGGCTGACACCCGCAACAAGCACCGAGCCCCCAGCGGCCCGCGGCAACGACACGATCCGCGTGGCGTCGTTCAATATCCAGGTGTTTGGCGAGTCGAAGCTGAACGACGCGGAAGCGACGCAGGCGATCGTTGCGATTTTGAAGAATTTTGATCTGACGGCAATTCAGGAAGTTCGCGCGGTCAGCCAGGACGTGATGCCGCGGCTGGTTTCGCTGCTCAACGCCGATGGCAGCCGGTACGACTATGCCCTTGGACCGCGTCTGGGCCGCTCGAGTAGCAAGGAGCAGTACGCGTTTGTGTTCGATACGCAGACGATCGAGATGGACCGCAATCAGCTTTACACGGTCGATGACCCGGACGATCTGCTGCACCGCGAGCCGCTGGTTGGATGGTTTCGTGCGCGAGGACCATCGCCCGAGCAATCCTTCACATTCTCGCTGGCAACCATTCACACCGATCCTGACGAAACCAACCAAGAGCTGGACGTTTTGGACGACGTGTTTTTTAAAGTGCGCGACGATCCTCGGCGTGGGGAGGATGATGTGATCATGCTGGGAGATCTCAACGCCAAGGCGACGAAGTTGCGGCAACTGGGACAGATTAAAGGGCTGGTGAAAGTGGTCAATGGCGAGACGCCGACCAATACGTTGCAGAATGCTCAATACGACAACATCCTGTTTCACGAGACGGCCACCACCGAATACATTGGGCGCGGCGGCGTGCTCGATTTTATGCGGCAATGCAACCTGACACTGCCGCAAGCCCAGCGAGTCAGCGATCATTTCCCGGTATGGGCGGAGTTCAGCGTGTTTGAAGGGGGCAACGGGCGCGGTCTCGCTTCACGGCCAGCGGGAAGCAAGGGATTTTAATGGGCCTATGCTTCCGGACGTAGCAGCGGGAACAGGATCACGTCGCGAATTGACTGGGAATTGGTCAGAAGCATCACCAAGCGATCAATTCCCAGACCCATGCCACCGGCGGGAGGCATGCCGTGCTTGAGGGCAGTGATGAAGTCGTGGTCCATCTTGGCCATTGAGTCATCTTCGGCCTGGCCGGCAAGCTGCGTCTGAAACAGTTGCTCCTGAAGGTCAGGATCGTTCAATTCGGTATAGGCATTGGCGATTTCCATGCCTTGAATGAACAGCTCGAAGCGCTCTGCGACTTCGGGATTGCTCCGCTTGCGTTTCGTGAGCGGGCAAATACTGGCGGGATAGTCGATAACGAAGATGGGGCCGACGAGTGCGTCCTCGACTTTCTCTTCAAAGACCTCGCTTTTGATGACATCGGGATGCTTGCCCGCGGTGTCGAAGCCGATCTTCTCGGCCAGCGACTTCACGCCAGCCGCATCACGCGGATCGACT
>JANNTN010000449.1:0-9907 GCA_031394445.1 Anatilimnocola sp.
CGGCACGCTCACGTTCTGTGCCTCATACGCCCGCATCTGCGTCACCGGCCGGTTTTGCAATTGCTTGCTGCCCGCATTCTGCTCCGGCCACTTCGCCGGAACCGCCGCCCAGCGGTTGCCCGCTCGCGCGGTCTTATCGTGCGGATCGAGCAGCTTCGGTGCGCCACTGGTCGGCCGCGGCGTGGCCGGCTTATCGAGATCAGGAACCGTTTGTACGCTCGGCGGCAACGCAGGCGACGAACCCGGCGCTCGAATCACATTCGTATCGGCCGGAGCGATCCCACTCGCCTTCTCCACCGGTGTCTTCTCTGCCGGCGTTAAAATCGAGCTATACGGATCCGAAGCCGGCGGATAATTCACACCCGCGCCAAAACTGCCCGTGCCTCCAGGCTGCATGGGAGCAGTCGGAAAGCTCCCAGATGGCGGCGTCGAAAAACCCGGATTCACCGGTTGTCCTTGAATGGTATTTCCCGGCAGCGGTGTAAACGTGTTGCCCGGCGGCGGCCCCAGATTCGGTGCCCTGTCAGCCGGCGAAATGATCGTCCGCGTCCCCGGTGCCATCGTCGGCGGCGGCGGAATCGTCGTGCTGCCCGAAGGAAACCCTCGCGGCATCGCCGGAATCACATTCATCGGTGCCGGCTGAACTGGATACACAGGCACCACCGGCGTCATTTGGCCCGGATAGTAAGGCTGCTGTCCGCAACCACTCTGTCCGTTGTTTTGCCCGCAATAATTCGTCGTGCAAGACTGCGGGGCACAACTCGAAGTTCCACATTGTTGGGGAGGGCCGCAGCTCGATTGGCCGCAGCCACCGGAACCGCGCGAGGAGTGACCAAACCAACTGAACGGATTCAGTAGCGAGAAGCACCGCGACCGCTGCGGCTGGCATGTGTTGCACGTCGAAGCTTGCAAGCACGTCTGCTGCTGAGGAGCTTGAAAACACGTCTGCGGCTGAGCATTGATTGGCTGATAAGCCGTCACCGGTCGATACATATACACTGGCACCTGCGCATAGTTGGTTCGATAGTTGTATTGCGGCGCAACATAATTAACCGTCCCCGGCTGAGCGTAATATCCAGCCGCCTCGCTTCCCGCCGAGCTCATTCCCGCCGGCTGCACCGCATATGAATTCGCCGGAGCATAGTTGGCAGTCACCGGTGCGTAATACGCCGCCGTCGGTGCATATCCATTAGCCGAAACCGGCCGATACATCACCGGCGTCCGCCCATAAGCCGCGTAGTAAGTCGGATTCGCATAAGCGACCCGCGCGGGCACATAAGTCACCGCGCCAGGCGCTACCGAATATCCAGGTGCCGCCACCGGCCGCGCCACGTAATACGCCACGCCCCCGCCGTAGTTGGTCGGATAGTTCGCCGCGGAATAGCCATTGGCATACGCCGGCCACCCGCTGGCCGCTCCGCGATACTCGCCGCCGTGCGCCGCACTCGCCACGATCAGTTGCGCCGCGATCGCTAACTCAATGGCTCGGATTAAAATTCTGCCCGACATGGACACACTTCCCCTGCGATCAACCGCGGCGTTCGCCATCGTTCCTTAGACTGGCCCCCGCCGCGTTCGTCAACAGTTTCTTGAGTTCTTCTCACCACTTGCGAACAAATTACGGTCGTAGCGATTAACCAACCGACCCACTCCTCAACTCGTTCCCACGCTCTGCGTGGGAACGCACTTCTTCCGAGGCTCCTGCGTCGTTCTGCTCCCAGTCCGCCACGAACCTCGCTCCATCTCCGCGCCCCTTCGGAACGCGCTGCACAACGCTAGGTTAAAAAACGCAACATTGCCGGCTGCGAAAAATAAACCGCGCAGCCTTTCATCCCCTCTCCCCCTAGGAGAGTGCCAGCGTGAGGGTTCTAACGCCTCGCTTCACCCGTAGCCGCAGGCGCAGGGAGAACGCACGCTTCGTTTAACCCGCAGCCGCAGGCGCAGGCTACAGCAGGCGTTTCAATTAGATTTCACATTGGGCAATCTGTACCGATCCTAACGCCCCTGCCGCCTACCCCGTTTTTCGCGAACCACTTAAACTTGCGACTAGTCCTCTCCCCCTACTCTCTACTGCCTACTCCCTATTCCCCTGCCGCCCCATGTCCACCGCCACCGCCACTCAGCGCGTCTTCAACTTCTCCCCCGGTCCCGCCGTCCTGCCGCAGTCCGTGCTGGAGCAAGCCGCCCGCGAGCTCCCCTGCCTTCCTGGCTACGGCATGAGCGTGCTGGAAATGAGCCACCGCGCCGAGGGCTTCCTCGAAATCCTCGCGACGGCGAAGCGACTGCTCAAAGAGCTGCTCAACATTCCCGACAACTACAAAATCATCTTCCTGCAAGGCGGCTCGCGCTTGCAGTTTTCGATGGTCCCGCTCAATCTCATGCGCGGCCAGCCCGAAGCGGCCGATTACCTCATCACCGGCTCGTGGAGCAAGATGGCCCTCGACGAAGCCAAGCGTGAAGGCAAAATCAACGTCGTCTGGGACGGCAAAGCCACCAACTTCGACCGCCTACCCAAGGCCGGCGAGATGAAACCCAATCCCGACGCTTCCTATCTCTACTTCTGCTCGAACGAAACCATCCAAGGCGTCCAATTCTCGACAGAGCCCGATTCCCACGGCGCTCCTCTCGTCTGCGACGCCTCGTCCGACTTCCTCCACCGCCCGCTGCCAGTCGAAAAGTACGGCCTCATCTACGCCTGTGCTCAAAAGAACGCTGGCCCCGCCGGCGTCACCGTCGTAATCATTCGCGACGACCTCGTCGCCCGCTCCCCCGACGACATCCACGGCTACCTCAGCTACAAGAACCACGTCAAGGAAGACTCCCTCTACAACACGCCCCCCACCTTCGCCATCTATCTGATGAAGCTCGTCCTCGAATGGCTCGATGGCGACGTCGGCGGCCTCGCCAAAATGCACCAGCGCAACAAGGACAAATCCCAACTTCTCTACGACGTCATCGACTCCTCCGGCGGCTTCTACCGCGGCCACGCCCAGCCCGAAAACCGCTCCCTCATGAACGTCACCTTCCGCCTCCCCTCCGAAGACCTCGAAAAGCAATTCGTGAAAGAAGGCGAAGACCGCAACCTCGACGGCCTCAAAGGTCACCGCTCCGTCGGCGGCATCCGCGCCTCCATCTACAACGCCATGCCCCCCGCCGGCGTCGAAGCCCTCTCCACCTTCATGCGCGACTTCAAATCCAAACGCGGCTAACCGTGGGGCGGGCCTCTGGCCGGCCATAACAATCTCGTTCCCACGCTCCGCGTGGGAACGCCCTGGCCCGACGCTCCGCGTCGTTCTTCTCTCCTCTGCCTCTCTCCTCCGCGTCATTCTTTTTCTGCTTACCAATCCGTCGTAACCGAAAGCAGGCCCGGTTGGCCGGCGTAGTTGCGGGCGCTGGAATAGCCCCAGTGCAGCGGGTCGTCCACGTAGCCGCGGCGGAGTGGATTGGTGTGGGTATATTCGAGCTTCTGCCGCATCACTTGGTCGCTGGATATTTCTTCTGGATGGCTGCCCTCCTGCCAGAGTTGGAAGGCACGGTCTGTTTTATGCCGGGCTTTGTGCCAAGCTAATTGGTCCAAAAGACGTTGGGCACCGATCGCTTCCAGCCGGTCAATGATTTTTCGCGCAGTGAAGGATTTGAAGTCGCCGATTTCCTTGCCGAGGCTACCTTGAGAAGACGCGATGAAGTGGAGATGGTTTTCGAGGATGACGTAGCCGTAGATGGTGAGACGGTCGTGCTCGATCAGGTATTTCCACGAGTCGAGGATGATCTCGACGGCTTCCGTGCGAGTGAAGATCGGCAGCCAACCGACGATGGTGCAGGTGCAGAAGTGAGGACGGAAGTCTTCGAAGATGCGGTAACGGCTGCGGGTCATTTTTGAACTCCTTTGAGACTTACGGTAAAGGGTAAGCCGGGTGGGGAGCAAGAACTACGCGGAGGAGAGAAAGTGAGAACGACGCAGAGCGTCAAGCCGCGGCATTCCCCCGCAGAGCTGGGAACGAGAGAATCCAAACGCGGCTAACCCGCTTAGCCCCGGAGTCCACGACCTCGTTCCCACGCTCCGCGTGGGAACGCACTGGCCCGACGCTCCGCGTCGTTCTCCTCCTCGTCATTCTTGCTCCCCCCCCGACAGGCTTTCTCGCGACCGCATTCTGGCGCAGTGCCGAAATGAGTATCGCGTTAGAATGCCCCGCACGTATGTTCACATGCAATGAGGCAACCGCCATGTCTCGAATCCGAGTAGCAGCTATCCTCGGGTGCATTACGTTGTTTATCTCTGGTCCTGGCATGGCGGTTGAGCCACCAGTAGAAACCGCTCGCGGGCGCACTCTTCCAGCCGAGCTGTTGGTTGGCGACGGTGTTATTACTTATGCGATCCCGCCTGACTTTGAACCGCCAGTGACTTACTTGGATGAGTCGCGAATTAAAGCTAGTACGACGACTATCATCTGGCCTGAACGCCCGATCCTTCCAGATGGGCACAAGTTATGCGTCCAAGTGGAGAATCCAAGCCGATTGCAGCCGATGCTAAATGCGTTGACTGTTTTAAAGGACGATGAGATTATCCAACTCGTGCTTATGGACATCGTGTTGTACCAAGATTCGCTCAACACGCTTAAGCGATTCAAGCACGTTCGCGACATCGGCTGTCGCATTAGCAAGGACCAGGACGTGGCTGCCATCGTTGAGATATGGCAAGACCTACAAACCATCGCAATGAATGAGGTGACAGAAGGAGCGAAATTCACTGATCGCGGCCTAGACCACCTCGCGACACTTAAAAAACTGCGCGGCCTACGAGTTAATGGCACGCGACTGACGGGCGTTGGCTTCAGGTCATTGGCCGCGATTTCCTCATTGGAAGGAATCGCCTTCGTTGGAAACCGAACCGTCCGCGGACCAGACATCAGCGCTCTTTCAAGAATGCCACATCTTCGGGAAGTTGTTTTGCACGTACCGAATGATTTTGCTGACGACGACCTTATGGCCCTCGCGGAGTGCAAAGGCCTTTTGCACATTTGTCTTTTCGGTGCGGAGCAAGTTAGCCAAACTGCCATCACAAAACTGCGCGTCGCGCTACCACGCTGTAGTGTGCATGTCCGGAGGGAGGTCAGCAATCCAGGAAACGGCGACCTCCCTTACTAAGCTCAGTTTCTGCTGCTTACTCGTCCCGCAGCCATCTTCTTTCCGCGCCTCCGCGTGCGACCAATCTCATCCCGCCCTCCCGCCCCAACCTCGCCCCCCTTTGCTAAAATCTACCCATCGATCCCGCACTCCTCAGCCGCGTTTCACCACTTCCCCCACTCAGCCGCCGCTCCCCAAGAAATTTCCGAAATTCCGCGCTCAATCGCCATTTTTCCGTCCGGTTTTTCGCCCAAATTGCAATGTATATCTGGGGGCCACTGCCTCTCCACTTCAATACCAATCGCCTCCAACAACAACCACTAAAATCTCGCTCAACTTTAGCGCACCACCTCTCAACCCAAATGACGTAACTCCTGAATTACCAACAACTTCACCACCTAACAATCGAGCCCCCGCGAAAAAATCTTCCAATCTTTAGCGCCTCGACTGACCACTGCCAACTGACCAATGCCCAAAATCCTCATCCTCGACACCATCGCCCAAGAAGGCCTCGACATGCTCGCGGCTGCAAAGCCCGCGGGCATCGAATACGAAGTCAAAACCGGCCTCAAAGGCAACGACCTCAAAAAAGCACTCGCCGAAGCCGACGGCGCGATCTGCCGTAGCGGCGTCACGATCAGTGCCGACGTGCTCGAAGGCAACAAGCGACTCAGGGCCATTGCGCGGGCCGGCGTCGGCACCGACAACATCGACAAAGAAGCGGCGACGCGCCTCGGCATCGTCGTGATGAACACGCCGACGGGCAACACGCTCAGCACGGCCGAGCACGCCTTCACGCTCATGCTCGCCCTCAGTCGCCGCGTGGCCGAAGCCTACGGGAAACTCTGCCAAGGCAAGTGGGATCGCAAATCGTTCATGGGTACGCAGCTCGCCGACAAAACCCTCGGCATCGTCGGCCTCGGCCGCATCGGCCAAGAGGTCGCCAAGCGGGCTCAAGCCTTTCAAATGCGCGTCTTGGGCTACGATCCCTTCCTCTCGGCTGAACAAGCAGCCAAGCTCGGCATCAAGCGCGTCGAAAAAGTCCGCGACATGCTGCCCGACATCGACTACCTCACCGTCCACACGCCCCTCACGCCCGAAACCACGAACCTCATCGACAAGGAAGCCATCGAAATCATGAAGCCCGGCGTACGCCTCATCAACGCGGCACGTGGCGGCATCTACAACGAAGAAGCTCTCGTCGAAGGACTCAAAAGCGGCAAGCTCGGCGGCGTTGCTCTCGATGTCTTCCTCGAAGAGCCCTGTACAAACAGCCCCCTCTTCGGCATGCCCAACGTCCTCTGCACGCCCCACCTCGGTGCCAGCACCGAAGAGGCTCAAACGCAGGTCGCGATCGAAGCCGTCGAGCTATTGATCAACTACTTCACGAAGGGCGAAGTTCGCCACGCGGTCAACATGGCCGCGATCGACCCCAAAACACTCGCAGCGATCCGCGGCTATCTCGACCTCGCCCACCGCCTCGGCCTCCTCATGGCCCAGTGGCATTCCAGCGGCCCGAGTTCCTGCCACATTACCTACCGCGGCGATCTCGCACAGAAAAACACAAAGCTCGTCACCGCCGCCTTCTGTGCCGGCCTCTTGGAAAAAGCTCTCGACCAAGACGTCAATGTCGTCAACGCCCAACTGCTGCTCCAAGAACGCGGCATCAAGCTCACCGAAGAATCGCGGGCCGAGCCCGGTGCATTCAGTTCCTCGATGTCGGTCGAAGTCACCGGCGCTCAAGGTGAAAAGTTGATCGCCAGCGGCACGCTCTTCGGTGCCGACATGCCCCGTCTGATCCGTATGGGCGAATTCCGCTTGGAAGCCTATCTCGACGGCAACCTACTGGTATTCACGCACAACGATCGGCCCGGCATCATCGGCTCGGTCGGCACGATCTTTGGCAATCACAAAGTCAACATCGCCCAAATGGCCGTCGGCCGCGCCGCACCCGGCGGCGGTGCCATCGGCGTGCTCAATCTCGACGCGCTGCCCCCCGCCGCCGCCCTCGCCGAAGTCTCCGCCCACCCCGACATCACCAGCGTCCGCGTCCTCGAACTTCCCCCCGCCGGCCAACTCCCCACCTGGCTCCGCGCATAGAATCTGGCAGCAGCGCCGATCGCTGGCTATTCTGATCGCTATGTCCGACGTCACCCAAATCTTGTCGCAGATTGAGCAGGGTGATCCCCAGGCGGCCGAGAAGCTTTTGTCGCTAGTGTATGACGAGTTGCGGAAGCTGGCGGCAGCGAAACTAGCCCACGAAAATCCGGGCCAGACACTCCAGGCGACGGCGCTTGTCCACGATGCCTATATCCGACTCGTGGATGTCGAAAAGGCCCAGCACTGGAACAGCCGCGGACATTTTTTTGGAGCGGCTGCGGAGGCGATGCGGCGGATTCTCGTGGAGAACGCCCGCCGCAAGGCTGGACCGCAGGCCGGGGGTGGGATGCAACGCCTGGACATCTCCCACGTTGACCCGGAGCTCCCGGAGTCGGGCCTGGACCTGATTGCCTTGCACGAAGCACTCGAAAGACTGGCGGTGAAGGACGCGCGTAAGGCGGAACTGGTAAAGCTGAGGTTTTTTGCGGGCTTGACGAATGAGCAGGCGGCGCAGGCCTTGGGAATCACCGTCCGAACTGCTTACTCGGATTGGGCTTACGCCAAGGCCTGGCTTCGCGTCGAGGTTGCTGCGGGGCCGGACGACGAGCGCTAGGAACGCCCATGCCTAGGATTTTGGGATTTTCCATTTCATGTTTTGTCGCGCATTCTCGCACTGCGAATAGAGGCAAAGCGTTGTGGGAGATGCGAGATGATTGCCAAGCTGCTCGACGAAGAAGCCATTTTCAAGATCGCAGCGGAAATCTCTGCGCACGAGACTCGTGACGAGTACCTGCAGCAGGTTTGTGGGGGCGACGAGGCGCTGCTCCACCGCGTGCTGATCCTGCTCCGCGCCCACGACGAATCCCCAAGCTTTCTCGAAGCGCCCCCACCGGGTATCGCTGCCACCGCCCTGGCTGCCCCCCTTGCTGAAAAGCCAGGTGCTCTCATCGGCCCCTACAAGCTCTTGGAGCAAATCGGCGAAGGGGGCATGGGCCTGGTCTATATGGCCGAGCAGCAGCGCCCGATGCGGCGGCTGGTGGCGCTAAAACTGATCAAGCCCGGCATGGATAGCAAGCAAGTCATCGCCCGCTTCGAGGCTGAGAAGCAGGCCCTGGCGATGATGGACCACGAGAACATCGCCAAGGTGTTCGAGGCTGGAACGACCGATACCGGCCGCTTCTACTTCGCGATGGAATTGGTTCGTGGCATTCCGATCAACGAGTTCTGCGACCAAAAGCGCCTTTCGGTCCGCGAGCGGCTGGCGCTGTTCATTCAGGTCTGTCAGGCAGTGCAGCATGCCCACCAAAAGGGAATCATCCACCGTGACCTGAAGCCGTCCAATGTCCTGGTCACGCTGCATGATGTGCTGGCCGTTCCCAAGGTGATCGACTTCGGAATTGCCAAAGCACTTGGCCAACAACTCACTGAGAATACGCTCCATACCGGCTTTGCCCAGCTTGTGGGCACGCCGCTTTACATGAGTCCCGAGCAGGCCGAGATGAACCAGCTCGGCGTCGATACCCGCAGCGATGTCTATTCCCTCGGCGTGCTGCTCTACGAGTTGCTCACCGGGACAACCCCCTTCGACAAGGAGACCCTCAGTAAAGCCGGCCTCGATGAGATGCGCCGGATGATCCGTGAAGACGATCCGCCGCGCCCCAGTGCCCGAATGAGCACGCTCCAAGCCCCGGCCCTATCCACCATCTCCCAGCGTCGCAGCACCGATCCACGTCGCATATCGGCGACGCTCCGCGGCGAACTCGATTGGATCGTGATGAAAGCCCTCGAAAAGGATCGCAGCCGACGCTATGAGTCGGCCAGCGCCTTTGCCACCGACATTCAGCGTTACCTTTCCGATGAACCTGTCCTCGCTTGCCCCCCAACTACCATGTATCGATTTCAAAAATTTGCCCGTAAACACAAACCTGTCCTCGCCACCGCCGCCGCAATCGCCCTGTGCCTCCTCCTCGGCACCACAGTCAGTGCCTGGCAGGCTGTGAGAGCCACGACAGCCGAGGCCCAGGCCAACGCCAACGAGCAAAAAGCCTCAGCCAACGAAGCCCAGGCAAAAGAGGCGGCCGCGGCCGAAGCCCAACAGCGGCAGCGGGCCGAAGCGAACGAGCAAAAGGCCAACACCCAGCGCGACGAAGCCCAAAAGCAGCGTGACGAAGTCCGCGCACTAGCCGAAAGGCTTCAAGCCACGCAGTCCGAGCTAAAGAGCACGCTGTATGCGGCTCACATCAATATGGCCCAGCAAGCTTGGGAAAAAGCGAATGTCCCGACGTTACGGGGGCTGCTCCAGCAACATCTCCCCAAGCCAGGAGAAGCCGACCTGCGCGGATTCGAATGGCATTATCTCAATCGGTTGTCGCAGTCAGTCCCCGCCCAAACCCTTGAGGGGACTCGGCAGGCATTTAACAACCTGGCCGTTTTTACCCCGGACGGTAATCGCCTACTGACTCTCACGCGGACAATAAGGCAAGAATCAGTCCTCAAAGTGTGGGATGCTCAGTCGGCTCAGGAACTCAACACCTGGCCCCTCAAAGGCTGTGGCCAAAAGGTGGCTTTCAGCCCGGACCGCAAGCGTTTAGCCAGTGCATCGGACACCGAGAAGGTCGTGAAGGTTTGGAACACAGAGACCGGCGAAGAACTTCTGTCGTTCCCAGGGGGCAGCGGTCGCTAC
>JANNTN010000457.1:0-5833 GCA_031394445.1 Anatilimnocola sp.
TGGCCGATCCTACAAAAACCGGGAATTCTAATTGTCGCTCGCTGCCGATCAGGCAACGGTTCCTACTCGCCCCATCGCCAGCCCCACGACCGCCGGGATTTCTAATTGTCGATGAGCGGGAAAAGTAGTTGTCGCTCTACAAGCGAGGAAGCTCATGGCGGCGGTGGTGGCCCACAACGGATAAACGAGCAGCAGGAATTGCGGTTTCTCTGGAGGCGTTACGACCCAGACCGCGAACAGGATGACCATCATGGCGATCATGTGACCGATCCACACGGTCATTTAGTGGCGCTTTTGCCAGGTGGGCAAGTTTCGCAGAGTGGGCGTGCCCGTGATGATCAGTGCCGGAAGCATGGTGAAGAGGAGGCACGCCGTCGTCAGCACCATCGCTAGCGGGTAGTACGATTTGTTCGCGAAGATGCAGTAGGCCGTGATATGTACAATGAGGGGCATCGGTGCAAAGAAGAGCATCCGATTAGCGAACGCGCGAAAGCGAATATCGAAGCTGTGATGGCTGATGGTGCGGGCGACTTGGTCGAGCAGCGTGAGAGAGTGGGCGCTGATTGGGTCGCCGCGCAAAAATAATTCCAACTCGTCGGCCAAATCCGCAGCCGAGGCGTAGCGTCGCTGCTGCTGTTTCTCCAGGCATTTCAGGCAGATCGTTTCGAGATCGCGGGGCGTTTTGGGTTGCAGCGAGCGGATGGGAGCAGGGTCGTGCTCGCGGACTTGCTCGATCGTTTCGAGAAGCGACGAAGCCTTGAAGGGCGGCCTGCCGGTGAGTAGTTCATAGAGAATTGCGCCGAGGGCATAGACATCCGTGGAGGGGCCAATTTTGTCGGTCGCACCCGTGGCTTGCTCGGGGGCCATGTAGCTGGGGGAGCCGAGGATTGCGCCGGTCTGTGTGTAGATTTGGTCGCTGTCGGCACGTTTGGCCAAGCCGAAATCGGTGATCTTGGGGGTGCCGTCAGCGAGTAGCATCACATTCGCCGGTTTGAGGTCGCGATGGACAATGCCGCGTTGATGGGCATGTTGCACCGCGCGGGCGAGCGCCATGATGAGTTGGGCGGCTTGTTTGGCGGGAACGGGGGTGCCGTCAAGCGTTTGCGCGAGACTGCCGCCGCCGACATATTCCAAGGCTAGGAAGGGGCTGCCTGCGTTCTCGCCGATCTCATAAATCTGGACGATGTTGGGATGGTCGAGGTGTGCGACAGCTTCGGCCTCGGCTCTAAAGCGGGCCAGGCTGATGGGGCTGGCCTTGATGCCGGCCAGCACCATTTTTAATGCCACGATTCGATTCAGTCCCAACTGCCGGGCTTTATAGACAACGCCCATTCCGCCGTGGCCAATAACCTCTAACAGCTCATAGCCCGCTACCTCCGGCAATGGTTGCTCGACAACTGGTGTGTCAATTTCGGTTAGCGGCAGCACTTCGAAAGCACCGCTCAATTCTTGTCGTCGCTTGATGCGTTGTCGTAGTTCGGCCTGGATCGCTGGATTGTCGGGGCACAATTCTTCGGGGGACGGCGTTTTGCCTTGGCGACGTTGATCGTCCCACTCGACGAGCAGCTCGATGACGGTTTGTTCCTGGGCGGTCATGATTTGGCAAGTTGGGCCAGTTCATCGGCCAGCTTTTCGGTCGCTGCGATCCACAGGTAGCTTACCTTGCGAGGATGCAGCTCCAAAAGTTTGGCGATCTCGGCTTGGGGCAGTCCGAGATAATAATGCATCTCGAAAACGGTTCGCTCGGGTTCCTCAAGGCGGCCGACTTTGTTGTGGAACTCTGTCCACTGCGCGAGACGCGTACCATCGTAGGTTTGCGTGCCGAATTCGTCGTGAGCGGAGCCTTCGGAATCGCCACGGGATAAGAATGTTTCGCGTTGATCGATTCGACGCTGGCGATCGGCCATGTCGAGAAGCACCTGGCGAATCTTGTGGGCGGCGAGGCGGAAGAAATCGGCGACGGTTGGCGGGTCGGCTTTGTCGAGGGCCTGCATGAGCCGCAACCAGGTTTCATGGACCACGCTGTCCACGTCATGGCGGGCCTGCAGCTTCGAAAAGGAGCCGTACAGAATCGTGGCGGCGAGTCGCCGGAGTCGTCCGCAGATCAGCTCCAGGAAAGCTCGACGAGCTGCTTTATCCCCCTGGCGGAGGAGGTCGAGCAGCGGTTGTAGCTCCTGCGTGGTATCTTGGCTCATAGGGCAATTTGCATCGCAACCAATTGCCAGGACGTGGGTTGCGACAAATCCGCATTTTTCCTGTCCGAACCTGGGCTTTCCTCTGCTGAGCTTATTAGGAGCTGGTGATAGCCGCAAGCGTTGCGGCCGCCCGCACCCTGCGGAATGCCAGAAGGGCGTTCCCAACAAATTGCCATGATGTGGGATGAATTGCTCGCGAGGCTCACCATGATTTGGAAGCCCTTAGTGGCCGGGGTCGCCCTGTTGGCGGCGGCTGGCTCGACGGCCGGGTATTGGTTGCATTTTCGGGAACCGCCGCATGAATTGCGGCTGCCGGGAACGGTGGAAACGCAGGAAGTGCGGCTTAGCTCGCGCGTCGGCGGCCGGGTATCGAAGACGTTTGTGACGGAGTCGCAGGTCATTGAGCCGGGGCAACCGGTCGTTGAGCTGGAAATGCCGGAGTTGGATGCCCAGCACGGCCAATTGATTGCTCAGCGGAAGGCGGCGGAGGCTGTGCTGCTGCGGCTGAAGAATGGCCCGCGCGTAGAAGAGCTGGCGGCGGCGAAGGCGGCTGTTGAAGTGGCGGCGGCGAAGCTGTCGCGGATGCAGCGGGGCTATCGCGATGAGGAAGTGGAGCAGGCGCGGCAGGAGCTGCAAGCGCTGGATGCTGAGTATCAAAATGCTCAACAAGAATTGAATCGCGAGCGTACGCTGCTGACCAAGGGCGCTTCGACGATGCAGCAATACGATGCGGCGAATACCCGCTTTACGAAGTTGCTGGCGCAGGTGAGTGCGGCGAATGCTAAGACGAAAATGATGGAGAGTGGCTATCGGACGGAGGAGGTTGCCGAGTCGAAGGCGGAGGTCGCTCGCTTGCAAGCCAACCACGATCTGCTCTTGGCGGGAACGCGGCCTGAGGAAATCCAGGAAGCAGAAGCGAAGATTGCCGATTTGACGGCGAAGATCGAAGAGATCGATGTCAAACGCAACGAACGGTTGGTGACTGCTCCAGAGCGAGCCGTGGTGGAAGTGTTGTCGGTTCGGCCGGGCGATATCGTGGCGCCGAACCAAGCAGTGGCACTGGTACTGCGGGCCGACGATCTGTGGGTGAAGGCGTACATTTCGGAAATTGATCTGGGGCGGATTCATCTGGGTCAAAAAGTGAAAGTGACTTGCGATACCTATCCCGATAAGCGATTCGAGGGAGTGATTAGCCACATCGCGTCGGCGAGCGAGTTCACGCCGCGGAATGTGCAAACGATCGACGAGCGGCGGCATCAGGTGTTTGGTTTCAAGTTGCGCGTGAGCGATCCGCATGGCGTGTTTAAGTCGGGAATGGCGGCGGATGTGTGGTTGCCGTTGAAGTGAGGTGTCCAGGGGGCAGGGGTCAGGGAGAGGGCTTGAGGAGGTGTGCAATGAGCGTTACTGAGCAGCCGGTGATTGATGTGCGGGATGTGACGATTAGTTTCGGTGCGTTTACGGCGGTGGATCGGGTGAGTATGAGTGTGGAGCGGGGGGAAGTGTTTGGGTTGCTTGGGCCGAATGGCTCTGGCAAGACGACGCTGATTCGCGCGTTGTGCGGGCTGTTGCCGTTGGCGGGAGGCAAGGCCTCGGTGTTGGGGCAGGATGTGACGCGCGACCCTGAGCAACTGCGGCAGTCGCTGGGTTATATGTCGCAAAAGTTTTCGCTGTATGCCGATTTGAGCGTGCAGGAGAACATGGATTTTTACAGTGGGATTTATGGCTTGCGAAATGCGGCGGCGAAGGAGCGGCAGAAGGAATTGGTTGAGCTGACGGGGCTGGGGCCGTATTTGTCGCGGTGGTCGGGGCGGTTGTCGGGTGGCTGGAAGCAACGTCTGGCGTTGGTTTGTGCGCTGTTGCATAGGCCGAAATTGGTTTTTCTGGATGAGCCGACGGCGGGGGTCGATCCGGTGGCGCGGCGCGAGTTGTGGGATTTATTGTTTCAACTGGCCGGTCAGGGGATCACGCTGCTGGTGACGACGCACTATATGGACGAGGCGGAGCGGTGCGGGCGAATTGCGTATTTGCATTTGGGAACGATGCTGGCGATTGGCACGCCCAGCCAATTGAAGGCGCTGCCCGATGTCAATCCGATGGGCTTTCGCAGGGTGGAAATCACGACAACGGATACGGCGGGGCTGCTCATGCGGCTGAAGCGGCGGCCGACGGTTCGCGAGGCGACGATTTTTGGCCAATCGATTCATGCTCTCGTGGAAGAGCAGGATGATCTGGCTGATATCCAAGGCCCGGGCGTCGTAATTCATCCCACGGTGCCGAATTTGGAGGACGTGTTTGTCACGATTGCCCGCAACCGGCAACGCGAATTGGGACTGGCATCATGAACGGCGATTCCTTGCTGCGAACATTCGCGGTGGCTCGGAAGGAGCTGCTGCATATCCTGCGCGATCCGCAGACGCTGTTCTTCACGCTGTTTATTCCGGTGCTGGAGCTGTTCATGCTCGGTTATGCGATTGACACTAACGTGCGTAATGTGCGGACGGTGGTTGTCGATCTGGCGGGGACGCAGGAAAGCCGGCAGTTGCTGGAAAAGTTCGAAACGACGAATGATTTTTTGATTGTGGCCAAGGCGTGGTCGGATGTGGAGGCGCGGCAATTGATTGTGGCGGGGACGGCACGGGTGGGGATTATCATTCCGGAGAACTTTTCGCGAAGGCTGGAAGCGGGAGAGACGGCGCAGTTGTTGGTGCTCGTTGATGGGAGTGAGTCGAGCATTGCATCGACGGCGGTGAATGTGAGCAATGCGATCGCGTTGAAGGAGTCGCTGGAAAAGGCGCTGGGGGGGCGGCAATTGCCGATCGAGGCGCGGCCGCGGGTGCTGTTCAATCCGGATACGCGCTCGGCGAACTTTTTCATTCCTGGGTTGATGGTGGTGATGTGTCAGATGATGTCCACGATGCTGTCAGCGAATGCGATTGTTCGCGAGAAGGAGTTGGGGACGCTGGAGCAGCTTTATATGACGCCGGTGCGGCGCGGGGAGCTGATCATCGGCAAGATGACGCCTTACATCTTTCTCACGACGCTGGAGTTTTGCTTCATCGCGTTTTTGATGTGGCTGATTTTTCAGGTGCCGATACACGGTTCGTTTTTGATTTTGCTCTTGATCACGATTCCGTTCTTTCTGGCCAATCTGGGGGCGGGGTTGTGGATTTCGACCAAAGCGGCGACGCGCGAGGCAGCGGGGCAGATTGCGATGGGGACGCTGTTGCCATCGATCTTCCTTTCGGGGTATGTGTTTCCGCTCGATTCGATGCCGGTTTTGCTGCAGCCGTTGGCCAATTCCCTGCACACCACTTGGATGATCGATGCTTCGCGAAGCATCATTTTGCGCGGCGGCGGTTGGCCGGAACTGTGGCGGCACTTTGTGGTGCTGAGCTGTATGGCGGTTGGGGCGTTGGTGTTTGGGGCGGTGCAGGTGAAGAAGAGGCTGTGATGGGGCAGGAGTGAGGGGCAGGAGTTGCGGCTGGATGGGTGGTTTGCGTAGAAGTTTAGAGTTGAGTGTGGAGTCCCTGGGGTTTTATTTTCGCGATGTTTTTGGCGTAAGTTGTTTTGAGATAGATGGTTGTGTCTTTGAGGGGTGCGCTTATGTTGAGGGTGTCGGGGGAAGTTGAGGCCTTGGG
>JANNTN010000701.1:0-8809 GCA_031394445.1 Anatilimnocola sp.
CCAGGGGACATTTCTAATGGTGGATGACAAAGCGCGGAGATCAGGGGACGGATGAGTTATTAGGCGTTGGTACGGTAGCGGGCGCGAACCAGCGGTAGATGGCGGGAATTACCAGAGCCGTCAGCAGCGTCGAGGTCACGAGGCCACCGATGACGACGGTTGCTAGCGGCCGTTGAATTTCGGCACCCGCGCTGGTGCTGGTTGCCATGGGCAAAAACCCGAAGCTGGCAACGAGCGCCGTCATCAAGACAGGCCGCAGGCGGTGTTCGGCCGTTTCACGGGATGCTTGCAGAGGGGACAGGCCTGCTTCGCGGAGATGCTCGGCTCCGCTAACCCAGACCAAACCGTTGAGCACCGCGACACCGAACAGCGCGATGAAACCGACACCGGCCGAGATGCTAAAGGGCATCCCTCGCAACCACAAACCAAAGATTCCGCCCGACGCGGCCATGGGCACGGCCAGAAAAATCAGAGTTGCCAAGCCAACCGATTTGAGACTGGTGTGCAGCAGCAGAAAAATCACGAGCAGAACGACCGGCGTGATGATCGCCAATCGCAAACTGGCCGATTGCAGATTCTCGAAGTCGCCGCCCCAGTGGATGTGAAAGTTGCGTGGCAAACGAATGCGGCTCTCGACGGCAGCGCGGGCTTCGTTGACAAAACTGGCGACATCGCGACCACGGACATTGCACTGCACGAACGTGCGGCGCTGGCCAGCTTCGTGCTCGATGCTAGGAGGCGTTTCTTCCAGCACCACATCGGCGATTTCGCCCAGCGGGACGATCTGCTGGCCGTGTACGTGAACGGGAAGTTGCTCCAGCCGATCGCGATTTTCTCGCCACGACTTAGGAAAGCGAACAATCAAGGGAAACCAGGCACGGCCTTCGAAAATTTTGCCGACTTGGTAGCCTCCCGCCGCCGAAACGGCATCCAGTAGGCTTTGAGCGTCTAGTCCGTACCGGGCAAGTTGCTCGCGGCGGGCGCGGATGGTTAGAGTTTGCACGTTGGCTTGATAATCGGCCTTCACATCGGCCGCGCCGGGAATAGAGGCCAGGAGGGCTTCGATTTCCTTTCCTGTTTTTGCCAATGATTGCAGGTCATCGCCATAGAGCAACACGGCCACATCGGCCTTCACCCCGGCCACCAACTCATCGACACGCATTTCAATGGGTTGTGTGAATACAAAACCAGCGCCAGGCACGCGATTGCCAAGAACGCTGGCCATTTCCTCGATCAGCTCGTCCCGTGTTTTCTTCTTGGGCCATTTTTCGACAGGTTGGAGCATCACCCAAATGTCGGTTTGTTGCACTCCCATCAAATCGTTGGCGATTTCTGGGCGACCGGTTTTGCAGAAGACGGTTTTCACCTCGGGGAAAACCTTGAGCAGTTTCTCAACCTGAGTGGACATGGGGATTGAGTCTTCCAATGTCGAACTGGGCAAACGGTTGGCTTCGATCAGGATGTCCCCTTCGTCGAGCTTGGGCATGAACTCCGCACCGAGGCCCCAAGCGATGGGAATGCTCGCGGCGGCGATAAGGAGTGCTCCGGCAGCGGTGGAAACGGGATGACGCAGAGCCCGCTCCACGAACGGACGGTAGAGCCATTTGACCAGGCGGATCAACCACACGTCTTTCTCATCCAAAATGCGAGGCAGCGCCGTATAGGCCAAAACCGGCATCAGCGTGAGCGATAGCACCAGCGAGCCAGCCAGCGCGAACAGCACGGTGAGCGCCATCGGCCTGAACAGTTTCCCCTCCGTCCCCTGCAAAGTCAGGATGGGCAGATACACCACGGCGATGATCAGCTCGCCAAACATCGTCGGCTTGCGAACTTCGATCGCGGCGTCGCGAATCACGTCGAGATGCGGTCTGCCCTCGCGATTGTGGGCAATGCGACTCATGCAGTTCTCGATCATGATGACCGAGCTATCGACGATCAGGCCAAAATCGATCGCCCCCAGGCTCATCAGGCTGGCCGTGACGCTGGTCGCCATCATGATGTTCGTCGCAAACAGCATGGAAAGAGGAATGGCCAGCGCTACCACCACGCCCGCGCGCCAATTGCCAAGCAAGAGCAGCAGCACCACGACCACAAATGTGCCGCCTTCGACCAGATTGCGAACAACGGTGTGCAGCGTTCGTTGGATCAAGTCGGCACGATCGTAAAGCACCTCGAGCTTGACATCGGGCGGCAGTGATTTCTGGATTTCAGCTAGGCGTTCCTTGGTCCGTTGCACCACCGTGCGGCTGTTCTCACCCAGAACCATCATCGCGATGCCGGCAATGATTTCGCCCCGTCCGTCGCGAGTTGCCGCCCCTTGCCGCGGCATGGGCGCGATATTCACCTGCGCCACTTCGCGAATCAGAATCGGTGAATCCCCACTGCCGGCGTGAACCACGACCTGTTCAATTTCAGCCGCGTTTTGCAGCATCGCCTCACCACGAATGAATCGCTGCTCCCCCTGATGCACGATGTATCCGCCACCGGCGTTGCCATTGTTTCGTTCCAGCGCTCGCACAATCTCTTCCAAGCTTACGCGCAAGGAAGCCATGCGATTCGGATCGATTTCAACCTCGTATGATTTGTAGAAGCCACCAATCGAGTTGACCTCGATAATCCCTTCAACCTGTTTGAGTTGTGGAGCAATGTTCCAGTCGAGAATCGTCCGCAGCTCCATAGCATCATGCACGGGATTGCCATTTGCGTCGCGGCTGCGGACCTCAAACTGCAGCACTTCGCCGAGGGCGGTTGTCAGTGGGCCCATTTCGGGCGGTCCGTGGCCGGGAAGCAGTTCTCCGGCCACTTGGGTAATCCGCTCGTTCACGAGTTGCCGGGCCAGATAGATATCCGTCCCCTCCTCGAAAACCAGCGTTACCGAGGAAATTCCGATCCGCGACGTGCTGCGCAGTTCCTCCAATCTCGGCAGTCCACTCATGGCGATTTCAACGCGATTCGTGACGAATTGCTCAATTTCCAGGGGGGACAGGCCGGAAGCCTTCGTCAACACGATCACCTGCGTGTTGGTCATGTCCGGGACCGCATCAATCGGAATGTTCAGCGCGCTGACAATGCCGCCAACAGCCATCAACACGAATAGAGCGACAACCAAAAAGCGATTGTTCAGCGAAACGTCAATTAATTTAGATAGCATGCAATGGATCAGACGGCTGGAGGGTCAGTGAGCGGCCAATTGGTCAAATTCATCGCGTGGCGAACATCGCTTGGTTCGTCATTCTTCTTTTTCAAGAAGTAACTCGGATTTCAGATAGAACGTCCCTTGATCGACAACCTCGCTGTTGGCCGAGAGGCCGGCCACAATCTCGACCTCTTCGTTCGTTTCCACGCCCGTCTGCACATCGACCCGACGAAAGCGGCCTTCTCCAGCCGGCACAAACACGAATGGCTGATTCTCGTGGCGCATGATTGCCCCGCTGGGAACGGTCACCGCCAAATGCGGCTTCTCCAGGGGAATCAGGGTCCAGACATACATTCCCGGCCTCAGCCGGTCATCGTCGTTGGCTAGTTCAGCCACCAGCGGCACGGACCGCTTCACGGCATCGACCTGGGCACCGACCCAGCGGATTCGCGCCCGGAGCGATCTCACGCCCAGCGCGGGCACGCGCACGGTGAGCGGCTCGCCGGGTTTCAATAAATCCAGAGCACTCCAGTCCCGCTCATGAATCTCGGCGGAAAGCCAGATCGAGCTGGTGTCGGCCACGACAAACAGGGGATCTTCGCCCGTAACGCGTGAATTCTGCACGGCTTGCCGCTCTACAACTCGGCCATCGAGAGGCGCCAACAACTGCAGTTCGTTGAGCCGATTGGGATCGGAGACCTCTTCCAGCGCCGCCCAAGGCCCGCGCAAGTTGTTCAGCGACTGTTGGGCAACGTGCAACAACCGTTCGGCCTGCGCGGCGGCGGCTTTATGGCGGTCGCTATCCTGCGTGGCCATGAACCGGGCTTGTTCGCACGCGCCGGAAAATCGAGCTTCTGCCTGTTCGCGCTCGGTTTTGCGTTGATCGATCAGCCGCGAGCTGAGCGAACCATTTTCGAGTGACAGGCCGGCCTCGCTGGCTCTCTGGGCATACAGCAATTGAGAATAGGCACCGACGATTTTCTCGCGATAATCCCCAAGCGACCGATTTTCCAGCGCAGCTTCGACATCGGTCAGTTTGGGCTTCTGCCGCAACAGCGCGAGTAACTCCTCAACATTGCGACCCACCTCAACCGCTCGCTGCTCTTCTCGGCGGGCCAGAGCCAAATCGGCTTGTTGTTTCTGCACGGCGTCGCGGGCCATGCCGATCTCTGGGCAGGCAAGCACCGCCAGCAATTGCCCCTTGGTCACTAACTGGCCAGGTTCGGCAAGCACTTGCAAGATCACCCCGGCAACAGGCGCATCCAGAGGCACTCGGTGCGACTCGTCGTATTGGATTTCACCCGGCACCTCCCGGCTGGGGCCGATCAGATGCTGGGCTGCGGTGGTCAAATGTAAATTTGTGACAGCCAGCTTCTCGAGAGGAAGTGTGACGATGGTGGATTCAACAGCAGCTTCCTGCGATCGTTCGGACTCCGCTGCATCGTGACCGGAATGCGGGAGGATATCGATCCAACCCAACGAAAGCGCGCCAAGAAAGCCCAAGGCCGACACGACGATAATCCCGCCGGTTATCGCGTTGGAATGTCGGGCTAAGAGCATCCATGCAGTTGCAATCGAACGAGTTCGGGCATTCATAAGTGTGAAAATGGGCAGGGGCAGAAAAGGGCGCAAAAAATGCACGCCCGTTTTGGAAACGAATCGCCGCAAGACCTGCTAGATCAAGAAAGATGCCATGTGCGCGCGCAGAATCCGCCCATAGAGTGGCGGCGCGGCGTGTTGATGTGGATCAAGCGTTAGCCGGACTAATGAGATCTCAGCGACCAAGCCGATCGGCTGGTCGATCAGGTCCAGCGACCGCTCTAGGCCCGAATCCTGCCAATCCGGCGCAGCAATTGGCACAACGACAGTCGCGCCACGGCAGATGCAACCCGATTCGTGGCCGCAGTCGTGGCTGGGCTGTTCGAGCGGCAGGGGCAGGCCCAGCCGCACCAAGAGCGTCGCGCGGGCGTGCTGCGCCAACTCGTGTGCCTCTTCCCACGAGCAATGGGCGAGTGACAACACGATCAGCGCCGTCAGAAAGACGTGGACGGCTGGACGACAACGGCTAATAGCCCTACTAAGCATGGATTCAACAGTAATCCATACCGCCAGAGAAGGCAAATGCAGGTCGCACGCGGGCAGCCGCCAAAATCGATGGAGAGCGGGAAGCTGTCGCATCCGCTCTTCCAATTTTGTGGCTCGGCCTACTTCACTTGGGCGTAGAAGCCAGCGTCAAGCAGGGCTTTCACGACGTCGCCGGCGTTGAATTTTCCTTCGACGGCGAACGTGGTGTCTTTGTTCTTGATGTTGGTGCCGGTGACGCCGCTGACGGACTTCACCGCTTTGCTGATGGCAGTGGTGCATTGGCCGCAGCAATTGTGAATGCCAGAGACTTCGAGCTTTTCAACCGCGGCATCGGGCGATTGAACTGGCTTGTATTTCACCTTGTCATTATCGAGCTTGCCGTAAAAACCGGCTGTCGCCAGCGCGTCGATCGCCTTTTGGGCGGCTTCGTCGCTATCGGCGGTGATCTCGATCGACTTCGCGGCTTGGTCGGTCTTGAACTTTACGCCGGCCATATCTTTCAGCGTGGTATCGACGGCCTTAACGCAGGCCCCGCAGCAGAGGTGGGTGCCGGAAATGGTGACCTTAGTTTCGGCAACGGCCAGATTGGCGAGGAAAAGCAGAGCAACATTGGCAACGGCGACGGTAAACAAGCAACGCATGATTTCACTCTGCAGACAAAGTTGTTTGGTTGAAGATTGCCGTATCGTCGGGTGTATTTCCCGCGATTTCAACTAGGCCCAGGAAAAAACCTTTACTTTGATTTTCCAACTAGTAAATTAATTTTCCATGCGGGGCAGCGAGATTCGCCTGAGGTTTTGACCGGCTTGAACGTGCCGAAGTGCGAGCAGTCCGGTACCCGCGGGGGTGGGGAATTGATTCAGCGATTGCGATGTTGTCGTCTCGACGGCGAATGCGCAACCGGTTATTGGCGGCGGTTCACATCCTATTGAGGAGTAGCTTATCCGCAGAAGCATTCCGGAACGCACCGGTTTCACGCTTGTCGAACTTTTGGTTGTTATCGCGATTATTGGTGTTCTCGTTGCCTTGCTTCTTCCAGCCGTCCAATCGGCCCGCGAGGCGGCTCGGCGTTCGCAGTGCTCGAACAACCTCAAGCAGCAAGCCTTGGCGATGCACAATTACCACGACACTTTTCTGGTCCTGCCTGCCGGACTGATGGGTTCGGCGTCCAGCCCAGATGATGGGTTTGGCTGGGCTTGCTCGATTCTGCCTTTCATCGAACAGAAAGCGCTCTACGACAAGATCAATCCGCATGGTCGAGGGGGAGCGCTTCGAGAGCAGCTCAACAGGTTCGGCGTCGTGCCCATTCCCGGCGGGGAGACGCCGCTGAGCGTTTACAAATGCCCCAGCTCGCAACTCCCCAAAGTAGTTCCGGACGGCAATTGGCGTCTGCCCGGTGCTGGTACCTATCCGCCCTCCAGCCGTTTGATGCGCGGCTATGCCGTCAACGATTACAAGGGCGCGGGTGGAAGTTGCAATCGTGACGATGATGGAGTGCTCGGCAAAATAACCGAACTCCCCTGGACGCGGTTTGCCCAGGTAACCGATGGGTTGAGCAACATGCTGCTTACCGGCGAATCGTCCTACGTCCTGGGCAATAGTTCCAACGTCGCCAGCATCACGTCGATTATCGCTTGGCCGATCTGGATCGGAGGGCCCGATAGCGATGAATCGATCCGCTTCAATGGCCGCACCACGGCGATTATCAACTGTCAATGCACGCCGACAACGATGTATAGAGCCATCAGCGATGACTGCGCCTTCAGTTGGCACCCCGGTGGAGCTCAGTTTTCATTTTGCGATGGTTCGGTGCGGTTCGTTAACCAGAACCTTTCCACACAAACGTGGTGCAACCTGAACGGCAGAGACGACGGAAAACCTTTGGGCGATTTCTAATCCGATCCACCACCGCTTCCAATCCAATACAACCACGCAGCCACCACCATAGGACCAGCCTTGGCAAAGATTTTTGCTATTTCCCTGATCGTCATTGCCGCGCTATTCGTCGGGTGCAGCCAAAGTGATTTCCCGACGGCCCCAACAACCGGCCGCGTGATCTGCGAAGGGCAGCCTGTGCCGCACGTGACGCTGTTTTTCGAGCCGATGGAAACTGGCAAGTCAGGACTAGTCGGCAAGCAGGGCTTCGCGCATGCGGAGGCCGATGGCACGTTTTCCATTTCCACGTACGGCGAGAAGGATGGCGCGGTCATCGGGCATCATCGCG
Source organism: Anatilimnocola sp. (assembly GCA_031394445.1). Lineage (GTDB taxonomy): Bacteria > Planctomycetota > Planctomycetia > Pirellulales > Pirellulaceae > CAYLLN01. The sequence goes on from JANNTN010000701.1 coordinate 7,446, forward strand.
TGCGAGTCGGCTTGCCTCGTGGCGACGATCATCGTAATTTCAAATGCGCCTGCTACATCAATCCCGAAATCGATGTCATGGAAGTCGATGTCAAGAAAGGGAAAAACGAATTCGAGATCGTTCTCAAGAAGAAGACCGGTCGAGAAGCCCCACTGCTCAAGGATTAGTATCCGCTTCCTATTTTCATTTCCCGTTTCGCATTACTCCACGCTTCCACTCCTTGCTTTCTGCCCCAGTTTCCCTAATGCCATCCATTCACCGTCGCAGTTTTCTAGCTTCTTCCCTCGGCGGGCTCGCCGCGATCTCGCACGGCACGTCACTTTATTCACAAGAGAAGAAAGCGGCCAAAGCCACCAAAGCAGCGCCCCCCCCGCCCGTCAGCAGTGATCCGTTAGCCTCGCTGTTTCTCACCTGGCAGCAAGATCCGACGACGACCATGACGGTTCAATGGGTGGGTGCCGAATCCGCGGCCGATATTCGCTTCGCGCCGCTGAGCGGCAGCGAGTGGAAAACGGCCAAGACGAGCGTGAAGCCGTTTACCAATACGGAACTCAAAGTTCATCGTTGTGAGTTGACCGGACTCACACCCGGCACTGAATATAAATTTCAGATTGGCAAAGACGAAAAAGATCTGCTCTTTCGCACGATGCCGGCTAAGGCCACCGACACGATTCAATGGGTGTCGGGCGGCGACTGCGGCATCGACGCCCACGCCATCGGCACCAATATCATCGCGGCCAAGCAAGAGCCGTACTTCGCGCTTGTCGCCGGCGACCTGGCCTACGACGACGGCAAAAAGCCCGATACGTTTCTCAAGTATCTGCAAAACTGGCGGCAGCACATGGTCGATCCGAAAGGCCGGCTGATCCCGATGCTGTCCTGCATCGGCAATCACGAGGTCGATGGCGGCTACAAAGGCACCCGCGCAAAATCACCGGCGTACCTCAGCGTCTTTGACGGCCTGTTTCGCGACTCGACCTATAACGTCCTCGACTTTGGGGACTATTTGAGTCTGGTGCTGCTCGACACCGACCACATCGCCCCCATCGGCGGCGAGCAGACAGCTTGGCTGGCCAAGACATTGGGCGAACGGCAAGAGCGGCCGCATCTGATTTGTGCCAATCACGTGCCCGCCTATCCGTCGTTTCGCGCGCCAGACAGCGCCAAAGCCGGCCAAAACGGCACGGGCCACGACCAGCGACAATACTGGGCACCCCTCTTCGAAAAATTTAACGTCGATGTCGTTCTGGAGCACCACGACCACACATTCAAACGCACCCATCCGCTCAAAGGGGGCCTCATCGATAAGTACGGCGTGATCTACCTCGGCGACGGCTCGTGGGGCAAGCTCCGCGTTCCAAAGA
>JANNTN010000525.1:0-3346 GCA_031394445.1 Anatilimnocola sp.
GAATCTGATCGGCGATTTCCTGCTTTTTGGCAATCAAATCGTCGATGCGCTCTTCGACGGTGCCGCGACACACGAACTTATGAACGAACACATTCCGCTCTTGGCCGATACGAAACGCCCGGTCGGTCGCCTGGTTTTCCACCGCCGGGTTCCACCAGCGATCGAAGTGGATCACATGCGAGGCCGCCGTAAGGTTGAGCCCGCTTCCCCCCGCCTTCAGCGAAATGACGAAGAAGGGTGGGCCCTCTGCAGCCTGAAAGGTGCGCACCAATTCGCTGCGCCGTTTCACCGGCGTGCCACCGTGCAGCACCAGGCCCGGTTGTCCGAAGATAGTCGCCAGATATGCCGCCAAAGGTTCTGTCAACGATTGAAATTGCGTAAAGACCAGCGCGCGCTCCTGTCGTGCTCCGATCGGCTCGCAGAGCAGCCGCAGACGCTCGAACTTGCCGCTTTCTTCAGATGGAAACGCCGGACGCTGCAAGTACTGGGAGGGATGATTGCAGATTTGCTTTAGTTGCATGAGGGTCGCCAGTACCAAACCCCGGCGGGCCATCCCGTCCGCCGTCTTGAGCCGCTGAGCGAGGTCGGCGACTGCCCGTTCGTACAACGTAGCCTGCTTTTTCGATAGGCCGCATTCGGCCCGCAACTCGGTTTTGAGCGGCAGGTCAGGAACGATCGTGGGATCGGTTTTGAGACGTCGCAGAATATACGGACGCACGAGCCGGCGCAGGCTGGCATAGGCCTGTGGGCTGCTCTGAGCATTGAGCCGCTTGACGTATCGCTTGAACTCAGCCGCACTCCCCAACAGGCCCGGGCAAGCGAAATCGAACAACGACCACAGGTCGCCCAAGTGGTTTTCGACGGGGGTCCCCGTCAAGGCCAGGCGAGAGCGAGCGGCAAGCGCCTTCACGCTCTTCGTTTGACTCGAACCGGCATTCTTAATGGCCTGGGCCTCGTCGAGCACAATCAGCGACCACGACACCTCGGCCAACCAAGGCTGCCGACGCACCAGCCCATAGGTGGTGACAACCAGGTCGCAGCCAGCAAGTTCTCGCTTGGGAGCGGCTGCGATCCGCTCCAGCGTCTCGCCAGCGCATTCAGAGCGGTGCAGCATCTGCACCGTGAGCTTCGGCCCGAACCTCGCGAGTTCTTGCCGCCAATTGCCCAAAAGCGACGCGGGCACGATCAGCAGACAGGGCGGTTGTTGCTGCTCGCCGGCGACGCGGCGGCGTTGCAGCAGCAAGTCGATCACTTGAATCGTTTTGCCCAATCCCATGTCGTCGGCCAGGCAGCCCCCCAGTCCCAGTTGCGTGATGAACCACAGCCAGCGCACGCCCTCGACCTGATAGGGCCTCAAGGTCGCCTGCAAATCGAGTCCCGGCTGGCAAGCGCGATCCGGCCCTGGCGTCCGCATCTGGGCCAGCGCGTCGCGGAGCCATTCGCCGGCGACGACATTTGACCAAGCCAATGCCGGAACGTCTTCGTCCTCTGCATCCGCCAGAGCCGCGCCAGAAAGCAGCCGCATTCCCTGGATGAAGTCGATGCCCTTGGCCTGGGCCTGTTCCACCTCTTTCCAGTGGTCGAGCGCCTGCTGCAACTGGTCGCGATTCACTTCGACCCATTTGCCCCGAAGCAACGCCAATCCATCGGTCGCGGCCAGCAGACTCTGCCGCTCGGCTTCGGTCAACTCGTCTCCTTCCAATGTGAGCGCCACGTCGAAGTCGAGCATTCCTTCTAGCCCCAAGCCGCTGGGTTCACGTTTGCCCAAACGGATCTGTACCTGGGGGCGCGGCGGACGGCGAGCAGACCACCAATCGGGCAGACGCACGACGACGCCCGCCTCCTCCATTCGCTGCGCTTCCTGCAAAAAATGATAGGCCTGCCGGATCGACCAGGCCTGCGGCGCGAACAGTGCCTTGCGATCGAGCAGTTCGCGAACCAGCGGAATCGACTCGGCGGCGCGCTCCACGGGTGTGAGGAGCGCCTTTAGCTTCGCAGCGTCGCGTGCGCCCGCGTAGGTTTTTAATGCCTCGGCCAGCGGCAGATGCACAACTTTGGCCCGCTCCGACACGCGGTGGGTGTATGTCGCTAAAAAAGCGAAGGGGCGGGCCGGATTGCGCTTGTTCTCAGCCAAGTGAAAGGTGACGCGGCCAAGCTGATGGAACAAGGGATCGACATCCGCCAGAAAAGCTGCCGGCCCACCTTTCCAATGAGCGGCGCGTTCCGCGATCTCGGCGGCCAATGCGCGCCACAAATTCCGCAGCACCGCGGCGTCGAGATACTCCAAACCGCGCATGGGCGGTGCCGAGGCTGCCAGTTCGGATAGTTCTTCCTCCGCGGGCGGCGGGATTTCCTTCCACTCACCGGGCGAAGCATCGCCCAATGCGCACAGACTCGCGAACAATTGCCGGGCAAATCCCCGCCAAAATTCCCAGTCGGCTCCCCACTCACCCGAATGGTGATGGCTGGCCAGTTCAACCAACCCCGCCGCGCTCGATTCGGCAAATGCCGTTACCACCGCCTGCCCATCGCACCCCGGCAAAACCGGTTTCTCGATAGCCGTTGGTTTTGCCTCTACCTGGTACACCAATCGACCAGACGGCGAGAGAGACAGTCCATGGCTCATTTCGGCCAGCATAATCCGGCGGAGCTGCAGCCGCGACCGGGCAATGCTCTTGGTGGAATTCGTTGAGAGGGCGTCTTGTTTGTGGCGTCGGGCAACGTGTCACGTCGCCTCAGATGGCTGCCATAGGCAACATTGGTGAGTTGCTTGGGATTCTCGGCAAGACATTAAGTCGCAATGAAAATCAGGGCGAGGCAAGGCGCGATTCGCCTCATAAGTTTGGCTTCCAGAAAATGCAAAGTCAGCTTTCAAAAATGCTTGCTTCTCGGCATTAAAACCGCATCGTACCTTTTTGGCCAGGATACAGGAACATATTTCCGTCTCGATCTGTCACGCCACTTGTCGCACCAAATATTTCGAACATTCTGGCCCGGTTTTTCGCGCAGATTGCAATGGATAGATAAGGACAGGCGCACGCCGCGCGCCGGCAATCCCATCAACCCTCAGCATGAGCGCCAACATGAGGCTTCAACTCCCACCAAAACCCTTAACTTCCCCTTCAAACCTAAACATTAGCGCCACCCTCGATTTAGCAAACCATTGTCCACAAAAGGCTTACGACAAAAACCTTATGAAAAAAACGGCTCTTCCGGCTGAAGCGTGCGCGGGATTGATAAAAGAGGGACATGAGGATTCTGATTGGAGTTACGTGAACAGCTCCAAACAGAAGGAAGCCCCATGTCCCATCAATGGTTGTATCCCATCTTCCGTGTGAACGGCTAC
>JANNTN010000547.1:0-1339 GCA_031394445.1 Anatilimnocola sp.
TCTACGCCTACCGCCGCGACTTCCTCCTCCGCCTCGCCGACCTCCCCCGCTCCCCCCTCGAACAACTCGAAAGCCTCGAGCAACTCCGCGTCCTCCACCACGGCCACACCCTCCTCGTCGGCCTCATCGACGAACCCACCATCGGCATCGACACCCCCGAAGACTACACCGCGTTTGTAGAGCGCTACAGGCAATAAAATCGACGGCCAAAAGCCAGGATCGTTTTCAGATACACCAATGTTGCATGACGCCCACCATGCCACTCGCCGCAGCCGGGTTCACCCGGCTTTGCCTTTTAGCACCGGGCTTTAGTCCGGTGTAACGCGACCTACTTAATTGAATATCCTAGCCGGCTTCAGCCGGCTTACTTCCTTCCGGCTTTAGCCATTCCGTGCTGCCGAAGACTGCTGATACGAATTTGTGACGTCCCCACTTGGCCAGTACAATTGCGATGGCTGCAATGCTCAGAAAGCGCCATCATGCAAAACGCCAAAGACATAGCTCAGAAAATCTTGGATTCTCTCCCCAACGATTGCACGCTCGACGACATTCAGTACCATCTGTTCGTCCATCGATCTGTTGAGTGTGGCTTGAAAGATATTGAAGCCGGACACGTTCTTTCGATCGATGAAATGGAGCGGAGAGTCGGTCAATGGCTCGTGTCGTCTGGACCGACGAAGCCCACAAAAAGCTAGACGCGATCGACGCTCATGACGACTGGGCCTAGTCCTCCGGCAAGTTGTGCCTCCCACCCATCTCATCCATCCAGCCGCGACTTCCTCCTCGCGCTGCCCGCCTCCAAATATTTCCGAAAATCTTTCCCCAGTAACAAGAATTCCGTCCGCTTTTTCGCCCGAATTGCAATGTAGTAATGGGAGCCCCGCGCTCCGCGAACTGCCCTCCCTTGTAGGGCGGGCTCTATTCACCACAACAACCCGAAGCGTGAGCGACGGACAAACTCAAACTGCGCACCAACCTGTAAATCTGCAATCCAAAATTCAAAATCCAAAATCAAAATGCTCACCAACCCCTCACTTCCCCCTCACCTAACCACTCACACCATGCTCACCAACCCCTCACTAACTGCTCAAGGTGAGCGTTTTCCTCCGAACCCAATTTCCACAACTCATTCAGCCGCAACACCTTGCATAAACCGCCTCACATCGCCGTCAGAAGAAGTGAGCGCCAGGACTTCCCTCACTTTTTCGCAACAAAACCCCAACCGTTTGCAGCACCGACCAAGAGCGTTAAAATCGGGTTTTCACCCAGGGAACGGAATCTGTTGAATATGACCAAATTCATCTTCGTCACCGGCGGCGTCGTCAGTTCCCTCGGCAAG
>JANNTN010000559.1:0-4559 GCA_031394445.1 Anatilimnocola sp.
CGGTGGTTGGACTGATGACGAGATTGGCGAAGTGCAGAGGCAGGTAAATCGCGTGCTGCGCGATGGGCACAACAACGACGGTGACACTAGCGACCGTTCAAGTCGATGAGCTTTCACATGTTCCGATTCACGATCCGCGACTTGGTTTTGCTAACTGCAATTGCCGGACTCACCATCGCTTGGTGGTTGGATCATCGACGACTCGCAGTTGCTCAGGACAGGTTGGACACCATTATCGCAGAGCTGGTGTCTCGAAATCTCAATGTCGAAATGGACGCAGACGGGATTTGGATTAGCAATCCGTAACGTGGGAATGGATTATGCGTTACACGATTCGCGACTTGCTGTCGCTGACAGAACCAGCGTGGCCGGCAGCAATTTGGGTACATCGCGGCACCTTTCTTGCGGCCGTTTAATGACATATTGTTAAGTGATCTTGGCGTGCAGTCGTGCAGTATCGGGGGCATAGATCCCGCCGCCAAACCTTGACCACCTCGCCGGTGCATCTCACCGTCACATTGCGACTCGCTCGCTTGCATCAATAACGGCGCGGTTTCGCGATCAAACTTGCGTTTCGCTTGCAGCAGCAATGCAGCCAACGGAATCGCGACCAGCAACAGCCGCAGCAAGCCAACGACCCAGCCCGGTCGGCATCGCAGTTGGGGCAATTCGGTCCCCCAGCACAACAGCGGCGCGAGCAGCAGGATCAACGCAACTTCGGTCGATAATCCACCGAAGAAGCGGCCGATCATTAGCAAACTGCCCAACCCGACGACACAGACGCCAATTGGCGCATGCACGTTCGGACTGCTCGTGAGCAGACGGAGCGATCCGATGGTTCCCACCGTCGCCGCGCTGAGAGGGAACGCAGCGGCCCCTCCTTGGAGATAACCGGCCAGCATGATGGAGATGCCCGTACACTGGATGGTCAATGCTAAAGCGAGCGGAATTGAGACGCTTGCGGGAGAACGCACCGAAAGAAAAACAAGCAAGCCCCACACCACGGCGATCAAGGCGCTGCATGTAAACAGTACGACAACAGCCTGCATTGGCGACCATTCCGGCTCAGCGCCACTGACATAGACCGAATCATGCACCAAGATGCGGCCCATCGTTGCCGCCAGCGTGAATCGCATCAGCCACGCGAGCGATCGCGGCACGCGCGAAAACGTCGTCCCTAATTCAATGCAGAGAGCCGCTGGCAGCACGATTATTAGGAAGCGGTCCAAGCCATTAAGCGGCGGCCAGGCGACATGCAATCGCAAGAAGTAATACCCGGCTCCCAATCCACCGGCAATGCCAACAACAGCCGCCGCTTGGAAACGCGCAGTGCTGACGGGTTTCCAAAACCAGCCAATTGCCAGCACGAAAACCGCGCCGGCAACAGTGGCGGTTCCCTGCGCCGCCACATACAGCAGCGGATCAGGCATGGTCTATTTGCCCACGCCTTCGCAATCAATCAGGATGAGCGCTTCGTCGCCGATGGGGCCGATGGCCTTAGGATCAAAGCCGTAGTCACTACGTTTGAGCGACAGCTCGGTTGAGAACGCCACGCGCTTGGTCCCTTTGAACACGTGCTCTTTGCCCCCTATCAACTTCAGCGTGACGGGGCGCGTCTTGCCGTGCATGGTGAAGTTTCCTTGTACTTCGTAGCCGCCATCGATCGCCTTCACGTGCGTACTCTTAAAATCGATCGTCGGATACTGCTTGGTGTCAAAGTAGTCGGGTTGTCGCAAGTGTTCATCTCGCTGGGCATTGGCCGTATCGACGCTGTCGGCTTTGATCGACAACTCAAACTTTGAATTCGCTGGATTCTCGCGGTCGAGGGAGAACTTCCCTTCAGCCGCATTGAAGCGACCGTGAATCCAGCTAATGTCGAGATGCCGCGCCTTGAAGCTGATCGAAGAATGAACGCCGTCATACAGGTATTCGTCGGCCGCCTGTGACGGTTGAGCAAACGCACCGCTGAAAAATCCGCCAACCAAAGCCGCCACGAATAGGAAGTTAGATCGTTGCACAAGCTGAGTCCGTAAAGCGAGAGGAACGGGCTAAATTTACTGCGCCGCTAGGCGACGACCACGCCATCGTAAGTTCACGACGGGTGTGAGTAAAGCAGCTAAGGGTGTTAGTAGAAGCGCAGAAGGGGTCCGCTGACCTCGCGAAGCAAATTCTCTCCGCTTCCAGGCATTCACGATCGACCCGCCTTACCTTGGCGGGGCGCTTTGGCGGGCGGGTATGATGGACATCGGAGAATTACCGATGGACATGCAGTGTGCAAAATGTGGGTCGTCCAAAATCATCCCCTTGGTCGGAATAAGCGACCAGGGGCAGCATTCCGACGGCTGGCTCAAGACCCACGCCGTTGGATATACCAACCCCGACGCTTGGATTTTCAAGGGCGCAGTTTCGGCCCGGATTCACGCCACGATCTGCGGTGAGTGCGGATATACGGAGCTGACTGCCGAGAATCCGGCCGAGCTGTATGATGCATTTGTAAAAGCTATGTCGAAAAAGCCGACCTGAAGTTCTGCGGCTCCCCATGCATTACCGCCTCCGCACGCTGCTGATCGCGGCAACCGGGGCCAAATGTGGGCTGAACCCGCATTTTGAAAACGTCAATTGAATGGGTGTTCGACCCGCGAAAGCGGCGTTGTGCCGTCGCCACGGCCGGGCCGGTCTGTCGCGATCTGCCCGCGCGAAAAACCCCCGCCATACTGCCGTGCATCCCCGCTCACCGCACAGCGCGCATTGCGCCGTTACGGCCCTGTCAGTTCCCCGGTAGCACCATCTTTTGACGGTCGCGAGAATACGCAGCCGCATTGGCAGATATAGACGACGGTGGTTCTGACGACCTTTTTGGGGTCGCTGGCGTGCTCTTTCGCCTCTTGCTGGTAGATGAAAACCCGGTCGGACTTTCCACAGCCGGGACAAGGTGGCGTGTGCATGGCGGCAGATTATGCACACCGCAGGCCAAAACGAAAAACACGCCGCTACAATCGCCGGCGCGGGGCGGCCAGGCTGAATCGCTTGCTTGTGTGGTCGGCGACAGGCATCCTGATGTTGGCACTTGCCGGTTCCGCCGGCCCTAGATGCCAAGCACAATCCGACACGCGGCTGCGGCCGCAGGGGGACAACGATGGAAAGCCTTTCGTTAGTCAGGAAGGAAGTGGCTGACATCATCACTACCACCAATGACCAATCGCTAAAACGCGTGGCGTTGGCACTTGAGCAGTTGTGCTCTGTGGTCGGTGAGGTGGAGCGCATAGCACGGGATGCGATGGAAGAAGCCCGGCGGGCGACTAGAGCAGGGCGGAAATAAGCCCCGCCGGTTCGCCAGCGGGGCATGGCTGGCGGTGAATCGGGTACAATGCACCCGCCACTCTGGATGTCCTGCTACTCCCGACCTGCACTGAGCAGCCGGAAGGCAGCATATCCAGCGTGGCGTTTTTGTTTCTTGATGGACGGAACTTTTATCGCCCCGATCCGCGTCTCTATTCCATGACGCAGCCACGTCCGACCATCCGGCGTGACTGGCCCCGCAAGAGAATTGCTCTTCGCGGGGCGCGGCCTACATACAAGCCCGCTAGCCGTTACCGCTCGATCAGAGCAGGGGACGGTGGGCGGGAATCGGTTTCTAGGTTTCGCTAGACGAGTAGCCACAAGCGGCCCAAGCAATTTGCTTTCCCCGCACTCCTTACCACTCCTCGACTATGCGTTGCCTCGTGGGTTGCCCCCGCGGGGCTTTTTGTTTCTTGCAGTCGATCGCTGCGGACTGGCGTTACGATTCGGCAAGGAAGCGGCATACTCTATCCTCAGGCCACTGTGACGCTTACCGCCCCCGCAGCAGCTGCTCGTGGGCGCGCAATACAGAATGCGGATCGAGCCCGCATTCTGAATACGTCAATTGAATTGGGGTGCGACCCGCAAAACCTGCGTTGTGTGCTCTCCGCCGGCAAAGCAGTCACGGTTTCTTCCGCTGGCCGTGGCCGGGCGATTTGGCGGGCGGGGTAGGATGCTGGGATGGCAACACAGCCAAAGAAGCCCAGCCCGGTGCAACAGACTGTGACGGTCGTATGCGCGGTAACTCTCGGAACGGCTCTCCCTCAGATAATACGCAGCTACGGTTACACTGGCGTGCTATGGGGTTGTTTGTTTGGCGCAATTGGTGGCGGTCTTGGTGCGGCGATTGGCTTCTATGCCGGCCGACTCTTTATGAAGAGTGCCTAGATCATGCGTTACCACCTCCGCACGCTGCTGATCGCGGGCAATCGAGGCCAAATGCGGGTTGAGCCCGCATTTTGAAAACATCAATTGAATGGGGGTCCAACCCGCGAAACCAGTGTTGGGCTCTGACCTGCGCCGGGCAGTCGCGATACCGTCAGTCGCATGGGGAGCCGACATGAGTCACTGCAGCTCAACGCACACGATTGCCGCACCGCCTGAACAGGTCTTCAAGGTGTTTTCCGACTTTGCCGCTATGCCAGGGCGGATCAGAGTCACGCGGCTCGAAGTGCTGACCAATGGACCGATTCGTCGGCGCGCGATTCCACGAGACACGC
>JANNTN010000560.1:0-2473 GCA_031394445.1 Anatilimnocola sp.
CGGTGGTTGGACTGATGACGAGATTGGCGAAGTGCAGAGGCAGGTAAATCGCGTGCTGCGCGATGGGCACAACAACGACGGTGACACTAGCGACCGTTCAAGTCGATGAGCTTTCACATGTTCCGATTCACGATCCGCGACGTGCTGGCGGCTGACAATGGTGGTGGGCCGGGGGCTTGGATGGGGGCAGTTTCCATAGCCCCGTGATTTGGCGGGCGGTAGGATGGGGCGTATGTTGCGGCCAATTCTTGCTACCGCCATCTTCGTGCTGTTGTTTGCCGGCGTACCCCTCCTTGTCTATTGGGATGGTCATAAAGAAGAGCTAACGCCGATAGGTCGCAGGCTTGTGCTTGCCTCGTTTCTTGGTTTGTTGTGGGTAGCCTCGCCGTTGGGGGCTGCCTATGCGGTTGTGGCTTACGCACCTCCTGGCAACCACTGGCGAAGGTGGTGGTACGTGACGGCGGGTTGGACCTGTTTTTATGCTGCGATCGGCCTTTTTGCTCTAGCTGTGAATCAGCTATTGCGGCCTCTCGTTGGTGAGACGATTAGCCACATCATATACTTTGGTGGTGCTGGAACTTGCACGCTTGTGCTTCTCAAACGCTTCCAGCGTCGGAAACCGAACTAATGCGTTACCGCCTCCGCACGCTGCTGATCGCGACTATCGAGGCCAAATGCGGGTCAGGCCCGCATTCTGGAGACGTCAATTGAAATGAGGGTTCGACCCGCAAAACCAGCGTTGGGCTGTCGCCACGCGATGGCCAGTCGCGGTAGCCGCCTTAGGGACCAACGCGGCCAACGCCGAATTGGTCGCCAGTAGCCACCGGTTTCCCTCCGCGCCACTGAATCTCCAGCATTTTTTCGCTGTGAACCTCGCGTCCAGCTTCGTCTGACAGAGCGGTAATGATTTTCTTCGTCGCCGTATCGACCACTTCGCCCGTTGAGGGATATCCAAGCTTACCGTCGATGCTAAACGTCACCCATCCCGGCTGCTCGCGAACAGCAATGCTGTCCTTCTGTTTGGGTGGCTCAACCGTGTTGTCGAACACATGCACACGCTGGTTATACGCATCAACAACCCAAACTTCCTTTTCGTCCGGCGTGAGACCGATACCGTGGCTCGGACAGCCATGCCGCTTCACAGGTCCTTTCTCAAAGCCCTGCACTTCAATTCGATACGACTTTTTATCCGTCGTTAGGTCGCCAATTTCAAAACCCAGGCATTCATTAACGCACACATAGGCTCGCGTTCGTTTGCCATTCACGGTGAATGGCCGGATCGCACCAGCAAAAGGCCCGACTTTTTGCACAATTTCGTGCGTTTTTGTGTCAGCGACAAACACCAGCGGCGATTTCAGGCCTCCCAGATACATCCGCTGTCCATCGCGGCTGACGACCGTGTTATGCGCGCCGCTCTGCGTCTCGATCTCGCGGATCAGATCGCCGGTCCCCGCATCAAGCACATTCCACGTATCTTTTTCAAACGAGGGTACGTAGATGATCTTGCCATCGGGAGTGATCGACATCCGGTCCGTCCCGTTCAGCGGCGATTTTTCCCACAGTGTCTGCTCGCTTGCCAAATCGACGCAATAAATCTTCTTGGTCGTCGTGAAATAAAGCCGTTGCGTTGCTGCACAGGCACAGACACCCTTGATGTTGTCCGGCTTTTCTTCCTGACTGGCCGGAGTTGCAATCCGCTCGACCAGTTTATGCCCGTTGTCGATATCGAACACCAGAATTCCCGCGCCGCCAAATTCCAGGTAATTGCGAATTCCGGGACAGACGACGTACAAGTATCTGCCATCCTTGAGTGCAGCGCGCCCCATCACAGGAACTAGGCACGCAGCAGCCAACACGGCTGCCCCAAGAATTCTGACGAATCGTTTCCATACCGAATTACGCCCATTGCTCATAGGAACCTCGCCCGCTTTGAAAACTTGACCGCCGACATCCACCCTGTCCGTTTGCTGAGGAGTTCGCGTATTATGGACCACTCCAACTAACACAACCACATCCCAATACGAGGCTCATTGCTGCTCGGCCACATGGTCTATTTCACGCTCAAGGATCGTTCACCCGCCGCGATTGAGATAATGGTCGCGGCCTGCTACGGGCTTAGTTTGAGCCGGGCCAACACGGCCTGCATAGCGGCACGAAACTCGACCTGGAAGCCCAACTCACGGAAAATTCGAATCATGGCCAGGTTATCGGTGGTCGTCTCGCCATGAATGTGCTTTAGGCCCCAGCGACCACCGACTTCCACGCACTTTTGAGTCAACAGCCGCCCCAGGCCACGGTGCTGAAATTCGTCCGCCACGAGAACACCGTAATCGGCGGCCTCATGGTCGGGATCGGCAACCAGACGAGCCACGGCAATGAGCAGCGGCTTGCCATCCTGGATGACTTCGGCGCAAAGGGCCAGCTCACGGTCATAGTCGATGAAGCAAAACCGACTGGCCATTTCGTGGGTTGC
>JANNTN010000632.1:0-4428 GCA_031394445.1 Anatilimnocola sp.
TCCCACCTACTTTGGAGACGCTCACACACCAATGCCAGGTTATCGATATTGACCAGCAGTGGGATCGTCGCAAGAATGGTTGAGTGGACTCCCTTCTGGTCGGAACACCATGCGAACTGTAGTCAACCTCATCACCGCTGCGGCGTTTCTGCTGCACTTTGCGCTGGGCTGCTGTGCGCACCACGTGCATGCGGCTGAGGAAGTAAACGTCCATGACTGCGCAACTCACGACCATAGCGGCCACCATCACGATCAGCCTGCGTCGGACGACGAATCGACCGACGAATCGCACTGTCCAGCCGAACATTGCGACGACGGGCACTGCGTCTTCGCACTGTGCGGCAAGACGGTCTTGGTGAAGGCGATGTTCATCGCCGTCCTGCCCGCGTTCGATGCCGTGACCGGTATCGAACCGGCACTTTACTCCAAAGCCTTGACTGCTGCCATCGATTCCGAGGGCCTGATTGCGCTCCCCGTGCGTACCCATCTGCTCCATCAGGTCTTTTTGATCTGATTTCTTATCGAATTTCGACAATAGTCGAACTGTGGCAAACAATGCCGCGTCGTATTTAGCGCCGGCGACAGCAAGCTGTTCGCATGCGCGCGTCGTCACGGTTATTCCCTTGTTCGGTAAGCAATCATCGGCGGAGGCTCTGCCATGGCGCAGGCTACCTCACAAATACGTTTGCGCTGGAAATCGTCGCTGCGCTGGCTACTTTCCATCGCCTTGCTCGCGGTTGTCGTCGCGGCGGCGGTGTTTCACCGTCACTGGCTACCACTCGCCTCACGGCTGCTAACAGCAAGCACACTCGTGACGAAGACGGACAGCAGCCCACCTGCGCCTCACGACGGCCACGACCATGCGGCGCACGATCACGCGCACGCCGGCCACAGCGATGCCAATTCCATCGAGTTGAGCGAACAAGCACGCAAGAACATCGGCCTCAAGGTCGAGAAAGTCCAACTCCAATCCTTCATCAAGTCCACCAGCGTTCCGGGGATGATCATCGAACGGCCAGGTCGCTCGACTATCGAAGTCACGGCCACGATGTCAGGAATCGTCACCCGGATCTATTCCATCGAAGGCGAAGCCGTCGAGCCTGGAAAAAAACTATTCGATCTGCGGCTCACCCACGAAGATCTGGTTCAGTCTCAAACAGAATTGCTGAGAACCGCCGAAGAACTCGACGTTACGGCCCGTGAAATCAAACGAATCGAGAACCTCATTCGCGAACAAGCCTTGCCCGGCAAGCAACTGCTGGAACGACAGTACGAGCAACAGAAGCAGCAAGCCGCGTTGCGGGCTCTCCGGCAATCGCTGGTGCTGCACGGCCTGACCGACGCCCAAATCGATGCGATTCTGGAGCAGCGGAAACTGCTTCGCGATCTAACGGTCACAGTTCCATCACCCACCGAAGAAGGCGGAATGATCCGCTCGGGCGACGTCTTCCAGGTTCAAAAACTGAAGGTCTCCCAAGGGCAGCATGTGAATCAGGGAGACTCCCTCGCTGTTCTGGCCGACCACGCCGATCTGTTCATTGAAGGCAAAGCATTCGAGCGCGACGTGACCGATATCAGCCGAGCGGCTGAGCGCAATTCGCCCATTTCGGCCATTGTCGAAACGAACGGCAGTCAACCGGAGTTAGTCGCTAATCTCCGGCTGTTGTACTTGGCGGCCAAAATCGATCCCGACACGCGCACTTTGGATTTTTACGTCACCCTGCCCAACGAAAAAACGCGAGATGCCAAAATCGACGAGCATCGCTTCGTCGGCTGGCGCTTTCGCCCCGGCCAACGCGTGCAATTGCAGGTTCCCCTCGAAACTCTGCCGGATCGAATTGTCTTGCCCGTGGATGCCGTCGCTCAGGACGGGGCTGAAACGTATGTGTTCACTCCCAATGGCGATCATTTTGACCGCCGTAGCGTGCATGTCGAGTATCGCGACCAGCAGTGGGTTGTGATCGCCAATGACGGCTCGCTCTTTCCTGGCGACGCGGTAGCCGTCACTGCCGCGCAACAGCTTCAACTCGCTCTAAAGAACAAAGCCGGCGGTGGAATCGACCCCCACGCGGGACACAACCACTAAGCCAGCCGTAGCGGCGCTCAACCCGCTCTGCAGCCAGCGGCCACGTCATGCTTAACACGATCATCAAACTCGCGCTCCGTTACCGGACGATCACGATCGCGCTGGCGCTCGCCATTACCGTTTATGGCAGCTACGAGTTGTACCATCTGCCGATCGATGTATTCCCAGATCTCAATCGGCCGCGCGTCACGGTTATGACCGAAGCGCCGGGACTCGCTCCCGAAGAAGTCGAAACGCTTATCACGTTTCCGCTCGAGTCCTCTCTCAACGGCGCAACGGGCGTTCAAGCCGTCCGCAGTTCGTCCGGCGTCGGCCTGTCGGTGGTCAATGTGGAATTTGCCTGGGGAACAGATATCTATGTCGATCGCCAGATCGTGGCCGAGAAGCTGGCGCTTGCCGCCGATCGCCTGCCTAAAGGCATCAAGCCGCAAATGGCGCCGATTTCATCGATCATGGGTCAGGTTTTGCAAGTCGGCATCTATAGCGAAGGAAACAAGACCGATCCGATCGAAGTTCGCACCCTGGCCGATTGGGTTGTCCGGCAGCGATTGCTCACCATTCCCGGTGTCGCTCAGGTCATCACGATGGGCGGCGGCCGCAAGCAGTATCAGGTGCTCGTCAATCCCGACGAGTTGCTCAAGTACGGCGTGACTCTGGAAGAAGTCGAGCAGGCGGTAACCAATAGCAACGCCAACGCCACCGGCGGCTACCTCGAAGAAGGCGGAAACGAGCTGCTGGTACGTTCCATCGGTCGCATCAATGATGTCCGCGAGTTGGAAATGGTCGTCGTGAAATCCTCGAAAGAGCGCCCCGTCTTGCTCAGCCAGGTAGCACACGTTCGCGAAGCAGCCCAAGTCAAACGGGGTGACGCGGCGGTGAACGGCCAGCCGGCCGTGATACTCGTAATCTCGAAACAGCCGGGAGCAGATACCCGGCTTTTAACCACCAACGTCATCCAGGCCCTGGAAGAGCTTCAGCCGTCCTTGCCGCCCGATATTCGCATCAATTCCGCGGTTTATCAACAAAAAGAGTTCATCGACCTGAGCATCAAAAACGTCATGGAGGCCCTGCGGGACGGCGGCATCTTGGTCGTCATTGTTCTGTTCTTGTTCTTGCTCAATTTCCGCACAACGCTCATCACCCTCACCGCAATTCCCCTCTCCATCGTGGTCACCGGGCTCGTTTTCAAGTGGTTCGACATGTCGATCAACACGATGACGCTCGGCGGACTGGCCGTCGCCATCGGCGAACTGGTCGATGACGCGATCGTCGATGTCGAAAACATCTTTCGCCGGCTTAAAGAGAATAAGCACAGCCCCCAACCCAAATCGCCGCTCCGTGTCGTATATGAAGCCAGCAGCGAGGTCCGCAACTCGATTGTGTTCAGCACGATCTTGGTCGTGCTCGTTTTCATCCCACTGTTCGCGTTAAGTGGCATGGAAGGCCGGCTGTTCACACCGCTGGGCATCGCCTACATCGTCTCCATTCTCGCGTCGCTCGTTGTCTCTTTGACGGTCACTCCCGTCTTGTCGTA
This sequence comes from Anatilimnocola sp., assembly GCA_031394445.1. Lineage (GTDB taxonomy): Bacteria > Planctomycetota > Planctomycetia > Pirellulales > Pirellulaceae > CAYLLN01. Next base: position 3,621 of record JANNTN010000632.1, read on the forward strand.
TTGGCTGCTGCCAAACGCCAAATTCATGGAGCACGAGCAAGATGGCTTTTTGCTGCGATTCCTGAAGTGGATTGCCGGCTTTGCGATTCGCTTCAGTGTTCGTCATCCCTGGCCAATTTTGGGCGGTGTCGCAATCGCCGTGTTGGTCAGTTGCGTCGTCGCCACGCAACTCGGCCGTGATTTTCTGCCGCCGTTCAATGAAGGTAGCGTCCAAGTTAATGTGCTGCTGCCGCCCGGGGCATCGCTGGCCACGTCCAACCGGCTGGCCGGAATGGTCGATGAGCGAATCAGCCGGATCAAGGGAGTAATTGCGTTTGGCCGGCGAACGGGCCGGGCCGAACTCGACGAACACGCCGAAGGCGTGAACGTCTCGGAGATCATCATCAGTTTCGATCCCAAATCGGGCCGCAGCCGCGAGGAGATACTGGAGGAAATCCGTGAAGAATTGACGCAAGTGCCGGGCGTGGTGATTTCTGCCGAGCAACCGCTGGCGCACCTCATCTCGCACATGCTGTCGGGCGTCAAGGCGCAAGTGGGCATCAAGCTTTACGGCGACGATCTCGACATCCTCCGCCGCCAGGCCAACGAAATGAAGGCCGCCATTGAGGGAGTGCCCGGCGTGAAGGACTTGATGGTCGAGCAGCAGATCGAAATTCCCCAACTGCAGATCCGGCTAAACCGCGACAAATTGGCCCGCTATGGAATGACCTCGAACCACTTGAAAACGAGCCCGGTGACCACGATGGAGAGGGGAATTGCGGTGAGGGTGATGAGCGTTGTGCGGAAATTGAGCAAGAACAAGAACAGA
>JANNTN010000644.1:0-4415 GCA_031394445.1 Anatilimnocola sp.
CCGCTCGTAGGCGGCCCGCCAGCATCAAGAATGTGCCGACTAAAAAATGGCATTGCGCAGGCGAAATCGACTTCTTCATTCCGTCTCAACGAGCGAAATATCCAATACCTCTGTTTTCAGTGATGTGTGCCCTGTTAGCTACTGGATAGACCAAGACCACGCCTACACAACCGCTGGCACTGCCTGGAATTTGTCCCAATCCTGTTGCAACTCGTTCCTCAACTGACTGACGCGCGACGGCGACATTCGAAAAAGCCCGGCAACTTCGCTCGTCGTATCGCCAGCAGCCAATTGCAATGCAACCTGCCGTTTCGATCGCTTGAGCCGCTTCAGCCAGTCAGCGAAATCGATCCGGAAGCCAGCGACGGCTGCTGGGCTGGCACAGCGATCTTCCACCACCATCTCCTGCCATTCATTGCGCTTGCTGGCGTCCCCGAAAGGAAGCACCGAAAACCCCTTGCGACGCTGCCCATAAGCAGACATCACGTCGAGAACATTCCGCTCTTGGCCGACACGGCACCCATCGCGAACCTGCCGGATCGCAAACTTGGCCAGCACGGTCGGATAGGCCAGGGCCGCTTTGCCCTGTTCGACCAGCCGTCGGAAGGCCGCGAAGGCGTTGGCGATCACTTCGGCCATCAGATCGTCACGCACGGCGCGACGCAGGTGCCGGAATGCATAGCTGGCCGCACGGCGAATGGCCGGCAGCATCTCCAGGAAATCAGGCTCGGCGGCAGGATGGTTTGCTTCCGGGCAGACGGTTAATTTCGCGATCATGGGCGAGTCTCCAATGGGAAAGACCGCCCCAGCCCTGGGCGGTCGTGTGTAAGAACACAACCGCCCCGCGGGCTGCGCGAGGCTGCAAGATTAGCCATGGCACGCCGTGAGGCGTCTCAAGTCGAGGCTCGCGACGTGGTCGCCGCCGCGCAAGAAGAAAAAACCGGCGAGTAGAGATCGCCGACGGCTAACCGTGCTCAGCTTATATGACGCGAAATTGCTTTGTATTTACTCTGGACCGTCGAGCGACTACTTGCATTGAGCGGCTTCGTACGTAATCCGACGAGGTTCGACACACATGATCAACCCAATGCGTAGAGCCATTAACTGACGAAGGTGATTTATCACGCCCAGGCTGATCGGTGCGCGCCGCCAATGCCCAAGATAGTCTGCCGACTGTTGATCCGCCCATTTCTGCATCCTGGTCAGCTCTGCCCGAAACGCCAAACACGATCACCTCGCGCCGGCTCATAAAAAAACCGGTCGCGACCGCCGCGCCGACTTACGCCAGCGCTCGCGCAGTAACGAACGGTGCCTACAAGAAACCGACCACGACCGCCTTTAGACCGCGCAAGGCGGGGCAACCGGGGCCGGCATATTTAAAACGCCCATCGAACCCCTAGCTGGCCTCCCGACCGCCCCAGGTTTCGATCAGCGTGTTGTCGTTGAAGCTGATCACAGCGCAGCCGGAATTCGCATGGGGCAGTGCCAAGATCAGCGTTTTGTGAGAGCAAGGCGCGGCGAGTGGCATCCTTAGGTTGCCTTGGCGGGCAAGAGCCCCTGCCGGTTGATCTCGGGTCGAACGTATTGTACTCGGCGTGCCAAATCTACTTCTCCCGCTCGCTCTTCCAAATCCCGATTACCACGGCCACTAGCCCCAGCGGCACCAGGATCGGCCACAACAACACAACCATCAACCCAGTTCGAATCCAGCCCATGTTGCACCTCGGTTGCCTAAGCCTGAGGCACGGAATTGGGCAGGATGGGGCGCGCGAGGCAGGAGGCGGCCATGTAACGGCGCGTCGATAGGACAACCAATGGCCGCCCCACCGAGGCCAGGTCCAGGCGACTGGCCCACGTTGAGCCAATGAAGCGCTCGCGTTGCCGGGAAAAGCCTCAAACGACTTTATTGGCGAGGTTGGCCTAGAGTGGCCAAGTGGAAAACACACGATAGCGGCTCGCTGAAAATCGTAGGGAAGGGTTTGCCCAGATTGCCACCCATTGAGCCCCAGAGGTAAAACGGCAGTGCAATGGCCCCCCACTCGTCAAATGCCGACTTCGCTTATCAACAGCATAGGTTTTGACTATGACTAAGCCCTTTATTTCGCCAAAAGACGCACGGCTTCTGCTTTACCTGCTGTGGCTGTTTGCGGCGGCTTTACACGCGGAAGAGCCCCAGCCGATCGGTGTCGCCTGGAAGCGGCATGTTATTGATGACTCTTCGCGCGGTGCCGACGGAGTACGGCTGGAAGACATAAATCGCGACGGGTTGCCGGACATCGCCACTGGCTGGGAGCAGGGAGGCGTGGTGCGAGTTTACGTCAATCCAGGTCCCGCCCGCGCCAGCGAAAAGTGGCCGGCAGTGACAGTGGGTAACGTGGCCGGAGTCGAAGACGCCGTGCTGACGGACTTGGACGGTGACGGCTCGCTAGATGTTGTTAGCTGTGCCGAAGGCAAGTCGCGGGTCCTGTCGATCCATTGGGCTCCACATGCCCCCGACCGAATTCTTGACGCCAGCGCCTGGCAGACGGCAGTGTTACCGCAGGCCGCCGATCGGATGATGTGGATGTTTGCGCTCCCGCTGCAAGTCGACCAGCAGCATGGCGCCGATATCGTCGCGGGAGGCAAAAATCAGCGTGCGGCCCTGGGTTGGTTCGAGGCACCAGCGAACGCTCGCGATCTTGCGGCTTGGAAGTGGCACGAATTGCGTCCAGTGGGCTGGCTCATGTCGCTGATCTCGGCCGACATGGACAGTGACGGCGACCAGGATATTGTGTTTTCGGATCGCAGGGGAAAGGCGAGCGGCGCCTACTGGCTAGAAAATCCAGGCTCCGGTCAGAATCAGACTGGCGCATGGCGGGAACATCCCATAGGTGGCCTCAAGCAGGAGGCGATGTTTTTGCACTTGGCTGACCTAGACAAAGACGGGCTTGAGGATGTGCTGCTCGCTGTCCAACCGAAGGAGATTCTTTGGATTCGGCGGCTCGACAATAACGGCCGAGCGTGGCAACCGCAATCCATTCCATTGCCCGAATCAACCGGAATCGCCAAAGCGGTTAGTGCCGGAGACATTGACGGCAACGGCCAGGTGGACCTTGTGTTTAGCTGCGAGCAGGCGAAGGCACCTTATCATGGCCTCATGTGGCTCTCGGCTGGTGGTCCTCCGCATGCCGGCCCCTGGTTCCCTCATGTGATTAGCGGCAGCGACGGCGTTAAACACGATCTAGTGGCGCTCGTCGATCTCGACGCCGACGGCGACCTCGATGCCATCACGACCGAGGAGACAAAAAACCTGGGTGTAATTTGGTATGAGAATCCGCTGAAGCGTCCGTAATCAACCAACGGTTCATTCTGACGCTCAATTCAGCGCGCTCGAAAGCAGTTTCAGAAACGGTTCAGAATCCGAGACGAATGTAGGGTTGGCTGTATTTTCGCACCCGACGCCTGCTTGGGCAGTATGAAGGAATCAGCTCTGACTAGTGATGGATCAACTCCGAACGTTGCGGTCAATCTAGCAACCGCTTATCACGAAGCAGGGCATGCAGTCGTCGCGCTGGCGCTCGGCAGAAATGTGCAGCGCGTCAGCATCCTGCCCAACCAACTGCGGCTCGGGAAGTGTGAATTGAAGAAGGGTCGAGCCAAGTCGGCACACGATCCGGTCGAGGTCGAAATCCTGATCTTGCTCGGCGGCGTGGCCGCGGAAGCCTGTTACACGGGCGAATATGCGTGGGCCGGAGCGCAGCAAGACATGCGCGCTGTGCGGGCCATGACGTCGCAACGTGCCAGCGGCGAGAAGCAAGTCGCCCGTCTCGAACGTCGTCTGCTCGACAAAGTCGAGCATCTGCTCGCCGATCCAGCTATCTGGCGGGCGACCGAATGGATTGCCGCAGAACTGCTCCGTTGCACGACGATCAGCGGCCGAGCCGCACGGCATTTGTTCGATCAGGCATCTGCACAACTGGAGTAGTTTGATGACGTTTTCAGCGTCGATTATTTTGCGTGCGATCGCCCGCATGACTCGGCACGAAGGTCGTCGACGTCCTCCAATCCCAAGACCCTGCAGCCGGTCGGAAAGGCCTCATCGCCTGGCCGATGCATAACGCCACGCTGTTTGACGAATACAAGGACGTAGTTATCGAAGTCGACCCGCATGTACACGACCTGGTAACTACCAAATGAAAGAGGATCGTCATAATTCGGGTATGCCGTGAAAGTCGGCGATTTCCAGCGGGTGCGAATCCCGCCCGGCCAATCGGTCGCTCGGCCGGAAGCAACCCGGGCGATAGAGGAGGTAACAAATCTGTTGAAGTACTCTGGTGTAACGGGTCACCTCGGGTGACCTAGCGACCAGGCAGGCCGAAACGCGAGTGAACACCGAGCAGGCCTCGAAAAGACGTGTCGCGGAAGCTGACTCATCC
>JANNTN010000652.1:0-2905 GCA_031394445.1 Anatilimnocola sp.
TGTTTTTGCCGTCGTTGATTTCGATGAAGTGGGGGGACTCGAATTTCTTTTCGCTGACCGGGGCCCGCGTCTCGTTGAGCGTGCGATTGAGCTCCGCCAGCTCGTCGGGCCAGGCGAAGCGGCAGCAATAATACGAATTCCAGGGTTCGGCTCGGGGTTCCTCGGTTGGGTCGAGCTCAACTTCAACCTGCAACACGCGGCTGCCGCGCCAGAGGCGATAGGTTTGCATGAAGCCGGCCAGGCGCTGGCCGTTGGCATCGAGCAGACGGCCACGAGTAACAATTTCTCCGAGCGTGGTGGTGGCGATCGTGGTGTCGATCGAGTCGGCGGCCATTACGGAATAGACGGCCGATTCGTCGGGGTCGCGATAGGTGTCGCCGGGCTTTTGCTTGGCCCCGGGCAGACGCAGGGCGAGCTGTTGCGAGAGGCGATTGCCACGCGATTTGTATTCGTGAATGGCAGCGAGCGAGCCGGTGGTTGGATTGATGACGGCTTCGAAGAATTCGTTGCGGAGAACGCCATCTTCCACGAGCAACGGAGTTTTTTTGTCGCGAGGAGCCACTGGGCCGGGTGTGAGATGAACGAAGCCGAACGCGGGCACATCGACGACGGCGTGCTGAATGCCTTGATGCTCGTCGGCGGAATAAACGGGCCGCTCGGCGGTGGGCAGACCGCTGAGTTTGAGCCCTTCGATGCCCATTCGGCGGACGAAGCTGCAGGGATTGATGACGAGGCAGCCGCGAGGGCCTGAACTATTGGCGGTTAATGTTGCAGCGAGGTCGGAATCGGTTGTTTTTCCGGCCACCAACGTGGACAGAGCAGTAAGCGCGCTTGCCGCGGTGCGGGATGCTTCGTCTTGCCAGGAGCGAACGATCGTGGTGACCGGATCGTCGTGTTTGCGAATGACGGCTTGTTTGAGGTAGGGGGAGCGATAGCGGCCGGGTTCAAAACGTTCGAGCTGCCCGGGGTGATCGGTCTTGGAGAAATACTCTTCGAGCGTCACCCACTTGCCGAGTGCTGAGCAATAGCGGGCGATGCGGCGGAGGTCGTCGATCCAGGGGCTGGCCTGGCCGGGCCAGTGGGCCAGGCCGATGGTGGCGACGTGGTCGGAATCCATCGATTCACCGAGCTTCGTTGCCAGCGAGAGGAAGGTTTGCGGCTTGACGGCGTCGAGAGGCGACTTGGCGATGGCGTCGATAGCGCTGCCGTCGAGGCCTTCCCAGCGGACCTTGAACTGCACGCCTTCGGGGGTTTTGCCGTCTTCAAAACCGGCATGCAGTGCGCCTTGAAAGCCAAGGCGATGCAAGATGCCGGGGAGGTGCGGGGTGAGGCCATAGCGCCAACGGCCGAAGATTTTTGGCTGCTGACCGAGTAGTTGCTGGTATTGGGCGAGTCCGTTGCGGAGCTGGGCGAGAATCGATTCGTGCGAAAGCAGCGGCAGGCGGTCTTCGCTGGCTTCGCCGCCAATCAGGCTGACACGCCCGGCTGCCAGGGCCTCTTGGAGCGCGGCAAATGTGGCGGGATGTTTGGCCAGCATTTCTGTCAGGAGATCGGCCGAGATCAGCAGGTTAGTTGGACCAGTTTTTGAAAGTTCGTCGCGCAGCGTATCGCCAAGTGTCGTGCTGGCGGCAAAGTTCAAGTCGAGGACAAACGCATCGACGGGGTAGTAATGGTCGCGCTCCTCGGCCAGCACGCTAAAGCAGGCGGAGAGTTTTTCGCGGGCCAGCGTTTCGTTCCCTTCCATCGCGGCCGTGGCGGCGGCAACGGCGGTGGTTTTGAAATAGGTCTCGTCGAGGTTGCTCGCGTAGCGCATTTGGCGCGTGAGCAACTCGATTTGGAGGTAGCAGTAGCCCAGGGCGAGAAAATCGGCGACGAGGTCGGGAGAGGGAGGGGGGCTGGGGGCTGGGGATTCGGGGCTGGGGGGAATTTTATTCTCGTTTTGGCCGAGCGCCGCGGCGAGGATTTCTTCGCGAGAGGCGGTGTTGCGAATCAGGACGCCCCCTTCGTCTTTTACCCGCTGGGCAAAACCGCTGGGCAGGCGGGCGTGGCAGACGGAGGGGACGACGATTAGCCGGCCTTGGACATCGGTGGGCGGGTCGTCCACGCGCCGCCAAGTTGGGGCCTGTCCAGCACCGGCGAGCAATTCGGGGTGCCACAGGGCGGACCAACTGGCCAAAAGGCTGTGGGCGTCGTCCCCTTCGTGGTAGGTCGGAAAGTCCTCCAGGCTGTGGCAGGGGAGGAGGATTATTAGTTCTCGGTAGTTCATGCGGGGGCTGCTCCAGAACACACCATACTAAATGGCATGGCCGGTGTCCTGACCGTGGGAGGGGGGGCGGAGAGTCGGTTCCGGGCCGTAAGGGGAAAATAATGGACGACAAGTTGACTTTTGAGGGTCTGGCCCGGTAGAGTGAAACGATGGAACAGGGGGTTCCGGCGCTTGCGAATGGCCTGTCAGCTCTATCTTATCTACCGTCGCATCCAGCGCGCGTGGCCGCGATTTCGTATGGCAAGAGAAATCGCCGTGCAGATCGTCTGTCGTGCAATCGCAGGGGCACCTTCGTGCGTGAGGAAGTCACATGGCTAAAAGTGTTGCCGTTTGGGGAATTGATATCGGCCGCTGTGCGCTCAAGGCGCTGCGGTGCCGCGTGGATGGCGATTCGGTCGTCGCCGACGGATTCGATTACATCGAGTATCCGAAACTGTTGACGCAGCCCGAAGCGGATGCCCCGCAACTGGTCAAGGAAGCCCTCGATCAGTTTTTGCTGCGCAATACGCTGAAGGGGGATAAGGTCGCCGTTTCGGTGCCCGGCGAGTCGGGCTTGGCCCGGTATTTCAAGCCGCCGCCGGTGGATGTCAAGAAAATTGCGGACATCGTCAAGTATGAGGCGCGGCAGCAGATTCCGTT
>JANNTN010000733.1:0-3042 GCA_031394445.1 Anatilimnocola sp.
GGGTGGTCGTCCCATCGCGTGTCTCCACAGGAGTGCCAGGCTGACGCACTCAATCTAGACGGCGTGACAACACGCGATCCGGCGGACGCTTACTCTCAATGTCTCTCCAGGCTGTTTCGCTACTATTCTGGTTCACCGCCGCGCCGCTTCATGTTGAGAACGTGATTCGGTTGCTTTCGGGATAATTAATTCGGAGTTACGCTCGCATCGCTCGCTGGTTGCAGAAGTCGCGAAACGTGTCCAGTTCCGCAAAGAAGTACTCATTTGAGTCGAAAGAGGCTATTTTTCAAACGGCTCAAACGTCGTCGGCTGTGGTGTCGCGGTGGTAATGATCTGCCAGGTTTCGCCCATCTCACGAAACGCCGAAAAATCTTGTGGCTGATAGGCGAATTCGAGCTGCGGAGTGGCAATCGGGTGGCCGCCGGCTTGGTGGGAGTGCATCGCGGCGTCGAGGATGCCACTGACGAGCAATGTTCGCTCGACGGGATACGGCGATTTGCCGGTCTTGAAAAAGTGGGCAACGGCGTTGCTGAGCGCCGTGAACAGGCAAAGATTGCCCCACGGACCGTTGTAGAGTGCGGTCGCTAAGGGTTCTGCTTGCCCCCGCAGTTTGCAGGCGATGTTCCAACGGTCGGACGTGCTGCCGATGGCCAGCACAGTGCCGCGCGTGCCATCTTTGTAATGGACGATGAGGGCATGACGTGGCTTGAGCTCCGACGCCGTTCTTTGCTTGCCGCTGGGAGCGACTGGCGGACGGCCAGGATACGGGAGTCGTTGGAAGCTCGCCTTCTCTTCGGCGGCCATCGCGGCATCAACCAGCGACTGCGACCAGCGCTCAGTGGCCTGAGTCTTTTGAAAGGCTTCGCCCGCCAATAGCTCGACCTGGGAAATTCCCGTTTCGCCTCCAGGACGGGATTCAATCAGAGATTGCAGCACCTCTAAGGCGTGGAAGTCGTACGACTCGATGCCGCCACCATGGATCGAAACGGCTTCCTCCACCACAGCGCCGGCAGGCACTTCCACGGCGGGCACGCGCTGAGCCAAAGGCACGCTGCTGCCAGCCATCAGAGGAATGCCCAGTTCGCGCGCTTCATCGTACATGCCCTTGGCCCAATCCCAGCGATACGAAAGATGCTTGTCATTGAATACGGGAACAAACCGCTGGCTGAGACGCATCGTGGTTACAATTCGGTCCCAAAACTCCTTCCGCGGATACATCCGCTGGCCAAGTTCGTTCGTCGGGTATTCCCCATGTTCGCCGATGAGGAGCACGCCATCGACGGCCAGCGTTGGACCACCCAAGCAGAGAGCCTGGCCGATGCTCGCAAACAGTGGAATGTCGAAGCAGCGCGAGACGTCGCGGGCCATGTCCCCCATGGGAAACTGGTCGGCGTAGAACGAAACGATATCTACGCCTGGATCGACGCGCTGCCCCCGAAATAGATACCTACCTATCAAGTTCATGAGGAAGTTGTAGGCATGCGAGCGAAATCGCAGCTCCGTGAAGATGGCGGCGATTCGGGGCCGAGGATTCGGCGCTGCCATGAGACCGGTAGCCGCGGTTGCCGCAGTAAGAGCGCCCGCGGTCTGAATCCAGGATCGGCGCGTAAGCGAGCGAAGCGAAAGCGGCATCTGGTCCGATCCTCTCTGGAATTGGCCCATGAATTATTGCAAGCGAGCTGGCCGCAGGCGTGGACAGCACCCGTAAGTCCAACACTTAAAGCAATGTTTTCCAAAACGTCAGGATAATGAGATTTCCCAACCTTTGCGAAATGCCGGCTTTACGAGGTTGGTGGCTTCCTGGCTATTTGTAAAGCGAAGATTGGCAGCATCCCATTTGAGCTCACCAGGGACGCGGACCGCGATTGCGCCGAGGACGAGCCATTCGGTGTATGGCCCGGCAATGCTGAAATTAGAACAGGCGGGGGCACCGCCTTTGCAAGCACGAATCCAATCGCGGCCGTGCGCGGCATGGTTGCTGCCCGTGCTGGCTCCGGGAGATCGGGAGAGGAACGGTTCCGGCAGCTTATATTCGGCCCACCGCTCGCCGGGCAATAGTCCAATCCCTTCGCCACGGCCGTTCGTCCCCAAGTAGCCTTTGGAGCCCACGAAGATGCAGTTGTATCCACTACGATCGTCGGGACGCGGCGCGGTGCCTTTGCCGGGTTGTGGTTGCGCTGCGGTCGCTTTGGTTTTACTGCGCTGGCCACCTGCGCCTTGGCCTGGGCCAACTTGTGGGCCTTGGCCCTCAATCTTGCGAGCGGCAGCGGCCGACATGCCGGGCGGAAGATAGGCGTCGCCTTCCGGCTTGTGATACCAATACACCGCGACGGGAGGCATGCTATCGCGAGCGGCAAACTGATACTTGATCGTCAATTCGTCGGGGAACGTGAACGGCGGCAGCGTATTTTTGTAGATGCACTCCACGCTGGTGGGACTGCCGAGTGCGAGGGCCCAATTCGCAGGGCCAAGAATATGCACCCCCCAGTCACCGATGAGTCCGGTGCCAAAATCGTAGAAGCCACGCCAATTAAAGGGCAGATAGAATCCGAACGGCTGCTGCCCCCCCGAACGACCGGACCGCGAGTTTCTCGCGGCGACGAAGTCTTGATATTCTTGATTGCCAGCGGTGAAGGGACGCTGAGCCGCCCCACCGAGCCAGAGATCCCAATCGAGCGTTTCGGGAATCGTCGTGGGGCCGGGGACTTTGGTCATTTCTTGCGGCCAGGATGCGCGTCCGGTCCAGGCGTGGACCTCACGAACTTCACCGATTTCGCCCGACCAGATTATCTCGCAGGCAACGCGGGTTGCGTCGTGCGAATAACCTTGATTCCCCATCTGCGTGGCGACTTTGTACTTTTCGGCGGCTTGAGTCAGCAGGCGGGCTTCCCAGGGAGTGCGAGTCAGCGGCTTTTCAACATAGACGTGCTTGCCCAATTGCATGCAGGCCAGAGCAGCCGTTGCATGCATGTGGTCGGGAGTGGCGATGACGACCGCATCGATATTCTTAGCTTCCTTGTCGAGCATCTTGCGGAAGTCGGT
>JANNTN010000772.1:0-3014 GCA_031394445.1 Anatilimnocola sp.
TGCTGGGCGGCGTGGCGGGGAGCAGCATCTGCACGACGTTAACTTGCCGTTCCTCAAACGCCGCCTCGCAGTAATGGAGGTAGTAGTCCCACTTGCGAATGAACCGCTCGCTATACCCAAGCTGCCGCACCGCTTCGATGCGGCTCCAAAACTGCCGTCGCCAGCGGCGCAAGGTTTCGGCATAGTGGTCCGACATCTCCTCCATGTGAACGAGTCGCAAGTCGGAATCCGCCGTCATCGCCTCGCAGAGTGCCGTAACCGACGGCAGGCAGCCACCAGGAAAGATGTGTTGGCGAATGAAGTCGGCCGAATGACGATGAGCCGCGAAAAACTGATCCTTGATCACGATCGCCTGGAGCAGCATCAGACCGTCCGGCTTCAGCAGCCGACTGCACTGGCGGAAAAATGTGCCAAAGAATTGATGTCCGACCGCTTCGATCATTTCAATAGACACCAGCTTGTCGAACTGACCGCTCATGTCGCGATAGTCTTCGGTCAGCACACGCACCGAGTCCGTTAGCCGGGCCTTGCGTACGCGCTCGGTGGCCAGACTGTGCTGTTCGCCTGAAATCGTCGTCGTGGTTACCTCGCAGCCATAATTCCCGGCCGCATGAATCGCCAAGCCCCCCCAGCCCGTACCGATTTCCACCAAATCGTCACCCGGTCGCAAGTCGAGTTTGCGGCAGACACGTTCCAATTTGGCCCGCGAAGCCTCTGCAAGCGTCGCATCCGGATTCTCGAACACCGCGCAGGAATAACTCAACGTCTCATCCAAAAACAACTCGAAAAAATCGTTGCCCAGGTCGTAGTGGTCGCGAATATTTCGCTTAGCCCCAGCCCGCGAGTTCCGCCGCAACCAGTGCGACACTTTGGCCAGCGCCCGCAGAGGCCAGGTGCGCAGCGAATCGACGCGGCCGAGCAACTCGCGTTGCCGAATGAGAATGCGGACCAGCGTCGTGAGGTCGTCACAAGTCCAGTCACCATCCATCCAGGCTTCCGCCGCCCCCAAGCCACCTCCAAAAATCACGCGACGATAGAACCTCGCGTTGTGGACCACGATGGTGGCGTGCAACGGGCCCTGCGGATTTCCAAATGTCTGCGTGAAGCAGCCATCGACAATCCGCACACAATCGTCGCGGAGCGCTTCGAGGCAGTGAAACAACTGCCGGGCCAACCAACTCGGTTTTCCTGCTCGCTTCATACTTGTCTCGCAATCATGGTTGTCTCGCAATGGCGGTCGATAGTGGTGCGGCTTGCGGCGACGAATGCGGATAAACCGGGCACCCTTTCCACCACAATTTCAGGGCTTGCCAATAAATGGCCGCGGCAATTCGCTGGGTCATGAACGGATAGCGCCACAAAACACGACGCAGGGTCGCCGTCGTCCATTCCCGACGAACGAGCCGCAGCGTGGCTTCGAAAACGGAACGATCGTGTTGATAATTGCGAATGTCGATTCGCAGCCGCGAGGCCGGCGTTGCCAGCCGCCAGGCGTATTCCATGTCCATTGGCATGAAAGGCGAAACGTGGAGTTGCTTGCCGATTCGAAGCGGGGACGTGCTTTCACTGGCGGCGAGTGTGCTCCCGCTCAAGACGTAGCACTTTCGTTCTCCCCACGGCGTGTTGGTGACCTCCGCAATCACCGCCCTCAACTCCGCTCCCGCTGCGTCAAAGCAAAAGTAAAACGACACCGGATTGATCAAAAACCCGAAATATCGCGGCTGTGTTAACAGGCGAATCGGCCCATCCGCGTCGAAGATGCCTTCGGCGTGCAACAAATCGCGAACAGCATCAGCCAACGGCTGGCGAGCGTCGCCCATATAGTCCGCTCTCCGAAACCAGGCGAGGGTGGGGTGCGTAGCCGACCACAACCACCGCCGGCCAAAAGCTTCGGTCAACTCGTCGAGGTCCAGGTACAGCATCGACAGCGCGTACCGAAAGCGGTGGCTCACCGGCTCTTGCCGGTGGTGCCAAACCCAACCTTCATAGACGCAGGAATTCATGGAAACTTTTGTCGTTAACAAATTAAACGAGCATCGAGAGACGCAGCCGGCTCAATTTTTTCAGGAACCGCGTTCAGCACGTTACAAACGGCCAAGGCGCTTTTCACGCCGTCTTCGTGGAAGCCGTTCCCCCAGTAAGCGCCACAATACGAGGCACCAAAATGGTTGATCAGCTCTCCGTGCCGGCGCTGTGCGGCGGCCCGCCCGGTCGTAAAGACCGGATGGTGGTAGGTCATTCGCCGCAGAACTTTTTCCGGAGCAATGGCTTCGTCGGAGTTGAGCGTAACCAGGAATCTCTGGTTCGTCGGCAGCCGCTGAAGCCGTGTCATGTCATAAGTGACGGTCGCCGCGTCTTCGCTCGTGCCCGCGAGGCGATAGTTCCAACTGGCCCAAGCCCGCCGCGAACGAGGCAGCACGGACGTATCTGTGTGCAGGACGGCGGTGTTTCGCTGATAGGGGAATGAACTCAGCAACTCCACCTCGGATTGGGTCGCAGAGGCCCTCAACATGCGGAGAGCCTGATCGCTGTGACAGGCAAATACGACATGGTCGAAGAGTTGTGGCTGCTGGCCAATGACGCAAACTTCCACTTGATCGCGTTGGCGCGACACCGCTGCCACGCGCGAGTTGGTCCGCACCGGAGAATGCAGTCGCTTGAGAATCGCCTCGACATAGCGCTGCGAGCCGCCGCGAATGACGCGCCACTTCACCCGCCCCGGCAGGCCCAACATGCCGTGGTTGCGGTAGAACTCGAGCACAAACCGTATGGGAAAGTTCTCGAATGCCCCGCGTGGACTCGACCACACGGCCGACCCCAGCGGCAGAAAATAGCCCAGGCGAAAGATTTCGGAGTAATTGTGCCGAGCAAAGAATTCCGCGACGGTTACTTTCTCATCGAGTTCCTGCAAGGCCCGCTCTGAATCCCGGTTGAATCGCCACCAATCGGCCAGAAACCGCCAGAAACTCAAGCTGGCCAAAGACCATAGCCACAAGGCAATCGCCTTTTCCGTG
>JANNTN010000811.1:0-6111 GCA_031394445.1 Anatilimnocola sp.
AGCGCAACTTCAAAACGCGCCAGCGAGGACCATCTGCCATCCATCCCCATCATCCTCCTAACGAATCCACCCACCACTCCTCTCAACTTGCATTCCCCCGCCCACATCCACACAATCCCCTTTAACTTTTAATTGCCTTCCTCCTTCATCCTTCTTACTTCATCCTTATATGTCCCCCTCCCGCCGCCAATTCCTCGCCACCACCGCCTCCACCGCCACAGCCCTCCTCACAAATCAACTCTCCGCCGCCGAACCACAAAACCTCATCTCCTCCATCACCAAAGTCACCCTCCGCCGCGGCCGCGACGGCTCCGGCCCCACCTGGTTCCATCCCCGCGCCTGCATGATCCCCGGTGCCTCCGGCCCCACCGCCTTCATGACCCTCCAAACCATCTCCGGCTCCGACTATTTTGGCCCCGTCCATTGGATGACCTCCCCCGACCTCGGCCACACCTGGACCGAACCCCAGCCCGTCCCCTCCCTCGGCCGCGTTATGCTCCCAACCACCACCGGCACCGAAGAAGGCGTCTGCGACGTCGTCCCCGAGTGGCACCCGCAATCGAAATCGGTCCTCGCCCTCGGCCACAACGTCTTCTACTCCGGCCCCAAATTCTCCTCCGACCAGCCTCCCCGCTGGCCCACCTACAGCGTCTGGAAAAACGGCCAGTGGGGACCACGCCGCAAGCTCGACTGGAACGACCCCCGCGGTGCCCAAATCTACACCAACGGCTGCGGCCAGCGCATTGTCCTCCCCAGCGGCGACATCCTCCTCGCCTTCACCTTCGGCCCCACGAAAACCCAGCCCCGCTCCATCGCCGGCGTCATCTGCTCCTTCGACGGCGACACCCTCGCCGTCAAGCAAGTCGGCGACGAAATCACGCACGACAAAGGCCGCGGCCTCCTCGAACCCTCCCTCACCCAGTTCCAAAACCGCTTCTACCTCACCATCCGCGCCGAAGACACTCGCGGCTACGTCTGCACCACCGACGACGGCCTCAAGTGGACTGAAAAACAATCCTGGTCCTGGGACGACGGCGAGCCCCTCACCATGTCCACCACCCAGCAGCACTGGCTCACCCACTCTCACGGCCTCTTCCTCGTCTATACGCGCAAGGACCCCTCCAACCTCAACGTCACCCGCTGGCGTTCCCCCCTCTGGCTCGCCCAAGTCGATCCACAAACCCTCCGCCTCCGCCGCACCACCGAACGCATCGTCTTCCCCCTCATCGGCGACGGCATCAACGACCCCGACCACGTCGCCCTCTCCGGCAACTTCCACATCACGAGCGTCAGCCCCGAAGAATCCTGGGTCACCGACGGCGAATGGCAACCCAAAAACAACAACCGCGGCGACCTCCTCCTCGCCCGCCTCCGCTGGTCCCAACCCAACCGCCTCATCACCCTCCCCGCTTAGCCCCCGCGTCCTCGCAGCTTTCTCGCTTAGCCCCCGCGTCCACGCGGCCCCCGCCTTCGTTTAACCCGCAGACGCTCTCTAGGCCCGGAGGGCCGGCAAGAAGTAGCCCCAACCGTCAGGTTGGGGTTGACTCCCCAGAACCCTTCTGGCTCGCCTCGTACTCGGGGAGAGGGGCTGGGGGTGAGGGGTTCTGAGAGCCCGTCAATTTTGTCACACCCTCGCTCTACGTCAGCACGCTCACCCCCTAAACTTCGCCCCGCCTCCTCGCGCTCCTCCCCCGCTTAGCCACGGCAGAATCGCCAACCACTCCCACCAAATTCGACGGTGCCAGTTAATGAATGGAGAGGTAGGAATAGCCATCTTGTTGTTTGTTGGCATTGACGGTCAGGGCAGCCACGGCAATGGTCACATCGCTGGCAACTTCGGCGGTTGCATACTTATTGCGGGCCAACGACTGGCCGCAGACAAAGACTTCGACGCCGCACGTTTTCAGTTCGCGAATCAGTTCCAGATTGGGGTTCTTCATCGTGGCCGTGTGTTTCGCGTAGGCCTCATCGCCGAGCGCCGCTTTCGTGGCTCCGCCGTGCAGAACCAAAGCCAGTTTCGCGTCGGCTGGCTTAAGACCCGCCTCCGCGTTGAGGTTCAAATAGCGAGCGACGCTTTCGAGCCCTTTATTGACCTCTTCAGGTTTACTGTCGGCGGTGATATCGAAAACGATTTTTGCCCCGCGCCGTGGCGGTTCAGCCGCGTTGGGGGTTGGCACGATTCCGCCAAAGCGGGCCACCTGCGGAAAGAGAAAGACGGGACCATCTGCGACTGCCCCCGAGGCGGCTACAGCAGCCAGCCCCGCAAAAGCCAACGCTAAACCCCTCATAATTGAACTCCTAGTGTGAGACCGTGCGAAAAATGACGTACACCGCGACTGCGATAATCGCCGCCGCAGACACCTTTTGCAGAACCGCACCCGCCAATCGTTGGGCGAGCCCACTTCCGGCAAACAGCCCCGCAACGCTCCCCGCCGTGAAAACACCCGCGGTCGCAAGCGAGAGATCTTTACCCGCCAACAGATGGCTGGCCGTTCCCGAGGCGCTAATCAGCGTGATGACCAAGAGCGAAGTGCCAATGGCTCGCTGCATGCCCATGCCGCTGAACATAACCAGCGCCGGCACGATGATGAACCCGCCTCCCACGCCAAACAATCCCGAAAGCACCCCCGCGCCCAAACCGACAAGTCCGAGCACCACACCACATTGCGATGTCAGTTGCAGTTTGCCCTCCGGATCGCGGCGACAAGTTGGTCCCGCATTGTCGTCGGCAAGAATCGGAAGGCGGGCCGCTGAATCTCCTGCCTTGAGCCACATCCTCGCAGCGATGACGAGCATCAGCAGGGCAAATAAGCCGAGCTGCACGGCTTCGGGGATACGATCGGCCAGCCACGCCCCCACGGGCGCGCCAATCATGCCTGCGACGGCAAATAGTAGTCCCGTCGGAAACTCGACCATGCTCCGCCCCGCCCTCTGCACGAACCCCACCAGCGACGTGCTGCCAACCGTGAGCAATGAAACGCCCACAGCTTCGCGGGCAGGCACACCCAAGCCATACACGAGTAACGGCACGGCAAAGATAGCGCCGCCTCCACCGGTTAGCCCGAGCGAGAATCCCACCAGAGCTCCGAATAATAAGGTGAGAATGACCATGCAACGCCTCCTCGCCGTAATCGACCAGCGTTAGGCTCCCGTGCCGACGGCGGCTTCCACTTGCACCGGCAGCTTGGAGGCGGCCCAGGCTTTGAAGCCCCCGACCATGTCGAGCACATCCGAGCGGCCCACTTGTGCCAGGACACTGGCTGCGATGGCCGAGCGATAGCCTCCTTCGCAATGCACGACCACGGGATGACCCTTCGCAATCTCAGTCGCCCGCTCGCGCAGGTGAATGAGCGGAAGGTTCATACTGCCGGGGATGTGACCAGCCGCCCACTCTTTCTCACTCCGCACGTCCACCACGGTCGGCGCGGTCGTTGTCAAGAGTTGCTCCGACAAGGCGACGGCGGTAATGCGATCGATCTTGGCCACAAGGTCGGGCCGATCACGAAGGGCGTTCATGCCTTCTCGGAGGTACCCGGCGACATTGTCAAAGCCGATGCGTCCCAAACGCATGACCACCTCGGCTTCCTTGCCGTTCTCGGCAATCACGACGATCGGATGTTTGTGATCGAGGACGGTTCCGCACCAGGTCGCGTATTTCCCCTGAATGCCAATGTTGATCGCACCGGCCAGATGGGCTCCTTCAAAGTCGATGGCTTCGCGTACATCGAGAAGTTGCGCGCCTTTGTTCTTTAATCGCAGCACTTCCTCGAGCGAAAGCGCATTCAGCGATTCTGACAAGGTCGCCTCCAAGCTCGGCCGCTCTTGACGGTTCAAGATCGCGTCGTGAACGAAGTAGCTCGGTGCCTCCGGTTGCTCTTCGGTGACGATCTTCTTGAACTCCGCGCGACTCATTGGCTGTAGCGCATAGTTGAACTTCTTCTGCTCGCCGATCGTGGAGACCGTCTCCTTGCTGAGGTTCTTGCCGCACATCGACCCCGCGCCGTGGGCCGGATAAACGAGCGTCTCGTCCGGAAGCTTCACAAGCTTATTCGTCAGTGAGTCGTACAGCATGTCGGACAGCTCATCCGCCGTAACCCCGATCGAGGCCAGCAGATCGGGTCGCCCCACATCGCCAATGAACAGCGTATCGCCGGTCAGCACCGCCTGCGGCTTCTCTTTATTCTTAGCAAGGTCATACACCAGGATCGAAATGCCTTCCGGGGTGTGGCCGGGCGTTTCGAGAATCTCGAGTCGCACATCGCCAAACTCGATTCGATCGCCGTCTTTGACCTTCGTCACCTCAAACTCCGCTTCGGCACGCTGACCGAGGTAGATTTTTGCCCCGCACTTGTCTCGCAATTCGATATGACCCGCGAGAAAATCCGCGTGAAAATGGGTCAGGAAGACATGTTTGACCTCGCAGCAGACCGCCGCGGCGTCGGTGATATATTGCTCCACGTCGCGCTGCGGATCGACGACGACAGCCGTATTCGTTTTTTCGTCCGTGATCAAATACGAAGCATGGGACAGACAGCCGAGATAGTATTGTTTGAGTTGCAAGGCATAGCTCCTTGTTTTTGTCATTCAATTTTTGGAATGTTTACCGGCTGCAGCACCCGCCGCTTACAGGCCGTTTTGTCGAACACTCAGTCTTCACCTGATTCCACGGCATGCGAGCCAGCACCATCCCCATCCCGCACGTGTCGGTGATTCCCGCGAACACCAGCCCCGCCCCGACAAAAGCCGCCAGCCCAATGAAATAGGGATGCACAAAAAAGCCCAACGCCGAACCGATCACGACAAGCGATCCGGCGGCGATCCGGACTTGCCGTTCCAGCGAAATGGCCTTTTTGCCCCGCACGACCGGAAGCCCCGCCGCTTCGCAGGCCAGGGTGCCCCCTTCCACGTTCATGACGTTGGTCATGCCAGCGGCCACGAACTTTTCACACGCCTGCTTGCCCCGGCTGCCGGAGCGACAGACGACATATAAAGGTTGATCCGCGTTGCCGTTGCGCTCGGCTTGGATCGCCGCAGGATCGAGACGGTCGAGCGGGACGTTGCGGGCAAACTCAACGTGCAGCTCTTGAAATTCGACCGGAGTGCGCACATCGATTAACTCGATCGTTTTACCGGTCTGCTTCAGTTGGGACAGTTCTTGGGCCGAAATGGTGGCGAACATGATTTTGGACTCCTTTTTATGTGTAAATGTCGCAATATTTCGATATGTAAAGCAAAAAAACTACTCGGTTCCTTTCCCAAAGCGGTCTTCAATGCAGGACATAATCGCCTGCAAATGCGGCTCCTCGATGGCGTAGTAAACGAACCGGCCGTCTTTGCCCGCCGTGAGCAACCCGCACCGCTGCATGAGTCGCAAGTGCTCCGAAGCCATGTGGCTCGGGATGTCGCAGGCCTCCGCCAGATCGCCCACGGCGTATTTACCACGAAGCAACATCTGAATCATTCGCAAGCGATGGGGATGGGCCAGCGTGCGCAAGCACTCCGCCGCCTGCCCCAGAGCTTCCAAGCTGGTCAGCTTCCCTGCGGTAGTTCTTGTTTTCGTGGCCATAAATTCAACCTCACACACAAGTATATCGGAATGTAACGATATGTCAACACACAAAATCTACCTCATATTTTCCGAGCGAAACAGCTCCCCTTCGTTTCCTTCCTCCCCACCGCCCCCGCAACCGCCACCGCCACCGCTTAGCCCCCGCGCCCTCGCGGCCCCCCACCTTCGTTTAGCCCGAAGCCGCAGGCGCAGGCGTTCTCCAGGCCCGGAGGGCCGGCAAGAAGTAGCCCCAACCGTCAGGTTGGGGTTGATGCACCAATCAAATCCTCCCAAGGCCCGGAGGGCCGACACTCCAGCGACATAGTCGCTCCAGAATCCTTCTGGCTCCCCTCGCCCCGTACTCGGGTAGAAGGGCTGGGGGTGAGGGGTTCTGAGAGCCAATCAATTTTGTCACGCCCTCGCTCTACGTCAGCACGCTCACCCCCTAAACTTCGCCCCGCCTCCTCGCGCTCCTCCCCCGCGTTGCCCCCCCCCCCGCGCGGCCCGCACCCTCCCCCCGTAGACCCCCCACCCCAGTTATGCATCGCATAACACACCCACCC
>JANNTN010000822.1:0-1246 GCA_031394445.1 Anatilimnocola sp.
CGCGCCTACAGCCGCACCTGGGGCGGGCAATACGGTCGCACCGACTGGGAGCGGTTTTACCACTATCCCTACGTGTGGTACCCGCAAAACTTCTACGGCAACGACTACTACCGTTCCAGCGAAGACTTGTACTACCGCTACCCCGCCGAAATGCGAATCCCCGTGTACAACAAGCAGTGGCAAAACTTCTATCCCGAAGCCCGCCGCTACCACCAGGGCCACCAGTTCATTCTGGACGTGTTCTAGTCGCCCCTAAGCCCCCTTCTCCATACTCCCGCGGTTAATCACATCGATCAGCACCCGCAGCCGGCCCAGGCTGCGGCGGTTGAAGTGAAACACCAATCGCGGATAGTGGGCGATGTCGGCCTCGTCCTTCTCCAGCGGCAGCGACTCCCGCTGTTGAAAGCTGCCGTCCGTCAGCAAATCGACGAACTCGCGATTGATCTCCTCGAGCAGCAGCGGGTGTAGCGGCTCTTGCAGCCGCATCACCAGGTCTTGCTTCACGTATCGCATGCTGTGATACACGCGGAAGAACTGCAAAATCTCGTCCCGTGCCTCTTCGTGGCTGTTCGTCAGCTTGAAGAGGCTCATATCATCCGGCGAGATCATCCTGCCCCGCAGCAAATGGCTGTTCACAAAGTCGAGCAGCCCCTGCCAATAGCCGCTTCCCGGCGGATCCATCAGCACCACGGGAATCATGTCCCGCTTCCCCGTTTGCAAGAGCGTGATCACCTCCATCGCTTCGTCCAGCGTGCCAAAGCCCCCCGGCGAGCACACCACCGCGTCGCACTCTTTCACAAACATCAGCTTCCGCGTGAAAAAGTACTTCATGTGTACGAGCTTCGGATCCCCCGCAATCACCGGGTTCGCCGACTGCTCGAACGGCAGCATGATGTTCAGGCCCATCGACGCATCGCGTCCCGCCCCGCGGTGCCCCGCCTCCATAATCCCGCTCGCCGCCCCGGTTACCACCAGCCAACCCGCCTCCGCCATCACCCGTCCAAAATCGACCGCTTGGATATACGCCAGTTCGTCCGGCTGCGTCCGCGCCGACCCAAACAGCGTCACCTTTCGCTTCCGCCGATAGGGCGCAAACACCTTAAACGCATACCGCAACTCGCGCAGCGTCCGGCTCAGAATTTTGATATCCCCCCGCGTCGTCCCCTCGGTGGCCAGCTTGTCCGCCGTCTCCTTAATCGTCTGCACCAGATCGGCCACATGTGACCGCCGGTCCTGCTTCTCGCTG
>JANNTN010000824.1:0-9547 GCA_031394445.1 Anatilimnocola sp.
GCCTTCCGTTGCCGCAGCCAATCGTCGTAGCCGCCGAAATATTCCCGCGCACCGTTTTCCTCGAACACGATCGTGCTGGTGACGACGTTGTTCAAAAACATACGGTCGTGGCTAACGAGTAGCACCGTGCCGGAGAATTCGACCAGCCGGTCTTCCAGCAACTCCAAGGTCTCGGCGTCCAGATCGTTCGTCGGTTCGTCGAGGACGATCACATTCGCTGGCTTCGTAAACAGCCTGGCTAACAGCACGCGGTTACGTTCGCCGCCGGAAAGGAACTTGACCGGCATCCGGGCTCGCTCTGGGCTGAACAGAAAATCGCGCAAGTAGCCAATCACATGCCGCGAGCTGCCGCCGACGTTCACGGTGTCGTAGCCGTCGGCCACGTTGTCTTGCACCGATGCTTCATCGTTCAGTTGCTGCCGCAGTTGATCGAAATAGGCGATCTGCAAATTGGTGCCCAATCGCACCTTGCCCGATTGCGGCTCCAATTGCCCCAGCAGAATGCGCAGTAGCGTTGTCTTTCCCGCGCCGTTGGGGCCAATGATGCCGACTTTGTCGCCGCGCATGATACTTGTCGAAAAGTCACGGACGATCGGCCGCTCGCCATAGGCAAACGAAACGTCATCCACTTCGGCCACGAGCATTCCGCTGCGTTCGCCTTCCTGAATCGCGAGCTGCACCTTGCCGGTCTTCTCGCGACGATCGCTACGGACGAGGCGCAGTTTCTCCAGCGCCCGCACACGCCCCTCGTTGCGCGTTCGCCGAGCTTTAATCCCCGTGCGAATCCACACTTCCTCCTCGGCCAGCTTTTTGTCGAACAGGGCGTTTTGCGTCTCTTCGGCAGCAAGGGCCGCCTCTTTACGGCTAAGGAATGTGTCGTAGTCGCATGACCAATCGAACAGCCGGGCGCGGTCAATCTCGAAAATCCGCGTGGCCAGCTTCCGTAAAAACATCCGGTCGTGCGTGACGAAGATCAGCGTCGTCTTCCACCGCACGAGAAAATCTTCCAGCCACTCGATCGCGGCCAGATCCAGGTGATTCGTCGGCTCGTCCAAGAGGAGCAAATCGGGCTCCGCGACGAGCGAGCGGGCCAGCAGCACTCGCCGCTTCATCCCCGACGAGAGCGCTTCGAACCGAGCCTCCGCCGGCAACTGCATTTCGGTCAAAATGCGTTTGATCCGCTGCTCCGCTTTCCAGGCCGCATCGTGATCGTCTGCCGCCACGGGCAAACCCTGTGCAACGACTTTCTCGATCGTGCCGGCCACATCCTGCGGCACATCCTGCGGCAAGAGCGACACCTTGACGCCCGGAGCAAACACCACTTTCCCGCCATCGGGTTCCACGGCTCCGCTCAGAATTCGCAGGAACGTCGTCTTGCCTGCCCCGTTACGCCCGAGCAGGCCAATCCGCTGTCCCTCGTCGATCTGGCACGAGACACCGTCCAAGAGCAGCGGTCCACGAAACCCGATCCGCAATTCACTGACTGTAATTAAACTCATGACGCAGGAACTTTGCGGACACAAACAGAGCCGGGCTTTGCTGAATCGTTGGTTTCGTTCAATTTCTTGTTGCGATTACTGGCTTGATTATTACCGAAGCATCCCAGTCCTGGGCAGGGCACTGCGGCGGGCGAAAGACGGCGAATCAGGGGATGGCAAATTGCGCTCACCAGCTTCGCCGCCGGCCAGCCCGAACTCGTCCTCAAATTCGTAATGCAGCGGATATAGGGCTTATGCCGACGATAACGAAAGCGCCAACCCTGCGCGCCCAACCAGACTGCTATCAATGCACCGGCAGACCCATCGCGACTTGTTTTCAGACGTCGCAAAGCCCTTGGTAATAGGGCTTTGCGTCGCCTTGTCGGGCATGTATTGGTGCTCCCGAGCTGCCGCACAACAGCCTGTCACGGTTCAACCCGTCGCCCAAATTCGCCAGCCGGAATCGATTCCGGCTCCCGCAGCGCCGCTGCACCAGGCACCAGCACCGGGCGACAGCACCGAAAGTGGCGTGTGGAAAACACCGCTCACGTTGCCCGGCCAGCCCGAGCCACCAACCGGCCTGGAAGTGCTTGGCCTTGAAGACCTCGAACAAATCGCGCTCATCAATAACCCCTCGCTAGGACGCGCCGGTGCATTGGTTTCCTCCGCGCGCGGTAACTGGGTGCAGGTCGGCCTCCCGCCGAATCCCGCGTGGGGTTATTTAGGTCAGCAGCTTGGCAGCGGCAATAAAGCGTCGCAGCATGCCATGCTCATCGATGGCGAAATCATCACCGGCGGCAAGCTTCGCTGGAACCGTGCCGTCGCCGAGCAGGAGATTCTGCGTGCCGAGCAAAACTGGTTTGCCCAGCAACAACGCGTCCTCACCGATGTTCGTGTCGCTTTTTATCAGGCCCTGCTGGCCCAACGCAGTCTCGATCTTTCCGTGCTGCTGCTCAGCATTGCACGCGATGCACAGAACACCGCTCGCCGCCTGTTCGACGCGGGCGAAACATCGGAAGTAGATTACCGTCAGGCCGAAATCGAAGTGTTCAACGCCGAAAACAACCAAAACGACGCCCGCCAGCGCCACTTTGCCGCGTGGCAATCACTCCGGGCATTACTCGGCGTGCCTTACATGCCTGCTGCGGCGTTGCGTGGCGATCTCGAATCGCTGCCCGATAAGCTCGTTTGGGACGAAACATTGGCCAAGCTCTTGGCCACCAGTCCGGAAATTGGCGCGGCCGTTGCCAATCTCGACCGGGCTCGCGCCGCCCTAGTCCGCGCCCGCCGCGAGCCGATTCCCAACATTCGCTTTCAAACCGCCGTCATGCAAGACATGGGCATCGGCGGCAAGACCGATGGCAACGTGCAAATGCTGCTCCCCTTGCCATTCATCAATCGCAACCAAGGCGCAATCAGCCAAGCCGTGGCCGATGTGTCGGCTGCCGAACTGGCCATTCAGCAAGTCGAGTTCGATCTGCAAAACCGACTCGCCTCGGTCTTCGAACGCTATGCCAGCGCCGAGTTTCGAGTCCGCCGCTATCACGATGCCATTTTGCCGGCTGCCGAGCGATCGCTGGAGCTTGTTCGGCGTGGCTATTCCGCCGGCGAGTTTCCCTTCCTCAATCTGCTCAACGCGCAGCGGACCTACTTTCAAACCAGCAACCTCTACCTGCAATCCCTGCTCGATCTCCGCACTTCCATGGCACACATCGAAGGACTCTTACTCAGCAACAGCCTCGGCACGCCGTTGTAGGTTCACTTTAGCTCTTCAATTTTCAGCAGTTCGCCCGCCGCTTTTCCGCTGCACGAGCCACAGCCGCTATTGCAGCCACCGGCCGAGCCAAGCAGCACGATCCACGCACGGCGGGCAATCACCGCCGCAGCGATTAAGAAGAGAGCGATCGCGAGGTAAGTTTGCCAATCCATCGTCCGGTTTAGCTAATGAGTCGGATTCCGACTTGATAAGTGACCCATGCTCCAACATACGCCAGCGCGGTCATGTAGGCAAAAGTAAACGCCGGCCAGCCCCAGCCGCCGGTTTCGCGCCGAATCACGGCGAGCGTCGATGCACACTGCGCACAGAGGGCGAAAAACACCATCACGGATAGCGCCACCGGCAGATTAAACACTTTCCGGTCGGTGCCATCCCAGGTCGCGGCTTGCAATCGCTCCCGTAAATCGACCGATGTTTCGTCCTGTTCTTCGCCCAGGTTGTAGATGACGCCCAAGGTTGCCACGATGACCTCGCGCGCGGGAAACGACGCAATCGCCGCACATCCGAGTCGCCAATCCCAGCCCAACGGCTTGACCGCCGGCTCAATCAACTTGCCCATCCGTCCCAAATAGCTCGTTTCTAAATACTGGCCTGCAATTTTGTTTTCAATCCGCTCCAACGCTTCCACTGACTCCTGATTCCTGCCCCCTGACTCCTTCAGCAACTCGGCATGCCTCGCCAACAGCGCTGGATCAATCAGCCTCTCGTCACGCGGCCAATAACAAAGCCCCCACACCACGATCGACACGCACAAAATCAGCGTTCCCGCGCGATACACAAACGCCCAACCTTGCTCCAGCATACGCATCAGCACGATCCGCGCCCCCGGCATCTTGTAGCTGGGCAGTTCCATCACGAATGGCGGAGTGGGGCCGCGCAACAGCGTTCGCTTCAGTACAAACGCCATCCCGATTCCCGCAACCGTCCCCACTGCATACATGGCAAACATTACCAATCCCTGGAGCCACGGAATCTCCAGCCAACCCAATTGCCACACCAGATTGGGAACGAACGCTCCGATCAGCAGCGTATAAACCGGCAACCGGGCGCTGCAGCTCATCAGCGGTGCCACCAGGATCGTTGCCAGACGATCGCGCCAATTCTCAATCACTCGCGTCGCCATGATTCCCGGCACGGCGCAGGCGAACGACGACAACAGCGGAATGAACGACTTGCCCGACAAGCCAATCCGCGACATCAGCTTGTCCATCAAATAGGCCGCCCGCGCCATGTAGCCACAGTCTTCCAGCACCGCGATGAAGAAAAACAACGTGAAAATTTGCGGCAGAAAAACCAGCACGCCCCCCACGCCGCCAATCACCCCCGTCGTGAGCAGCGAACGCAAGGCTCCTTCAGGTATTACGCTAGTTACCAAATCGGCGAGTATTCCGTTCAGCCAATCGATCACCGCTGAAGCCGGCCCTGCGACAAAAAACACCGCCTGAAACATCACCAGCATCACAGCCAAAAACACCAGCGTGCCAAACACGCGATGCGTCAGCCACGAATCGATTCGGTCGCTCAGAGTCCGTGGGCGCTGCGTCGGCCGGGTAACCACGCCGTCCAGCGTTTGTGTTGCCCAGCCATACCGCGCGTTCGACTCCACGGCCGGAACGGGTAAACCAGCGGTCGCCAGCCGACTGCGAGCTTCTCGCACTTCCGATAAAAACCGCTCGTCAATTCCTTTCAGCCCTGCTTGCGCCAGATAGCCACTGGTGTCTAGCAACAAGCGCTCGACGAGGTAGCGTGGCATTTCCGCTTCGCCATTTCCGCTCACTTTCGCGTGAAGATTCTCGACTTCCGCGATAAATTCCGCCGGAAATGGGCTCTTCCACGGCGCTCGCTGCTGGTTCTCGGGCTCGCTCGCCGCCTCCACAATCGCATGCTTCAATTCCGCGATGCCTACCCCTTTATTCGCCTGCACCGCAACACAGCGCAGCGACAGCCGCTCGGCCAGCTTTTTCAAATCGATCTGGTGCCCCTTGGTTTTGGCCACATCCATCATGTTCACGGCTACGACCGTCGGCAGGCCCAACTCCAAAACCTGGCTGACCAAATAGAAATTGCGCTCCAAATTGCTCGCATCTACAATGCATAGCACCACGTTGATCGGCGGCGCATCGACCTGTCGCGCCAGCAGCACATCCACCGCCACCATCTCGTCCGGCGAGCGTGGCGACAAGCTGTAAGTTCCCGGCAGATCGACAATCGTGAACGCCTGGCCGTGAAACTCCGCCGTGCCGAGCTTTTTTTCGACTGTCACCCCTGGATAGTTGCCCACGCGCTGCCGCACGCCTGCCAGCGCGCTGAACAACGTCGATTTTCCCGTGTTGGGATTACCGATTAACGCAACGGTCAGAGTTTTGGGGGGCGAAGCCAGCGACATAGTGCCAATCGGCGGGTTGCAAATGATCCGCGGCCTGCGCGGCGACCGCTCACTTGCCGTTAGGTGAATGCAACTCAACTCGTTGTGCTTCGCTCTTTCGCAAGCTCAGCCGATAGCCACGAACTTCCAGTTCCAGCGGATCGCCGAGCGGTGCGGTTCCGACGACTCGCAGCTCGACACCCGGCGTCAGCCCCATTTCCATCAGGCGACAGGCCAGTTCGTCCGTGCCCTCGATTCCGGCAACTTTCGCGCTCGCTCCCACCGGCAACTGCGCCAAAGTCATCAGGCGGATTCTCCGAGTCGAACAAACACCCGACAACCCTCATGATCGCGAAACGCCAGCCGAGTTCCGTCCAATTTGACGATGCAGGTTTGGCCACTTTGCAACAGCTCGATCGCCTTGCCGACCTGAAGGCCCATCTCTTGCAAACGATGAATTTCCTCGGGTCGCCCCACGAGTTGATCGACGCGGCCGCGCTGACCAATCGGAAGCATCTGCAAGGGAAACGTCTCGGGCATGGCTGGAAACGGCGGAATGTCAGGTGGGAATTTGCAACGGCTTTTTTTGAGGTGGGTGTCGCTTACCAGCCGCTGTTGACACTGAGTCTCACTATCCTAGAAAATTGCCCCGGCGTTGGCAAGAGTGCAAACAAATCAATTATTTGCAAGGAACGACGTAACGTCCTGGGTAGTCAGGCTTTGCGGCCGCAACCTTCTCAATGGCACTCATCACCGCTAGCACCACATCTTCCCGCCATGGCAGTCCCGATACCTGAACACCCACCGGCAGCCCCGCGCTCCCTGTATCTGTCTCCAGCGCTCGATTTAATACTGTATCGCGTCCCGACAGCCGCCCCGTTTCTTCGTCAGCCTTAACGCGCGTTGTTGAAACTGTGCCCGAGGGAAGTCCCATGAGATTGATGATCATCGAATAGCTGGCCGCGCCGAGCAAATCAAAAGCCTTCACATGCGGCATGGCCGGCAACGCATGAGGTGGACAAATCACCACGCTGATGCCCCGTTCGCGCAGCGTGGAAACTACGCGGGTCGCCAACTGGTTTTTTCGTTCCACCAGTTGCCAATAAGCATCAACCGTTCGCGCGCGGGCGTTTTCCACAATCCGCGCCATCCATTGCTGACCGGTTTGCTTCAATCCCGCAACCACCACGGCTCGCGCCGGCCGCGACAACCCCGCCACCCACAACAGCCGCCGTACCCGAAAGTCCAGTGTGCTGCCCTCTGAAAGCCGCCGGGCATCCGCCCCGCCATCCGCGCCAATCAAGTTGCAATACAAATTGAACGCTTCGTTCGAGCAAAACTGCTTCTCGACCTCCGCGGCATCCCATTCAATTACTTCCGCTCCCGCTTCGCGCAAGCCGGCCACGGCTTCGCGCACGGCCCGCACCACGGCGCGGGAAGGCTCGAACACGCCGTCGTGTGTCCATGCGGCAATCTTTAGCTTGTCCAGCCGCACGCCGGATGGATCGTCAATCGCACCGGGCGCGATATCACCGGCCACATAGCCATCGGATTGATCGCTGAGCACCCGCATGGCCGGCCACAAGTCTTCAACATGCCGAGCCATCGGCCCCGTCTGCGTGATGAATGTTTCAAAACCACGCAGCGTGCGGGCCGAACCCGATCGCGGCATCCGTAGCGAAGTGGGTCTGAGTCCATGAATGCCGCAAAAATGGCACGGCACTCGAATGCTGCCGCCCAGATCGTTGCCAATTCCCAGCGGCGACCCGCGGGCCGCGACAATCGCCGCTTCGCCGCCGGTCGAGCCTCCGCACGTTCGCTCTAAATCCCAGGGATTGTTCGTGCGGCCATAAACGGGATTGTCCGACTCGTGCCAGATCATCAATTGGGGGAGGTTCGTTTTCCCCAACACGATCGCCCCCGCCCGCCGCAACCGCGCGATAGCAATGCCGTCGTTCTCAATCGGCCTGCGCTGCGCCGCGCTATCCAGGCCAATCGTGGACGGCATTCCGGCCACATGAAAGCACTCCTTCACGGTGATCGGCACGCCATGCAGTGGCCCAAGCGCCTCGCAGCGCGCCTGCCGCTGGTCCGCGGCATTCGCCTCGGCCAGCGCTGCCTCGAACCGGGGCAAAACAACCGCATTGAGCCGCGGGTTGACTGCTTCAATGCGGGCAATGAACGCCCGAGTTACTTCGACCGCCGAAATGTCCTTGTGCGCAATCCGCCGGGCAATTTCGCTGGCCGACCAGTGAATGGGGCTATTCGAATCAGACATACGCGAGGCGAACCCCAACGCCGGCAAAGTACAGGGCGGACGCGAAACCCACCGCAGGGCGAGCCTACTGCTCAACCTCTTCCAGTTGCGGCAGCTCTTTTTGCAACTTCTCGATTCCTTCCGGCGACACTTCCGGCAGATACGTCACTACTAGGTGCTTGAGCTGCTTCAGGCTATTCAGGTTCGGTAATCCGTCATCAGTGACCTGCGTGCTGCCAATGTGCAGGAACTCCAAATTTTGCAACGGTGCCAATTCCTTCAAGCCTTCGTCAGTAATATTGCATTTATCGAGATTGAGCCGACGCAGCTTCGTCAGCTTTGCGAGCGACTTCAGTCCCGCGTCATCAATCGGGCACGACCACAAATTGAGTTCTTCCAGGCTCGTCAAATCCTTGATGTGCTCCAGCCCCTCGTTCCCTACGGCCGCCGTTTCCGAGAGATCGAGCGACTTGATCGCTTTCAAATCTTTCAAATGCGATAACGCCAGGCTCGTGATCGGCGTCTGCCGCAGGTCGAGCGCCTGCAGCTTCGCCAGCCCCGCCAACTTCTCCACGGCGGCATCGTTCAGCCCGGTCGCTCCATATAGCGCAACTTCGGTCAGGTTCTTCAGCCCCTTCAGATGCTCCAAGCCCTCGGCTGAAACGCCGCTGCACTGCTCCAGCGAAATCACCCGCAGCTCTTTCGCATCGCTCAGGTACGACAACACCTTGTCGTTCACATTCGGGCCCCACAGCCGCACGTTCTTCAGCTTGGGAAACCCCTGCAGAATCGCCAGCCCCTTCTCCGTCGGCTGATTGCAATCCTGCATGTCGATCAACTCAAGGTTTTTCAAATCTTTGATCGCCTCGCAGGCCTTGTCGTTGAATCGAGCATTATAAATCACCCGCAACCGCTTCAGTCCGGCAATCTTGCCAACCTCTTTGTATCCCGCGGCTGTCACACCCGTCCTCCGCAAGTCCAGGTCTTCGAGTTTTGGAATCTTCTGCAAGTGGGGCATCCCCGCGTCCGTCACCGCGCTCCGTTCCAGCTTGATCGATCGCAAATTCGGATGGCCGGCCAATACCGCCAGCCCCTCGTCGGTCACGCCCCGCGCGTCGGCACCCAACTCCCGCACGTTCGGTAGCCCCTTCAAATGCGCCAGATCTTTGTCGCCGCCCGATTCTTGCTTCAACTGCACCTTAACAATATTCCCGCTGGAGTCTTTTTCCAGAGTAGCTCCCGAAGCTTGCAGAGCCTCAACATCGGCGGCAACTTCTTTCAACTTCTCCCCGCCCGCCTCCGCGTCTTTCGAGCCGCTCCCTTTCGACGACGTTAGTTGATTCGCCGAGGGACAACCCACAACACAGATCAACAGCAGCGCAACCGCCGCACTCCAACCAATCACTCGCATCGATGCCCGTCGCATTTTTCGCGTCCCCATTTCTCTCAAATTCACCAGTCACAAACATCGTAGCCGCCAGCCCTCGCACTGATAAGCGGCTATCCGCTGTGTGCTTATCCTCTACGCCACTGTTTTGCTCCAGTCGAATCTGGACAGCCGCCGGTGTTGGGTTATTTTGACCCAAGCGGAGGTTTTTATGTCAAAGTCAGCGCGGCGGAAGTTTCAGGATTCAGAAAAAGTGGCGATTCTCAAGCGGCATCTGGTGGAG
>JANNTN010000872.1:0-2500 GCA_031394445.1 Anatilimnocola sp.
GCCTGCGGCCTGATGATGGCCACCGTCACCCGCGTCCGCCATTGGCAGGTGCTGCTCAGCGTCGTGTTTGTCATGGCTCTGCTCGTCTTTACTTTTGTTTGGGATGCCGCATTTCTCGCCTTTCTCAGCGAGGGCGGCACCTTCCCCCTCGACCAACCCGATTTCTGGATCGCACACTTCTGCGGCTTCACGTTCTATATCCCCGCCATCCTCCTTCTATTATTCGTCGCCGCTGGCCAAATCACGTTCGCCAGTGAAAACCGCTCCACCCCCATCCGCATCCTCCTGCTCGTACCCCAGGCCCTCATCGTCGGCTGGTATATCTACCTCTGGCGGCGTCTCGGTCACGAGGGTGCGCTCTATTTTCTGATCTTCATCGCCACCATCTATTGGGCCGTTGTCGGTGCTGTCCTCACCGGCGAAACCGCCGAGCTTTCCCCCCGCGCGCTCCGCCGGCTTCCTCAAAGCTTTCTCGGCCGGATGCTCTTCACCTGGTTCAATCCCGGCTCTGGCACCGGCTATGTCTTCGTCATCGCAAACTTTGCCGCCGTCCTGCTCGTGGCCTATGTCGTTCCCGCGACCGGCCCGATGCCTACCGTGCAAACCCGCGCCTTCTTTCGCCAACTCCCCGAGTTCGACACTTGGTTGGCCGTTAGCGCTTGCCTGCTTGGTTATCTCGCCGGCTACTTGGGCGCGACGCGAATCCTGATCACTGTGATTCGCCGCTTCGTCCCCGTCACGATGCCGGCCACTTTCCTCTGTCACATCGTCCTCGCCGCTTCCGGTGTTATTCTCCCGCTGCTGCTACAACGCGCGATTACCGGCCGGCCCTACGAACATCTTTCTTACTCGCTGATCCAGGCCCCTAACTGGGTCTGGACGCTCGAAATCGTCAGCCGCACCGGTGCCTTCCGCAGCGCCATCCCCTCGGCTTTTTTAGTTTTCATTTCCGGTATGATTATTTTCCTCATCAATTTCGTGCTCTCCGCCCGCGAGGTCCAACGCACCCGCCAGGCCGCCCCTTCCCGCGTTCTACAAGACGACCTTGTCCTTCATCCCATCGCCCCGAAAAAGCGCAACCCGTGGGACGAAGTATAGGGTGTGCTCTGGCCGGCATTCCGTTCATAATGCTTTGCCAAAATTAGATCCTCTCGCGCATTAAACCGCCCATGCCCAAATCCGACCACGTCGTCCTCATTTCCATACCCGGCTTACGTGCGAAAGACCTCGCCGCGATGCCCAATCTCTCCCGACTGATGGCTGGCGGCGATCGGGCCGATCTGGTTCCCAGCTTTCCCTGCGTCACTTGGCCGGTGCAGGCCAACCTCCTCACCGGCAAGCTGCCGGCCGAGCATGGAGTCATCGCCAACGGCTTTTTCTGGCGCGATAAGAATGAAGTCGAAATGTGGACCGCCTGGAACGACAAAATCCAGCAGCCGCAAATCTGGGATTCACTGCACAAGCACGATCCGTCGCTGAAATCCGCCGTCTGGTTCCCCATGCTCAGCAAGGGTTGCGGTGCCGACTACATCTGCATGCCCGCCCCCATTCACAACCCCGACGGCAGCGAATCGCTCTGGTGTTACACCAAGCCCATCGAGCTCTACGGCACGCTCCGCGACGCCTTCGGCCATTTCCCCCTCATGAACTTTTGGGGACCGATGGCCAACATCAAATCCACAGCCTGGATCGCTGATTCCGCCGCCTGGGCCATGAAAGAATACCGCCCGAATTTCTTCTACATCTATCTGCCCCAACTCGACTACGCCGCCCAAAAGGCCGGACCGGATAGCCCAGCCGCCCAAACCGCCGTGCAGGAACTCGACGCTGTAATTGGCAAGCTCGTAACGTCCGCCGAGGCAGCCTGTAAAGGCCAAAACTTGATTTGGCTCGCCGCCAGTGAATACGTCATTACCCCCGTCGATCACGTGACTTATCCTAATCGCGTCCTCCGCGAAGCGGGCCTACTGACGGTCAAGGACGACGGCGGCGAACTCATCGACTTCGCCGGCACTCCCGCCTGGGCCCTCGTCGATCATCAATTCTCGCACGTATTCGTCAAAAATCGCGACGCCACCACGATCAGCCGCGTCGCCAACCTCTTTCGTGGCCAGTCCGGCATCGCTGAAGTCCTCGCCAGCGACGATCGCAAAAAATATTCGCTCGACCACGAGCGAGCCGGCGACATCGTGCTTGTTTCCACCCCCAACAGTTGGCAAGCCTATTACTACTGGCTGGACGACGCGAATGCCCCCAAATTCGCCCGCACCGTCGATATTCACAACAAGCCCGGCTACGACCCCGTCGAGCTGCACTTCGACTTCGCCACCAAAAGCATTCCGCTCGACGCCAACCTCATCAAAGGCTCCCACGGCGTCCCCGCCACCACCGACGCCCAACGCGGCTTGCTGCTTAGCTCCCAAAAGGGCATGTTCGTTGAACGGCCCCACGCGGATACCGACGTGTGCGATTTGGTGCTGCGGCAGTTTGGGATTTGATG
>JANNTN010000883.1:0-1098 GCA_031394445.1 Anatilimnocola sp.
TCCGGCACGGCAGTGAGCAGGTCGAACAAGGAAGTCTGCCGAGGATCGAGCTTCTCACTCTTGCTGCCGTACAGCTTCCGCAAGAGCAGCGACATCCGGTGCTCCAGATCGCTGATGCGACCGTCTCGGCTTTTCAACTCAGCGAACAACTGCGCGACTAGCGACTTGAGCAGCGCCGCGTCATCCGGCAGCGTCGCGGGATCGACTTGCAAAGCAACCGGCGGAGAAGAAGCGGCATCCGTGCTCATGATGCTGGATGAAACACCGACCGCTGCGGAAGGATTCACTTGATTACGAAAGTTTTCGCTTCGTATTCATGCGGTTCGGCGATACCGCTTCCGTCGGCGTCCCGTCATCAGATCAAGTCCGCCCAGCAAGCGGACCAATTGAGAATAACTGAGCTCCATACCTGGAGCGTCTGCTGTCGTCAGAAGCTGGAATGTTCCCCGCTCCAAGCGCTTGTAGAAAATGCAAAATCCATCCTGGTCCCAAAACAAGAGTTTCAGACGATCGCGTTTCCGGTTCACGAACAAGAACAGGTGACCGTCCAAGGGATCTTGCTCAAAGATCTCCCGCGTTCGACCCAATAAGCGATCGAAGCTGTAGTGCATGTCGGTGGGTGTCAGGCACAAGAATATCCGCACGTCGGAATAGTTGGTCATGACTGAGGTGCTTTCCAGGGACGCATCGTGCCCACGACACGGATGACTTCTACGAGCACCAGCTCTCCAACCCCCAAGGGCAGGCGCACGACGCCTCCATTCGGCAATTCGATTTCGACCGGAGAGGCTTTGAGGGTGATCGGCACGAATGCCACGTTGCCCGACTCAACCTTTTCTCGATCGACTTTTTCGCCTGCTATCGACTCCGGGATGCCTTCGCGAAGTCGATCGGCCCAGCGGTAGTACGTGGATTTAGAAATGCCTTCTTGAAGGCAGTAAAGGTCGATACTTAAACCACTTTCTTTGTGGTTCTTCAGCCGCTGCTGCCATTCCAGATAATCGTCTAGGTCGCTGGCAGGCCGTCCCATCGCGCGTCTCCCAAAGAGTGTCGCCACCCGGCATTCAATCTACGCGACCTGACAAGAACGCGATCGGC
>JANNTN010000002.1:0-4406 GCA_031394445.1 Anatilimnocola sp.
CCGTTCCGCAGCGGTTCGGGCAACACGACGCAACAAGTGGCGTTCAGCGGTGGTCCCGTGGCATTCACGTTCAACGGCGTGGCCCCGGTGGGTCCGATCCCAACCACGGAATCGCAAACGCTGGTGATTGGCTCCGCGCTCGAAGGACACCAGTTCCGTCTGTCGCTCAACGGGCAGACAACCGCGCCGATCACGTTCAGCTTGCTGAACAGCGGCAACACGACGCGGGCCAACATGCAGGCGGCCCTGAATCTGTTGTTCAAAGGCCCGAGTCCGACGAACAATGATTTGTTCCTGGTAGCTACGACGGGTCAGGTTAACACGTTCACGATCACTGCCGTGAACGAATTCGTGAGCACCAACCTGCCGCTATTCCAGGTGACGGATGTGACGACGTTGACTACGCCCAGCGTGGTCACCGCGCTGACGGAAGGCGTGGGCAACGAGGTGCAAACGGTTTCGCTGTCTGGCGGGCCGGCGAAGTTTACGTTGTCGCTGGCGGGTGTTCCCGGTTCCACGCCGGTGGATATGAGTCAGGCGCGCGACGAAGTGCAGCGGCTCGATTTCAATGGGCCAGGCGGCATTTCGGCCGATACAAGCTCGTTCCAACTATCGTACACGGAGATCGTGAACGGTAGTCCGATTACGACGACGGGCTCCAGCGCGACGGAATTGACGTATATCGCCGGCCAATCGCCGACGGCAGCCGAGATCCAGTTGCACCTGCGGACGATTCCCGCCTTGTTCAACCCCGTGACAGGCATCCAGAATTTCACGGTAACCGACCTGGGCTCGCAACGGTTTGACATTCGGTTTGTCAACGGACTAGCTGGCACGGACGTTGCCGAGCTGGTTCCGCTGGCCAGCTTGACTCCCGGCAGCACGCCTTCAGGTGCTCAGATTATTGAGACAGTGAAGGGTGTTACGTTTGCGCCTACTGTGGCTCTTGTTCAGGCGCACGTGGATTCGTTGTTGTTGGCGACCGGCATCACCGGCGCAACCGCGACGGTGATCGGCGGAGCGGGTGGACCATTCATGGTGGCCTTCCACGGCTCACTGGCTGGTTACAACCTGCCGAACCTGGAGGTGTTCACCACTGGCACTAACGGCGCTACGGCGACGATCAACAGCGTTGTCGGCGTGCCCACCAATGGTGGCGGCAGCGAAGTGCAGCAAATCTCGTTTGCTGGCGGCAGCGTTGGCAACTACATCGCCACGTTCCAGGGTGGCACGGCGAGTGGCGTCAATTCTCCGCTGGCCGTGAATCTGGGGACCAATGAAACGCAAACGCTGACGATCGGCGGCACCGCAGCCGGCAGCATCCAGCCTTCGTTCAATTCTGCGAGCGCCACGGTGGCCATCACGCGAGTCGATGAAAAGCAGAAATTGACGATTGGCGGCCCGGCGGGCGGCACGGTTCAATTGGCTTACAACGACGGCACTGGCAACCTGGTCGGCAGTGGGGCGACGCAACTGGTGATCGAGACAGGTCTTCGTCCGACCGCGGACGAAGTTCGGGACCATCTGCGAACAATCGCCACGCTTTCACCGGGCGGAAACGATGTGTTCTCGGTAACGGGTTCGATCGGTGGTCCATTCGAGATCACGTTCACCGGAGTGACGGCCGCGTTAAGCAAGAATTTCAATGAGATCACGATCAACGCCCTGGGCAACATCTTCCCAGGCGCGGCGAATGCAGCGGCGTTGATTGATACGCTGGTCAATGGCGTCCAGCCGACCGCCGGCGATGTAAAAGCCAGCCTGAATACGATTCCAGCACTGTACGGCAATGTTGATGTAACCGGATCTGCTGGCGGGCCGTTTTCAATCATCATTTCTAATTTGGGAGATGTGTCGGATACGGCGTTTGACGTCACAACGGCTGCTGCCGGCGGCATGGTGCATGCTGCAACCCTAGTGACGCCTCTTACGAACGGCACAGGCGCGTTGCTGACGGCGGCCCAGGCCAAGTCGCACTTGGAATCGATCATAACCTCGCAAAACACGGGTTTGGCGGGCAATATCGAAGTGATTGGCAAGGCCGGCGGTCCGTTCACCGTGCTATTTAAGAACAACCTGTCGCGGACCGATGTGGGCCTCATCGGCAAAGACGCAACTAACAGCACGATTGTTCCGCCCACGCAGCCCGTAGTGACAGAGTTGAATGGCGGTACGATCCTGCCGACGACGCTGACCGGCACTGCTGGCACCAGTCCGACGGCTGGCCAGTACCAAACGTATCTGAATCGGATTCCGGCCTTGCTCGGCAATGTGAAGGTATTTGGACCAAATGGTGGCCCGTTCGCGCTGGTGTACTTGAACGGCCTCGGATTCACCGCAGCAGGTAATTTGAACCTTGTGCCATCGGCAAATGCCACGGTCACTTCGGCCAACGGCTTGGCGGGAAATGCTCTCAGCGGTAACGAGTTCCAAACGATTACGTTCGTGGGCGCTCCGGCTGGAACTTTCACGCTGAGCATCAATGGATTAACGACGGGGCCGATTACGTATGTTGCGGGTGACGGCGTGGCCTTGGCCACGAACATTCGCATCGAGCTGGAAAAAATAGTGGGCACGGGCAATGTGACGGTAACCGGTACGTCGGTTGATAACGGCGTGGTCAGGGTCATGTTTACGAACGCTCTGGGCCACCGCAACGTGAACCTGTTGGTGGCATCTGACACGACCAACATCAAAGTTAGCCTGATTGCCGACGGTACTTCGACCGAAACGATTAACAATTTGACGTTGGCAACGGGTGCGGGCTTTGGGGCCGACGTGGTCACCACCGGCACGACGGCGAATACGCTGACGGTCGCTGGCAATATCGTCACGATTGGCCAAGGCGCTGCGGCCGCGACGGGCGCTGCGATTTCCGGCCAGTTGGAACTGACTACCGGTTTGCACACCATCACGGTTCACGATTCGTCAGCCGCGAGCGATTTGACGATCAGCGCGGGCATCAGCCAAGCGACAGGCGGCGCGGCGAATCTGGTGAAAGCCGGTACGGGCACGCTGTTGTACTCTGGCGGCGATACGGGACGCGTGACGAACACGGGAACCATGACGGTGAACGAGGGCAAGCTTGTCCTCGACAAGACCAGCACTCAAATCCTGGGCGTCTTGACGATTGGCGACGGCCTCGGCGGCCAAGATGACGATGTGGTCGAGTTCGGGTCGAATGCCACGAGCAGTACGGCCACCACGACGGGCCCGATTGGCCTGGCAACGGCCTCCGGCAACGTGTTCGGCACCGTGGTGATGCAAAGCTCCGGCAAATTGGACCTGATGAACAAGAGCGAGACGCTCAACCTCTTGTCGATGCAACTCGGTGCTGGTTCCAGCTCGAATTTGCAGACGGGTGCAACCGGCACGTTGACACTGCCGAGTGGAACAGAACCGACGTTTACTGCGATCGCCAATCTTGCGACTTTGTCCACGCAGGGTTCACCGGCAATCAATTTGGGCACAGCCGGTGGCACGATTACTTCGCTAACCCCGATCGCGCGAACGCTGACGACGGTTGATGGCAATCAACTGGTTGATGTGGCGATTCCCGCGAACATCACAAATGTTACGACGTTGAATAAAGCCGGCGGCGGCACGCTCGCCTTGGGCGGCACGACGACCACCAGCGGAGTGGTTACTGCCACCGCGGGCACGTTGATGATTCCTGGCGGCGGCGTGCTGAACGCGGGTGGTGGCGTGCTGGTGAACGGCGGCACCCTGGCGGGCGGCAGCGGAGCGAACGCTGGCCGGATCAACGGCACCGTGTCGATCGGCACGGCGGGCTCTGGCACGCTGAATCCTGGCTCGGCCGGCTATCCGAGTGCGCTGGCTAACGGCAGCAATACGGGCATTTTGGAAGTCAACGGCAATTTGACGTACGGCGCGACCTCGATATTCTCGCCCGATGTGAACAACGCGGCACCAGTGGCCGGAACGACGTACGATCAGGTCAAGGTGGTTAACGGCGACGTCACGATCCTTGCGGGCGCGACCTTGAGCGTACCGGGGACGTTCCAAACGGGCAGCGCGTCTGGCCAGCAAGTGACGCTGATCAACAGCGTACAGTCCGACGGAACGACGGCGCGTACTGCGCCACCGATCAGTGATGGTTTGGGCGGCCCCGGCCTGTTTACGATTGCCGGTCCAACAACTCTAGCGGACGGCGGCATTGTCGGCGTTGGTTCCTCGGGCGCGACGATGCGGGCGTTCTACACGCGCGGTCCGAGTGCGGGTCTCGATAACAACTTTGTGTTGATCGAAGGAATTACGATCGTCGATGACGGCACCGGCCGCGTGTTCGAAATCCGCCGCAACGCGATTGGCGACAAGATCGAAGTGCTGTCCAGCACGGTCACAGCCGGTGTGCAATCGACACCTGCGATTCACTTGATTGGCGG
>JANNTN010000007.1:0-2407 GCA_031394445.1 Anatilimnocola sp.
CTCCACCAGATGCCGCTTGAGAATCGCCACTTTTTCTGAATCCTGAAACTTCCGCCGCGCTGACTTTGACATAAAAACCTCCGCTTGGGTCAAAATAACCCAACACCGGCGGCTGTCCAGATTCGACTGGAGCAAAACACAGGCAGAGATATAGCCGCGGATGAGCGCGGGTGACACGGATGAAGACCAGAAAGCTTGCTGAGAAAACAAGCTTTTGCAGGTGTGTGATGCAGAGGGGAGCAAAGAGCGCAAAGGGTTGCAGGGTTTGAGGGCAGCATTTATTGATGCTGTCAGGTTTTGCTGGGCATAGAGTCGGGATAGATGACTTGGGGATAAGCGTGGGTTAGCATACTTTGCCGTGAGGTGAAGGAGAGGGGTTGGAGCGGAGGAGTGGCTGGCAGCCGGATCCCTCGCTGGCGCGTCGGGCTTGTGTGAGGAGTCCCTCGCTGGCGCGTCGGGTTAGTGTGGGAATTCCCTCGCTGATGCTTCGGGTTGGTAAGAGGGATGCCTCGCTTGCGCATCGGGTTGGTGGTGTTGGTTCGGAATTAACCTTTTGTTCCTTGAGGTGCTGAGATGGCTTTCAATAGTCGGCGGAATTTGTCGCGGCGAAAATTTTTGGCGGGGACGACGGCGGCGATGGCGAGTGTGACGATATTGCCGTCGGGGTTATTGAAGGCGGCACCGAATAGTAAGCCGGATATTGCGGGGGTGGGCGTTGGCGGGAAGGGCTGGGGGGATATTACGGAGACGTCGAAAGATGGGGCGGCGAATGTGATCGCGTTTTGCGATGTGGATACGACGGGGACGGCGCGGAATGAGAAGAAGAAGGCGGGGAGCGGGTTTGCCGCCGCGGCGGAGAAGTGGCCGGATGCGAAGCGCTATACCGATTGGCGGGAGATGCTCGACAAGGAAGGGAAGCGGCTGAACGGCGTGACGGTTTCGACGCCGGATCATATGCACGCGCCGGTGACGATGACGGCGCTGCAGATGGGCATCGCCACGTACACGCAGAAGCCGATGACGCGGACGATTCATGAGGCGCGGCAACTGACGCTGGCGGCGCGGGAGGCGAAGGTTGTGACGCAGATGGGGAACCAGGGGCATAGTGGTAAGCCGTATCGCACGGTGGTGAAGCTGATTCAGGACGGGGCGATTGGAAAGGTGAAGGAGGCCCATACGTGGTCGAACCGGCCGATTTGGCCGACGCATGGGATCGACCGGCCGGCGGGGAGCACGCAGGTGCCGGCGAATGTGAATTGGGATTTGTGGCTGGGGGTCGCGCCGGAGCGGCCGTTTGTTGAGAAGGTGTATCACCCGTTTGCGTGGCGGGGGTGGTTCGATTTTGGCGCGGGGGCGCTGGGGGACATGGGCTGCCACATCATCGACCCGGTGTATTGGAGCTTGGAACTGACCGCGCCGGCGAAGGTGTGGTATGAGGGGCCGGAGCCGAAGCCGGAGACGTTTCCGAAGTCGGAGACGATCACTTACGAGTTTCCCGGGACGAAATATACGACGGGGAGCACACTGCGGGTGATTTGGTACGACGGCGGGTTATTGCCGCCGGCGGAACTGGCCCAGTTGCCGGCGGGGGAGAAGCTGCCCAGCAACGGCTGTTTGTTCATCGGCGAGAAGGGGGTGCTGCTGTGCGAACACGGTGGTTCTCCGCGGTTGCTGCCGCAAGAAAAGTTTGTTGATTTCAAGATGCCGCAACTGGAAGAGATCGACCATTATTTGCAATGGACGAATGCGATTCGCGGCGAGGGGAAGACGACGTCGAATTTTGACTATGCCGGGCCGCTGACGGAGGCGGTGCTGCTGGGGACGATCGCGTGCCGATTTCCCGGGGAGAAGCTGGAGTGGGATTCGGAGAATTTGAAGGTGACGAATGTGGCCAAGGCTAATGATTTTGTGAAGCAGGCGTATCGGAAGGGGTGGGAAGTGAAGGGGCTTTCGTAGGTAGTTCCCATGGTGAAACTGAATGACCATTCAGCGTGAAATGGCAGCGAAGTTACTTAGCTCCGTTGCCGACGAACAAGAGTCTGTGTTTCAAGATCAAAGTGCGTGCAACACGATGCTCGCACGATACGCAGGCAATGCTGCTTTGGTGCTTCGGTTTGAAGAATTGGCGAGAAGGTTCGAGCGGTTGCTGGCACGTTTCAAATGGAAAGATTTCTTCGGAGGAAGTATCACCAATGTGCGATTGCCGTGGTTTGTGCCAAAGCGACTACGCCGCCTAGACGCTATCCACGAAATCGAGGCAGATCACCCTGTTTTGGTTCAGCCTGAACAGGACGACCGGCCAGAGTGGGTTATGAAGGAATGAACGCTGGATCACGCGATCCAATGCGTTGATTTTACGGGATGAGTTGTGGGTTTTCTACGTGTTCCTCTTCTCTGTTTTGGCCGA
>JANNTN010000010.1:0-10455 GCA_031394445.1 Anatilimnocola sp.
GGCTATCGAACCGGGTACGTTGGAGCTGTCGTTGATGGTTGTGGAAATCGGTTCGCTGAGGCCAATGGTAAAAGTCGTCTGCTCTTCTTCCGCTGGATAAAAAAACCGCTCAGCGCGAAGCTGCCCACGAAACACGCCCGCGTTGCCCGAAGCCATCAAATAGCTGAAGGGCAGCACCGTCGGCAAGAGCGGCGCGAAAATATCGGTCTGCAACCCACCAGCAAACCGCCACGTTTCATTTTTCAGCTCGCCATAGGCCTGAATCGGCAAAAAGCCATAGCGGTCGGCCACCACGTTGTCATTGTAGAAGTTGAACAGAATCAAGCCGCCCGAACGAAACTCCCCCATCTGCGGCCCCACCGCCGCAAAGTACATCGTCGTCTGCCGGGCATGTATATCAAACGTGTCCTGGTCGAACGGTCCATCCGGCGCGAGAAAAAACGGCGTCCCCGGCGCGACAGGCCGGGCACTGTTGTAAAGCATGTCCAGCGTGATCTTGCCACCCACCAAAAG
This sequence comes from Anatilimnocola sp., assembly GCA_031394445.1. Lineage (GTDB taxonomy): Bacteria > Planctomycetota > Planctomycetia > Pirellulales > Pirellulaceae > CAYLLN01. The sequence goes on from JANNTN010000010.1 coordinate 514, forward strand.
TTGCCAGCTCGGATTGATCAAGTTCACGCGAGGGCACGGCAAGCACTGTGCCGGCGGCAGCGGACATTCGCAAGGAAAGCAACGACAGCATGCACACTGGCCATCGACGCACGGCTGCACTCCGACCAACTGCGGCTCAACCACTTGCTGCGGCGCTGCCTCGACCATCACCGAGGCTTGCCCAATGCCATTCCACGTCGGTTGCATACCTACCGCAAACGCCCCAAATTGATCCCCTCCCTGCCACAACTCCGGTTGCGGCACTTGCCCCCTGGCAGCCCCCGTCAGGCAACCAACAACTATTAAAACCGCAGTGCAAGCGCGCATAGCATCCCCCGTTTCACCTCAGAGAAACCTCGACTGTGAATCTGGGGAAAGATTAACGATTTTTCCGATCACGTTCCCTTTTCCGCCTGCTCCAACCTGCTATCACGAGGCATTATCTGGCGGAATGAATTTGCCTGCGGCTAGAATCGACCAGCGCCTTTTCATCAGCCAGACATCGGAGTTGCCACCATGATCGAACAACTACCCACCAACGCACCCGGCCTGCTCGGCTTCAAGCTTTCGGGCAAGCTGCACGACGCCGACTACAAAACATTTGTGCCTGCCATCGATGCTGTGCTCGCCAAAGAAGGCAAAGTTCGGCTCCTGGCCCAATTCCACGATTTTCACGGCTGGGATCTGCCCGCTCTGTGGGACGACATCAAGTTCTCCACCACGCATTGCACCAAGCTCGAACGCATCGCCCTCGTCGGCGTGAAGACCTGGGAGCAATGAATGGCCAAGGTCTGCAAGCCATTCACCATGGCCACGATCAAATACTTCGACGCCAGCGAAATCGACGCCGCCTGGAAATGGCTCCAAGAGTGATCGCACGCCGCGAAAGGCTCACCATGAAGCATTTCGCGACCGTGAAAACAGCCAGTTTTTCGGACGAAAAATTTACACGCAACTCCTTATGGATAGATGAGTTGCGATTCGGCTTCCGCTTTGCATGGCGAATCGAGCCGGCAAGAATGTCGATATAATACTTAGCTATGCAGCCTAGTCTCGCACTTTAAGCGTGCGGGAACGGGGGAACCAATCGAGCGGCTTATCGTCTTTCGCCTCGCGAAAGCAGATGATCCGCTCCGGGGCGCAGGTTGGCGCGGCCCAGCGAGCCGTTGCAACAACAACCGGGGCACTTTCAAGCCCTAGCCCGTCAGCTAACCTCGTCGGCGGATCGCGGCTCGTGCCGCAATCCTAAGTTGAAAGGGCATTCTTCGTCCGCCGCTCGGACGCGAAGCCCACGGTAAACACTAGCCCGATGCGCCAGCGAGGGTATTCCGCGTGGCATCGCGCGTTCGCGTCCATTCTGAAACTGGACGTCGACCCCTGCTTGCGCTTCGGGCCCGTGCGGAGGTACTTCCATGTTCGCTTCTTTCTTGTTCCTGATATTTTTGATCATCCTCGCCAAGCTTCTCTTCTTCGCCTGGCTCGCGCTCCGTTTCATACCCAACAACTGCGTGGGCGTGGTCGAAAAACTGTGGTCGCTCAAAGGGTCGGTGCCTAATGGCTCGATCCTCGCGCTCGACGGCGAAGCTGGTTTCCAGGCCGATCTCTTGCGCGGTGGTGTCCACTTCGGCTTGTGGCGGTGGCAATACCGCGTGCATATCTGCCCGCTCGTCACCGTTCCGCAGGGAAAAATCGGATATGTCTATGCCCGCGACGGACAGCCGTTGCCACCGAGCCAGACGCTCGGCCGCGCCATCGACTGCAACAATTTCCAAGACGCGCACGCCTTTCTCGCGGGCCACGCCGTTCATTCAGCCATTCCGGTCGATAGCGACAAGCCCCTCCCGCAGCAAACGGGCCAGCGCGGCCGCCAACTCACGATTATCCGTGAAGGCGTGTATGCGATTAACCCCGCGCTCTTCGTCGTCATCACAGAAAGCGCCGTCTATACACTCCGCCGGCTCCTCTCCAGCCACGAAGCGGCCACCATCAAATCGTGGCAACAAGAACTCGGCGGTAACGGTGGCTTCTCTCCGATCGTCATCGGCGAGCCGCTCGAAGCGGTCGATCCGCTGCATCCCGAGCAAACTCACTTCGTCGATAGCATCGGCATCGTCACCGTTCACGATGGCCCCTCGCTCTCGCCGGGCGAGATCATCGCGCCCGCCGTCGGCTATAGCGTCGGTACTGCCGGTTTCCACAACAATTTTCAAGACCCGCAGCGATTTCTCGACGGCGGTGGTCGCCGTGGCCGCCAGTATCAGGCACTCACCGACGGCACCTATTTCATCAACCGCTGGTTCGCCACCATCGAACTTACCCCCAAGACCGTTGTGCCGATTGGCTATGTCGGCGTCGTCGTCAGCTACTACGGGTTGGCGGGCGATGACGTGTCGGGCATCTCGTTCCGCCACGGCGAGCAAGTCGCCGAGGGCCAACGCGGCGTCTGGGAGCGGCCATTTGGCCCCGGCAAATATGCCTTCAACACCTACGCCGGCCAAATTGTCCTTGTACCGACGAACAACTTCGTCCTGCACTGGGTCACCGGCCGCAGCGAGACCCACCGCTACGACGATTCGCTCCGCTCGATCGATCTCGTCACTCGCGACGCCTACGAACCGCGTCTGCCGCTCTCGGTCGTCGTGCATATCGACTATCAACGGGCACCTAGCGTCATCCAGCGGTTCGGCGACGTGAAAAAACTGATCACGCAAACGCTCGACCCAATGCTCAGCGCCTATTTCCGCGACATCGCCCACAAGAAGACGATGCTGGAGCTATTACACGAGCGCGATGCGATTCAAAAAGAGGGCCGCGAGGAGCTGCGCCGCAAGTTCCGCGAGTTCGACATCGAATGCGTCGATGTGCTCATCGGCAAGCCTGATACCGACGAGAAAGGGGGCAAGATCGAAAACCTGCTTGAGCAACTCCGCCAGCGGCAGCTCTCCATCGAGCAATTGGAGACCTACGAGCGGCAACGCGAAGCCTCCGAAAAACGCCGCGAATTGGCAGAAGCCCAAGCTACGGCCGACATGCAAACCAGCCTGACTAACGCTCGCGTCAAAGCTCAAATCGCCGAGAGCGAAGGCGAAGCCGACCTGCAGCGTGCCCGTAAGCTAGGCGAAAAACAAGTCGTTCTCGCCGAGGCTCAACTTGCGCAGTCGCGCCGCCAGGCCGAGCAGACCATTGTTCTTGCTGAAGCCGACAGCCAACAAGCCGTGCTCGCCGGCCGCGGCGAATCCCAACGCCTGATGCAAGTTGGCCTCTCCGAAGCCGCCGTGCTCATGCAAAAAGTCGCCAGCTATGGCGACCCGCGACTCTTCGCGCTGGCTCACGTCGGCAGTGAACTCGCCCACAGCACCCAACCCCTCGTTCCCGAGCGAGTATTCCTCTCCGGCGGCGAGTCACTAACCCGCGGCGTCAGCGAGGGACACAACGGCAACGGCCACCTGGACGGGGCCTCTCTCCCCACCACAGGCCTTGTCGGCCTGCTCTTGCAATCGCTCCTCGCTGAGCGCACCTGCTTTGCCAACGACGGAAATTCCGAGCGGCAAGCGTTGCAGGAGCTAACCAAGCAACTGACACGAGACGTTCTGGCCCAATTGCCCAGTGGGTCGAGCGCGACCCCGGCCACAGCGATTGCGGCCGCGCAAGAAACAGCCGCGGCGTAGCTGCTCAGGCATTGGCACAAATCCACCGGCGGAATCTCCCGCCGGTGAACACTACCGCTCCGTCATTTCTTCACGACAGCCTGCCCCGCAGGCCGCTGATTTGCCTTGATCTCCTGCTCCACTTCACTCGCCACGGCCTTTAACCGCGCCACGACATCCGGATGCGCCGCGGCCACATCGTTTGCTTCCCCCAGGTCGTTCGCCAGGTTAAACAGTGCAGGGGACGCCGCCACCGTACCCTTCTTCCCCTTCGCCTTCTCGCCAGGCGGTGGTGGGGCCGAAAGGAACAGTTTCCATTCCTTTTGCCGAATCGCTTGCAATTGTCCAGCACCGTTGAAATAAACGTGCGTATCACGCACTGGCCCAGATTTGGGATCGAACATCAAGGGCGTGATATCCCGACCATCGATCACGCGGTCCTTCGGCGGATCAGTACCCACGAGCTTGGCCAGCGTCGGCAGCATGTCGATGTTGCCAGCAATTTCGTCGCACGTTGTCCCCACAGGAATTTTGCCGAGCCAGCGCATCATGCAGGGCTCACGCACGCCGCCTTCGAACACCGTTCCCTTGTTGCCCCGCAGCGGTCCGGCTGTGCGCCGCGCGGGACCGTTGTCCGAAGTGAAAATCACCAGCGTGTTTTGATCGAGATTTTTCGCCTTCAGTGCCTGCATGATCTGCCCCACGGACCAGTCGATCTCCTCGATCGTATCGCCGATGAAGCCCATCCGGCTCTTATCCTTGAAGTCGGCGGATGCCGCCAGCGGAAAGTGAATCATCGTGTGCGGCAAATAAACGAAAAATGGCCCACCGCGATGCTCGTGAATGAATTTGATCGCCTCTTCCGTATAGCGCCGCGTAAGTTGCGATTGGTCCGGCTCTTTCTCGATCGTCGTTTCGCCCCGAATCAGCGGCAGCGGCGGAAAAGTGGGCCGCTCCGGCTTCGCCCCCATGTCGTTGCTGTAGGGAATACCGAAGTAGTAATCGAAGCCCTGACGCGTTGGCAAAAACTCCGGCTGATAGCCCAAATGCCACTTACCGATCGCACACGTCGCGTAGCCTTTTTGCTTCACGATCTCCGCCAGTGTGATTTCATTCGTGTGCAGTCCCACCTGACTATCCGGAAATAGCACCCCCGGAATGGAAACGCGCACGTTATAACAGCCAGTCATCAAGCAAGCCCGCGACATCGAGCAGACCGGCGTCGCATAAAAGCTGGTGAACTTCATCCCCTCCGCCGCAAATTGTTTCAAATGCGGCGTGCGCACTTGGTCGTTGCCAAACGGCTCGATGTCCGCATAGCCCATGTCATCAATAAAGATGAGTACGATATTGGGCGGCTGCGTTTGCGCCCACAGCCACCCGGGCACGAGTATCGCCACCGCGATGGCAATCGTTAAAGAAATCGCGCGAGCCATGTTAATTCTTCCTGAAAGCTATCCAACGAGCTGAGAGAGGAATACAACGTAAGCGAACAAGCTTGCCTAATCCACGCCGGTCGGACGTTCCCCAATCTAAGAAATCTGACAATGAATCGATATCCGCCATCCCAGACTGTTAAGTGTGCCGTTGTGTTTCTGCTTTGTTGGTGCGTCGCGGTCTCACCCGCGCTGGGCTGGAATGCCAGGGGCCACCGAATCATCGCGTCGATCGCATACCGACAACTGACTCCATCGCAACAGGCCAAAGTCGCCGCGGTGATCGAGCGGCATCCCCGATTTACACCCGACTTTGCCGATCTGATGCCAGACGAGGTCCGCACTGGCGACCAGACCGCTCGCCAGGAATGGTCCTTTCAGCAAGCGGCTGTTTGGCCCGACATGGTTCGCTCCGGCCCACCCGAAAAAAGAGCATTCAATCGCTCTGAATGGCACTATGTGAACGTGCCCCACTTCTTGTCCGATACCGCTCGCGCAGATTTGGACGGCAAGCTGACCGTCAATCTGGGGATGGAACCACCAGCGGACACAACGCTCGAAACACAGCCGCTCAACATTGTTCAATCCATTCGCTTCGCGCGAAAATCGCTGGCCGACCAGCAGACCAGCCCGCCCGACCGCGCCGTGCTACTTACCTGGCTATTTCACACCGTCGGCGACATTCATCAACCGCTCCATTCAACCGCGCTCTTCTCCACCAAACTCTTCCCCGTCGGCGACCGCGGTGGAAACTCGGTCAAAACGAGGCAGGCGGGAAATCTTCACTCGCTCTGGGACCAGTTCCCAGGTGCTGCAGACGATTTTCGTGAAGCCCACAACAAAGCGTTGAGCGAAATGACCAATCAGGAACGCGCTTCGCTGGGCACCGAGGCTGCTCTCACGCTCGACGAAAAAGCGTGGCTCGATGAAAGCCACGACTTGGCAAAAAAACATGTCTATACCGACGATGTGTTGCGGGCTCTGCGCTCGCTGGAGTTGGTCGGCGACGCAGTGCAGCCGATCGAACTCAGCGAAGCATATCTCAAAACTGGAGGCAGTGTCGCCCAGCGCCGCGTAGTGCAAGCCGGGTATCGCCTCGGAGCGGTGCTGAAGTTGCTTGTGCCGGAGTGACACATTCCTCTCAGATCGCGCGTTCGTAGATTCGAAATCGCTTATAGACTTTGGCTCCCACGCTCTCGATGGTGCGATTGATGGCGTTGTTGTCTTCCAAGGTCCAACTGAGTTCCGCGCCCCGGTAGCCGATCTTTTGAATGCCGGAACGAAAGGCTCGTAAAATCATTAGTTCGGCGATACCGCGTCGCCTAAATCCTGGCACAACGCCCAGGGTCAGCATGCGAGCCGCTTTGATTTGCTTGAGGCCACGCAGCAACCTGAGCAATCCGGTGGGCAGACCGCACCAGGTGAGGTTTCCGTTCAACGGGCGGATCGCCTCGTTGAAATCAGGCAACGTGACGCAAAAGCCGACTGGCTGCGAGCCGATTTCGGCCAATAGCACGAGTTCGGGCACCGCCATTTTCTTGAGTTGGTAGGCGGTGTGGCGAAATTCCTCGCGAGTCATCCGCACGAAGCCCCACAGCGATTCCCAGGCTTGGTTGTAAATGAAAAGGCAACGCTCCACTTCGGCGTCGAAGTCGTCGAATCGAAAATTGCGAATGGTAACGCCCGCGCGGTGCATGAGTCGATCCGCGCGAACGGTCCAATCGTGGAGTGCGGGGTTATCTCCATCGAACCACCAGGCATACATGTCTTTGGCTTTTTTTAGTCCCCAGCTTTCTAATAGCGCCGAGTAGTACGGTGGATTGTGATTCATCATCACCCGCTGCGGCGTGTCGAAGCCATCAACCAACAAGCCGGCCGGGTAGTTGGTCGAGTAGTCGATTGGGCCCATGATGCCGGTTCGCCCGCGCGAGCGGAGCCAGCGCGAGGCGGCGTTCAGCAGCGAGCGAGCGACGTCGGCATTGTCGATCGATTCGAACATGCCGAAGCAGCCGACGTTGGATTGGTGCTCCGAGTTAAAGTTTGGGTCGTCACTGACCAGAATGCGGCCGACTATCTGGTTCCCGTGGCGGGCCAGAAACTGCGTGGCGGCACCGTGCCGATAAAACGGATGCTTGCGAGGGTTGATGTTATCGAGCGTGTCGAACTTTAGCGGCGGGCACCAGTTGGCATCGTGCTCGTTGATCTGCCAGGCAAAATCGACAAAGGCATTGCGCTGGCGACGCGTGAATACTTCTTCAATGGTTGGGGAGCTGCTTTGGCTGCTGGCGAGGGCCGTCGTCACGGTTGGCGAGAATTTTCGGAGCGATTCCCTGCCGAGCGTAAGCATGGCGGCACCCTTTGGGACTCTCGGGCACGCGCAAGGGTAGAGGTGCGGGCGCAAAGTCCTAGTCTTATTATGCCGCTAGAATCGAATCTTGCCGCCATAATCGTCGCGGGCAGGCCCAAAATTGGCGCTCATCCGCAAACTACTTCTGCCCGCAAACTACTTATACCGAAATCGCGCCGATTTTGACGCGAGTGTAACGTTGGCGGTGACCGGTGCGCTTGCGAAAGTTTTTCCGCCGCCGCATCTTCTGGATGTAGAGCTTCTCACCCTTCTCTTGGGCGATGACTTCAGCCGCGACGCTGGCCCCGGCCACGCTGGGCTTGCCAACCTTGATGCCCGCTTCGCCGCTGACCAGCAGGACGTTGTCGAACGTGATGGCATCGCCCGGGTTCGCGCCTTCGCGCAGATCAACCTGGAGTTCGTCGCCGGAGTGAACCTTGTATTGCCGGCCGTCAGCCGCAATGATCGCATACATGGCTAGTTTGCCTTCCAAAAATATTTGAGTCCCGTAATTTAGTCCGCAGTGGCTTGGCTGTCGAGGGCGCTCAGCCGTCGAGGACAATCGCACAGACTTGCCGCAAACCCAGGCTGTGAGTAAGGTTGTGACAACTAACCGGAAGTAGGTTTGGATCGAAATATGGCCAAAACTCGTGCAAAAGTGTTTGAATATGTCGAGCCGATCGGGGCTCGGGTACTGGTTCGCAAGGATGATCCGAAGCGGGAAACCAAGGGGGGAATTGCCCTGCCCGACGCGGCGGAGATCCCGACGATTACCGGGCGGATCGTGGCGATCTCGGCCCAAATTGAGAACGACGAGGATTTACCCCTGCGGCAGTATGACAGAATCTTGTTTCATCCCAAGAACGCGATTCCGGTCGATTTTGAGGTGGATAATCAGTTGTTCGTGGTTCCGGTCGAGGACATCGTGGCGGTGTTTCGCCGGGAGCCGAAAGAAAATGCGGAAGAGAATAGCTAGTTTCATAAGGACGTGGGCTTGAGGAACTGGGCAGGTGCGAGTGGCCGAGGCGTGATACGGAGGCGGCGGAGGGCTCCTTGATACCAGGAGACCTTGTTGATGCGGACGCCGAGCGAGGTTTGGCCGGGGCCCTGCGGCGGATAGGTGATCGGCGTGGACATTTCTTCGGTGCCGTTGACCTCGTCGCGCGTGGAAACCTCGTCGCGCGTAGAAACATAGTGCCGTATGGTTTGGCCATCCATGACGACGGCGGCGTGATACCACGGGCCGAGCGAGTGCGGGAACTTTTCCGCGAAGAGCGTGTAGTTGCCGGTTCCCGACTTGATGAATGTATCGAGGAACCAGCGGTCCCCTTCGATAAGCCGGGTTTCAAAGAGTAAGCGATTGTCGCTGCCGGTTTCTTGAAAGTGAACGAAGCGTTGCTCTTTCGGTCCGCCGACGGTTGGTCGAAAGATCACCTCCACAGTGAACTGCTTGAGGCCGGCGAGCGGGTTGAAGTCGAGGAAGATCGCGCTGGCACCGTCGAAGTCGAGAGCTTGCTCGGGCGGCGAACCGGTGAGACGCGGCGTGCCGATCACCGTGGTTTTGTGACCGCCGATGGAATCGACGCTGGTGAAGGTCCAGTCCAGGGTCGCTGCGGACTCTTGGCCGGTGGCAATCCCGGCTATTAGCGCAAGCCAGGCCAGTAGGATCAAATAGGAAGTTGCCTGATGAGAAAAACGAAGTTGAGAGTGAGTTTTCATCGCGGGGAATTTTTTTGAAAGTATCAACTTTTGCCGCGGCTGGCGTGTAATGAAATCGGGCCGGCGGAGTCGTATGTTGTTTGGCGGCTGTGGGTTAGGTGTTGTCGTTGATTTGACATGAGTGTAGTGTTGATTGATAGGGTGAGCGCTCATTTTGAGGGTGAGGTCAGCTCAAAGTTTAGGGTTCAGGGAGCAGGAGTCAGGGCGCAGTTCGCCCCCCTCAATCTCAATTGCAATCTGCACGAAAAACCGGGCCAGATTTTGGGAGATTTTTTTCAAGCTGGAAATGGCGGTTTTTTAGAGATTATTGGTTCCTGACACCTTTTCCGTCCCTTGCCAAATTTTTAACGTGCATAAATGACAAAGAGAAACCAACATGACAATCGATGGTGGCGTGGCTACCAATGAACACACACAAAATCAATGAGAGTGTATGTAATAATAGCCATGCTATTCATGTGCTGTCAAAATATTCGCTGCCCGTTGATTTCGGTAAGCAAGTAGACTTCTTTATTATCCAATTATGTCAGACGCTTGACATACCGTCGAACAATTTGACGATTAATGAGACATTTATTCGGCATCTGGATAGAGTAATTACAAACTACGTTGAAAAACATCATGGTGCGCATGATCTATTGTCAATGCTCATCCTGTTTTGGTTCAGCCTGAACAGGACGACCGGCCAGAGTGGGTTATGAAGGAATGAACGCTGGATCACGCGATCCAATGCGTTGATTTTACGGGATGAGTTGTGGGTTTTCTACGTGTTCCTCTTCTCTGTTTTGGCCGA
>JANNTN010000052.1:0-2268 GCA_031394445.1 Anatilimnocola sp.
AGAGCCGGTGGGACGATGCACTGGCGGGGTTGGAAAAGTTCCTCCAAGCCGAGCCGGCCGAGGATTTAAAAATCCATGCGTTGCGAGCGAAAGCGTGGATTCTCACCGTGAAAAAAGACTACCAAATAGCGATGGTGGTGGCGGACCAGCTTTCTCAGGCGGCCGCGCCGAATCCGCAGGTTAAAGACAAAGCAGTGCTGGAAGCACAGGACGAAGCGATTGCTTTCGTGGGGCGGCTGGCGGGATTTGTCGAAAGCGTGGGCGACAACGCGGGGGATCAGGCGGTAAGGGCCAAGCTGGAAGTGCGCGTGCTGGAGCGCCTCGACGAGGCCCGCAAGGGGAAATTCAAAGCGGCGAAGACCGAAGTGCTGGAAGAATTTGAAAGGTTGGTGAAGAAGGCGGCGGAGGCCAAGGATGACTCGAAAGCGGACGCGGAGGAGGAGAAGCAGAAGAAGCTGGCGGGGCTAAGTGAAGAAGATGCCAAGCTATCGGAAAAGGCCAACGAGGTTAAAGACAAAGGGAAGAAGCTGGATGAAGAGCTTAAAAAACGGCTCGAAGAGTTGCGAAGAATGGATTCAATCGTTCTCCAAGAGATGACAACTATCCAATCTCGATACTCGAGTCTTTCCAGCGAAATTCGACGGCATCAGGGAGTCGTGGATACGTGGGAGGATCAGGAGGCTAGAAATCGAGCCAAAAATAAGGATCGAGCCTATTCCACACCTCCGGTTCACGTGCAACAAGCCAAAAGTGCGGTACGCACTTTGCGGCAAGAGCTCACCGCCGCTGATTACCAACTGCAATTACGCAGAAACCGGCGTATGGAGATTGAGCGTGAAGCTATTGCGGCCAATGGCGGTGCCATGTGGCAAGGCCAGAAACTCGCAGGCGAGCAATCGAAAATCGATCGCGACAAGCTGAAGAACGCGAATATAAAAAAGCGAACCGATCGAATGAAAGCAGGGATAGGTGGTAAAGCGTTATCGGCCGAAACCGAGGCCCGCGCGTTTAGCACGTACGACACGATTCCGCTGGAAGAATTGCGGGAGAATTTGCTTGAGAAAGTGAAGTGAAACAATAGCAATCGCTATTTAGAAGCCAGTTCGAACTTCAGCGGGGTCAAGCCGCGTTTCACTTCTGCTTCGATGCCCGACGTATCGGGCATGGAGTATTTCTTCGGCACGAACCAGACTTCACGCACTTTGCCTGGATCGACTTCGCCGGAGAGCCCGTCGGCGGTGGCCTGAATGCCAGTCTGACGCATTCCTACGATCGCCACTTTGTATTTGCCCACGGGCGCGCCGTCGCCGGGCTGATAGGTTTGCAGCGAAAACTTGCCCTCTTTATCGGTTACGCCATCCGCGGGCCGGCCGCCGGCGTCGGGCGTGAACAACACAGCGGCTCCTTCCACGGGCTTCCCGTCGAGCAACACCTCACCCGTCACTGGCACCATTTGAGGACCGCGATTGCAAGCCGAGAGGAGCAACGCCGCTACGCACAACAAGGCAGAGAGCAGTTTCATCGTGTCCGATCGAAAAAAACGGAAAGTAAAGACAACATTCGGCTAGGGCAGATCGCCGGCTTGCCCATCCGCCTTACCGCCTAGGTACTGATAGTTGCGGTGATCGATGCTGTTGGGAATGAAGCGGACGCCGCCATCCCCAAAGAGGAACATGACGCCGTTGGGATGCAACGACTTGAAGCCCAATTCGAGGCTCCAATTGCAGGGCCGCTGGCAGCCATCGGTTGAATTGTCCTTGCAAGTATCGGTGTTCAGCGGAATGACCGTGCAGACGAGGCCCTGCGAATTGTTGCTGCGCACCCAGCCATTTTGCACATGCACGGAGCAATCGCGCCGGACCTCGCCAAAGAAGATGGTGTTAGAAAGCCCGTCCGTGATATCCGCAAAGCGCGAGCTCACTGGATAGCGCGTGAACGGCCCGGAAAAGTGGGACGAGTTGGTCACGGCCCGCACCGGCATTTCTTGTAGCGAACCCCAATTGTTCCAGCGCGGACAGGGACAGGCCGCGTTGTCGTTGCGCCCCGAGGAACCGACGCTGGCAGAATAGTTGGCTACGGCCAGGTTGTTGCGCAGATCTTTGTTGTTGTCGCTGGGGCAGACATACGACTTGACGATCGTCGAGGACAACGTGCGCGTCGTTCCCTGATAAACCTGGTTGTCGGTCGCTTGATTGAAATTGAAATTGTCGTAGAGATTCTTCTGCTCGATGAACGGCAGGATATGCACCATAATCGACCCGCGGTAGG
>JANNTN010000112.1:0-11897 GCA_031394445.1 Anatilimnocola sp.
ATCACGTCAGCAAGTATGGCCTCGTCGGCTTCAGCGAAGCCATGCGCGCCGAGTTCAACCGCCACGGTCTCGGCGTCACCGCCGTCTGCCCCGGTCCGGTACAAACCGATCTTTACCGCGCCTCCGGCTGCGGCTATGCCAACCGCGAAACACCCCAGCCCCCCGCCTGGCTCTGCACCACCGCCGACCGCGTCGCCACCAAAACCGTCCGCGCCATTTACCGCAATCAGGCCCTCACCCTCGTCGGTGCCTCCGCCTATCTGCTGTATTACGGCAAACGCTTCGCCCCAAGTGTCTTTTACGCCCTCCACGCCATCGGCCGCTCCAAAAACGTCCAACGCAAAGCCGCCCAAGCCATTTCCCCTGCTACCACTCCCTCCTCCCGTCGAAATGCCGCCTAAAATAGAGTGCCTAACCGACGGAACACAGGAACACTAATCCACGCTAATCTTCACTAATGCAGGGAGAACGATAACGGGCCATTTGTCTCTCTCATCATTAGCGCAGATTAGTGCCAATTAGTGTTCCCCTTCCTCTTGCTACCGCACCACCAGATTTTCCACCATGCCCTTCCGCCATCACACGCTCGATAACGGCCTCGAAATCGTCGCCGAAACCACCCCCGACGCCTACTCCGCCGCTTACGGCTTCTTCGTTCGCACGGGCGCTCGCGACGAAACCAACGAGGTTTCCGGCGTCAGCCATTTTCTGGAGCACATGGTCTTCAAGGGCTCGGCCAATCGCACTGCTGCCGAAGTGAACCGCGATCTCGATGACCTTAGCGCCAGCAGCAATGCCTACACCAGTGAAGAGCAAACGGTCTATTACGCGACGATCCTGCCCGAAGACCAGGAAGACGTTGTCGAGTTGCTCGCCGACATGATGCGCCCCGCTCTCCGTCAGGACGATTTCGATACCGAAAAGCAGGTCATCCTCGAAGAGATCGCCAAGTACGACGATCAGCCGCCGTACGGCGCACATGAAAAGTGCATGGCGGCGTTTTTCGGCGATCACCCACTCGGCAAAAGCATCCTTGGTACACAGGCCAGCGTTGGCGACCTGAAGCGCGACCAGATGCTGGGCTATTTCGAGCAGCGCTACAGCCCCAAAAACATGGTGCTCGCCGCAGCCGGCAACGTCGAATTCGATTCGCTCATTTTGCAGGCTCAAAACTATTGCGGTCGCTGGGCCATGTTCGATGCGCCCCGCAACTTGCCCACGCCTAGCCCACGTCAAGTATTCCAAGTCATCCACAAACCCGTTGCCGCGCAGCAATACGTCGTGCAACTTTCCCCCGGCCCCGGCGCAACCGATACCGACCGTTACGCCGCCCGCCTGCTCACAACGATAATCGGCGACGATAGCGGCAGCCGCCTCTTCTGGGAACTCGTTGATACGGGCAAGGCCGAATCAGCCTCCATCGGCTCGCAAGAGTACCAAGGTGCTGGTGTCTTTCTGACCTGGCTCAGTTGCCTGCCAGAGCTTGCCGCCGAGAACTTGCAGGCCGTGGCCGAGATCGTGCAAGAAGCCGTTGAAGACGGTGTGGCCGAAGAAGAACTGAACCAAGCGAAAAACAAAATCTGCGCCCAGATCGTGCTTCACGCCGAGCGCCCTACCAACCGCCTCTTCAGCGTTGGCAACGGCTGGATTCAGCGGCGGAAATACAAAACCGTCCGCGAAGCCGTCGAAGCCTATCGCTCCGTCACGCTCGACGATCTCACCCGCATCCTTAAAAAATATCCGCTCAACCACACCTCAACCGTCGCCGTCGGTCCCCTCACCGAACTCGCCGCTCCAGTTCCTGGCCGGCCAGCGACCAATTGAGCGGTCACCCCGCCACAACAGCGATCACCATGCCCACAACCCCGCGGCCATTGGTACGGTAGGCGACGGATAGCCTCGGGCCCCCTTCCGTGTGCATTTCGCTGCCTTCATCCGCGTCCACCTGGAGTGATCCACGGTTTTCTCAGGGAATGCTCCATCCAGCTTAATTGCCACAAAAAACGACAAATAAATTGTCGATCTGTGAAGTTCTCTTTGCCGCCAAAATTGCCTCAATCGGCATATAGGTTGCACTTCATTCCAGAGCTAATCACGAAGAGATAACTCCCAACCAAAGATCGAGGCTTTCATGTCGGCCCTGCTGACCTTCTGGCCACAGACTGAATCGACTGACCAACAATTGGCCCGCCGCATTCATCGCCAATTAACCGCCGACTCGCGGGCTGTCTCACGATTGCACGTCACCGTAGAAGATGGCAACGTCACCCTCCAGGGCATCGCCACCTCGTTCTATCAAAAGCAACTGTGGATTCACGGCACCAAACGCGTCCTTGGTGATTCTGGCATCATCAACGATGAAGTCACCGTCGCATCTAACTAAAAAAGTGCCGATTTTGGCTGATGTGACTAAGACTTTCTGCTGTATGTAGGGTGGGACCAGCGAGCTTGCGAGCGCCGGCCCACCATCTAGCTTTTACTACTTCGGCGACATCCCAAACCCCGCCACATAATCAGCAATCACTACTTCCGCCTTCCGCTTAACAGACTCCTCCGCCGCCAAACACAACATCGCCGACCAGCGGCCATCATTTCCTGTACAGGGCGGCGACTGCCCCTCCCGCACAGCATGCACAAACGCCACGATCTCATCGGCTAACTCCAGTAGCTCCCCCGTCGCCTTGTCAAACATCATTTCCTGAACTGAATCCCCCAATCCATACCGTAGCGAAAACACCGGCCGGGGCGATCGCGCATCCGCCGCACTCCACTGTGCCCAGATCGTCCCCTTCGTGCCCGACACTTTGGCCGTCTGATGATGACCAAATGCCGATAGCGTCTGCACAATCACGGCATAAGCATCGTCTGCAAAACCAATCGTCGCCGTGAAGTGGTCGTGCAGGTCGCCGCGCGCCGCATCGCGCGCTGTCGCACGCGCATAGACCGAAATTGGCTCACCGCTGCCGCTCATGTACCAGCGGGCTAAATCGAAAAAATGAATCGGCTCTTCCAAAATCCAACTCCCCACGCTCCCCCTCTCGTATCGCCACCCGCCCGATCCCTGCCGATACGGAAATCGCGACAGCTCCACCAGCGCCGCTCGCGGCTGACCAATCGCCCCCTCCTCGATCAGCTTTTTCACCCCGCCCCACAGCGACGACACGCGCAGCTCATGCCCAATCGCCAGCACCAAATCGTGCTCCGCCGCCAGCGCCACCAACTCATCACACTCCGCCAGCGTCAGCGCCATCGGCTTCTCTAGCAGCAGATGCCGCTCCGACTTCAGCACCGCCCTCCCCACCTCATAATGCAATCGATTGGGAATCACCACATCTACCGCATCAATGTCGTCGCGCGCCAGTAGCTCCCGATAATCGCCGTAAATCGCCGCCTCCGGATGCGCCCCCCGCGCCGCCTCCCGCGATTTCTCCGACACGACCGCAATCGCCCGCAACTCCGCCCCCGGAGCCGCCGTAATCGCCCGCGCATGATGGGCCCCAAACAGTCCATAGCCAATCAAACCAAATCGAATCGGAGGATGTATCGGTGCCTGAGTCATAACTACGACGCCAGCGTCGTCCCCTTCGTCTCCGGGCCAAACCACGCTACGACCACGCCAGCCAGAAACAGCAAACTCAAAAACGTACCCGCCGTTTCAAACGACACATGCCGTTGCTGCAAATAGCCGTTCACCACCAACATCACCGCAGTGGTGAAGCGGGCAAAGTTGAAGCAAAAACCTGCTCCTAAACTCCGCAGCCGCGTGGGGTACAGCTCAGGAAAATAAATCGCATAACCCGCGTGCATTCCCAGCGTCCAAAAGCCAAACAGCACGAGCAGCGCAGCGAATGAGAGCCTGTCCCACTGCATGTAGGTCTGAAACAGCAACAGGCCGAATGCCAAACCTCCCAAATGAAAAACCATAAACGCCCTGCGCCGCCCCAACCATTCGCAAATAGGACCGAAAGCCAGCAGCCCTAGCCCGCCGCCCGTCGTGGTCAAGAACATCCCCAGCATCTCTTGCGATTTGATTTCCTGTTGATGTTCTTTCCACACAGCCTGCCGAGCTTCCACCGTCGCCTCCGCCCCTAATTGCGCTTGCGTCTCATACTCCTGCCGTGCGCGCCGTAATGCAAAATCTTTGCCGTAAATATGCACGCCCCAAAATGTCGCTAATCCAATCACTGCCAGTGTGAATCCCAGAAAAGTACGCGACGCAATGCCCGGCGCGAACAAATCGCGCAGCCGCCCCGCCGCCCGTGGCTGTTCCAAGCGATCGGCCACCCAGGTTTCCGGCTCCTTCAATTGCCAACGAATCCACAGCGTGAGGAGTGCCGGCAATGCTCCAATTGCAAAACCCGCCCGCCAGCCGAAATTCGGGTTGTTCACGATGAAAGCCCCCGCCGCAATTGCGAGGTACGTGCCCAACACGCTCGAACCATGAAAAATCGCGCCCGACCACGCTCTCGCCTTCGGTGGAAACACTTCCGCGACCATCGCGCTTGCCACGGCCCACTCGCCCCCCACGCCGAGCGCTACTAAAAACCGCAGAATGACAACATGCCACCACGTCTGCGAAAACGCCGTCAAACATGTGAAGAACGAATACACGAGAATCGTGATCACCATCGTCCGCGCCCGGCCGATTCGATCCCCCAACGCCCCAAACACCACTCCGCCGAGCGCCCCACCCGCCAAAAATGCCCCAAGAGCAATGTTGTTGTAAATACTGGGCGCGAGTGTTCCTTGCAAAAGGTCCGCAAAAAAACCGTTCGGAGCCAAAACCTCGCCGTCGTGCTTTGGCAGAAGCGACGGCATCGCCTCGTTCATGCTGGCGACGAACACCTGCCCCTCAAACACATCGAAAATCCAGCCGAGCGACGCGATCACCAACACCAGCCATTGGTAGCGGGTAATGCCGGCGTACCATCGGGAATCGTCAGCCGGATTGGGTGAGGCATTGTTTTGCATGTTGACCGCTCGTTGAGCCGCCCAATTATGACGATTTGCGTACCGCTGAATACGCGCTAACCGCAACCGCCCCCGCTCGTCATTCGCAGCCGCTCAACCACCCCCGTTTCCCACGCATTTCCATCCGCTAGACCACTTTCCGTGCCCCCTTTAGGATTGAGTGCTTCAGTCGCTGCGGGAACGGCAGAAATATCGTCACGGTCCGACCCTATCACCCCAGCGCCAGCCATCGTAATTTGGCCGGCGACCCGCCCTAAGCCCGCAGTGCCGCAGGAGTTTGTGGAATGCCGAAGCGAGATGCCCAAGCTGTCGGCCCGCCAGCCGTCGAGCAGATTCTGGGTTATCTCAATTTCTCGTCCGGCGCGGCCGATGGGCAGTTTCTCGGCAATCTCAACCAACTTTTCGATTCGGTGGCCTGCCAGTGCCCCGGCTCTCCCACTTGGCGTGAAGCTGGCCAATTGCTGATCGATCGGCTGGCGAACCTCCGCACCTCCTCCCCCACGTTCCGCGACGCCGAGCAAGCCGCCTCGGTGCTGGAACTCGTCTTCGACCAGACCCTCCCGGCTTACCGCCGTTATCATCGCGAACTGCTCTTTCACCGCACCGACGAAACACTCTTCCGCCCCTACTTCGTCGGCCGCGTCTGCGAGGCGGTGCTCAAGCAAGGTGCCCCCTGGTCCGAGCGCGACCGCATCGTCTCCGGCGCGGTCGCACAACTCAACGACTACATCGGCCACCGCCCCGTCGCCGCGCTCGAATCGCAAAAGCTCGAAGCCTACAAGCACGAGTTCGTCCGGCCGATTCCCATTTTCATCCGCGGTGTTGGCGTTTCCTGCGGACCGGAGCAGGAAGTGGTGGAGGCCGCGTTAAAGCTGCTCCAAGAAACCGATGAAGATTTGCTCCGCCGAGCCTGCTTCGATCCGCAGCAGCTCGAGGAGATGTCCATCGACCCGCGGGCCTACGACTTCGACCACCCCGCCAATAAACGCCCCAACTATCACTTTGGCCAGTGGGATCCTCACAAGATCGATAACAAGGGCCGTTATCGCCGCTTCGTCGTGCAGCAGGTCACGCTCGACGCTCTCATGCGCCGTTTTCAAGACGCCACCGACATCCCGCGAGACGAAATCCTCGTCGAAGCCGCCGCCGTTCTCGCCGGTACCGTCCTGATGGCCAGCGGCATCAGCGGCGAAGGCCCCGACACCTTCGATTCGACGATGACTCTCTCGAAGCTGCTGCCGCAGATAGCGCGCTATCGCGACGAGTTCTACGAACGGCTCTTTAACAAAATCGGCGGCAAGCACGCCCAGCGCCTTAAGCAAGAAGCGGCCGAACGGCGGCAACCTTTCGGCGGTGCTCGGCAACATCTCAATGCCCAGCTCGCTCGCCAGCGTGCCTCACAACTCGAGCATGTGCATTTAGCCAAAATTTTCGCCCGTATGGGGCACACTGCCGCCGCCCAGCACGAGGCCAACGTCGTTCCCTGCGCCGCGGCCCGCATGCAGTGCCAGATCGATTGCCTGCTCACGAGCGGCCAGCTCGCCTGCGATCGCGGCCAACTCGACGAAGCCACTCGCCTTCTGCCACAAATCGTCGATCTGCTCAAACGGGCCATTCACTGCGGTGCGGTCGTCGATCCTTGGAATATTTTGGGCTTCGACGCTCAATACAGCCTCTTCCCTGCCCTCGAAAACAGCGTTCGCGACCACCGCGCGGACGAACTCGTCGCCCTTATGGATCGTCTCTGGGCGCTCTATTCCCGCCTGTGGAGTGAGGCCGCCGCCATCGACGACGCCGAGCTTTCGAGCCAGGCATCCAAGCAGTTCAAGGAAATCGCCGTTTGGTGGCACCAATTCGCTGTGCATGAAGTATCGAGCGTCGAAGCCGTCGATTCTCGCACCGTTTATCGCGCGGCCGAGCGTGTGGCCAAGGCGATGAATGTTTGGCACAAGGGCGGGGCCGCCGCCGGCGATGTCGCCTTCTGGGCACCGCATGCCGAAATGTTCGATTCGGCAAAAGCCTACTCTCTCGTCATCGAAACACTGCTCGATCGCGGCGATTACGTGGCCACAATGGCTCTCCTGGTCCACTGGCTCGCGCAAGCCGAGGCGGTCGGCCTCATCCAAGCCGATGCCTCCTGGCACGACCTCGCCGAGCGCTGGTTCAGCGAAACCACTTCACTCACCGGTGTCGATAAGGCCGACGCTGCCGCCGCCCGCAAGCGCTGGGATGTCGCCCAAAAATTCCTCGACTATCTCGAAGCCAACGCCGAGTCGTATTGGCGTCCGCCCTCGTTCAATCTCGGCGGCAAAAACGGCAAATCGGCCGAACCCGAATTGCCCGATGATGATGATGATGACGATGCCAATCGATTCGAGTCCGCCTACGAAGGCATGGTCTTCCGCGATTCCACCGACGACGGCGTCGAGGGCTCGATTTTCGAATCCGACGACTCGTCGAGCGACGAACTGGTTGCCGAATCGCGGCGTGTCGCCGAGCGGCTCGATTTTCTTTCGACGGTCGCCATGCTGTGGAAGCAAATGGCGGTCAGCCCCGCCTTCCGCGCCGTCGCTGATCTGGCCCCCGGTTCTCCCGAGCTCGCCCCGCGTGCCGCCACCATCCGCCGCTGGATTCAACAAGCTGAAGCGAATCACGCCGCGCTCGGCGAGCTAATGTCAGCAGTTCGCGGCTACCGCATCCCCAGCCCCTCCGCCGATCATGAGGCCCTCGTCGAATACGACCGCCGCCGCATGACGAAAGAATCGCTGCTAGAGCGAGCCATCGCCACCAGCGTCGAAATGGCCGGGGCGCTTCGCCTGCTCACCGCCACGCTGCATGTCGTCGGCGATGCTCCGCAAGTGACCGACGACGAGCAGCGGCAAATCGTCTCGCTCCTCGCCGCACTTTTGCGCCGCGACGCCGACGCCTCCCGCGCCCTTTGCCAGCCGCTGCGTGGCCATCTCGCGAAGCAAGCTCTCCTGTATGTTCCGTTGGCTAAGGGGGGCAGCCCCGACGAAATCGTCGCGGTTCGCGTTCGCCAAAACTCGCTGCAAGAGCTGCTCGCCTGGCTCCCGCGCCTCGGCCTCTGGGTCGAAACTTGCGAGCTGCTCGAAGTCGCCCGCCAAATGGAGCGGGAGCATCCGGTCGGTCCCGGCGCGGTTACGGAATACGACGAGCTGTTCAAAATCGGCTATCGCTCGATCGTCGAAAGCCTTGTTGCCTCGGCCGAGCACTGGATCTCCGAGCCGGACGAAGAGCCGCGGCCCGATTCGCTCGTCTCGTGCCTCGAAAAGCTCACGGAGTCGCTGCTGCAAGGGTGGCTCGGCCATAGCCGCACGCTCCGCCTCAGTGTTTTGGAGCGAATTCATGATCGGGCTACTTGGAAAAAAACGGTGGCGTTCATCGAGCAATACGGCGATGAAATTTTCACGCAGCGGTTCCTAAACCTCGGCAATATCCGGGCCATTTTGCATCAGGGAGTGGCGAACTGGCTCACCAGCTTGCAGGAAGATGGTTCTGATGAAGGGCCGCAAAAACTGCTGAACGATCTGGAAAATGGAGTTTTTTCGCTGGAAGAGGCTGCGGAGCAATTGGGTCTCGTGCTGGAGTCGGTCGTCGAAAACTACGGCGAGTACCGAGACTACAACAGCACCACGACGCAGTCCGATCGCGGCGAGCTGCTCTACATGTTGCTCGACTTTCTACGTCTCCGCTCTCGCTACGATCGTGTCTGCTGGAATCTCAAACCGGTCGTGTTGGCTCACGAAATTCTGGTTCGCCGCGACGAGGACGAAGCGGCCCGCATCTGGCGCAAGGCCCTCACCGAGCGTATCAAGGACGAAGCGAATACCTATCTGGTCAAACTGGCTGAGCTACAAAAAAAGTATGCCATGCGGATGCCGACGGTGGCTGACCGTCTGGCGGAACGATTCATTCGCCCGCTGACCATCGACCGGATTCGCGCCCTCGTCGCCCCGGCCATCGAGGAAGCCCGCGAAGGGGGGGACGCTCCGAAGTTCGAAATGCTCCAGCAGGACACCGAGCATCTAACCCGCGAGCCCACCGGCGTTGGCCTCGATGTTCCCGCCTGGCTGGTCGCCTTGGAGGAAGAGGTCGAAGACGTCCTCAGCGATGATGACCAGCACTGCCGCGAGCACGACCTTGCCGCCGTCATTCCGCCCGTCATCATCTCCCGCGCCGAAGCCCACCGCCAACTCGACGAATGGGCCGCGCGGCAATCGATTTGATCTATTTTACGCCAAGTTCAACCAGCCGTTTTGCTGCCAGCGGCTTCGCCTTCTCCAGCATTTCTTCGAGCTCTACCGCTTCCCCGCCGCGTTTTTTGCTCTCGTCGGCGGCTTCCATGAAGGCGTAAATCTCCAGCGTCTCCTTCTCGGCTACGGGCGGTTGCTTCGTGCGGAAGAACTTGATGATTTCCACGATCAGCGGCCGATAGCCGGCGGAGTCGCCGACGGGGCCTTCACCTTTTTCGCCAACCGCTTTGCCGACGTACCCCTTGTCTTCGCGGTACGTCCCAACGCGGCCACCGACCCACTCGCCGACGACTTCAATCTTCCCTTCCGGAGTGGTTTTTCGCGTCGCCGTCTCGCAGCCGGTGCCCATGACGGTGAAGAGCGATTCGCAGCCGTGAATGCCGTACCAGAACAGATCGGGATGGGACGGCTCCAGGCTCGCGGGGCTGGTCGTTTCCGCTTTGTTGATTTTCCCCAGATAACCATTGTGAACCACTTGTGTCGCCTTGCCGTATCGCAGCGACGACGAAGTGAACGTGGGGACATTGTATTTTTTGGCGGCTTCAAAAATGGCGATCGCATCGGCCAGCGAGGCGGCGATTGGCTTATCAATGAATGTCGGCTTGCCCGCCTTGAAACAAGCCAGCGCCTGCTCCAGGTGCGGCCGGCCGTCGTTCGTTTCCAGCAGCACAAAATCGACCCGCTTCAGCAATTCGTCGATGGAACCGACGACCTCGACACCCAGCGCCTTGATGTCCTCGGTGTATTTCGGAATCCGGCTGGCGCTCGCCTCAATATCCGCGCTGCCGCGGGGATACGCCGCGACCACTCGGCAATTCGCCAGTTCCGGCGGCGCTTTGTCGCTATTCAGCTCCTTGGTGAACGCAATCGAATGCGACGTATCCAGGCCGATCACACCGATCTTCAGCGGCTCCTCGGCTCTGGCGGAAATAACAAGCGACATGAGCAAGGCAATCGAAAAAATGTGTTTCATGGGAGTACTGTCTAAAAACCCTTGTTACTTACCCAGTTCCTTCAACAATTCCACCGCTATTTCTACCATCTTTTCGCCGCCGCCGGATGCCATGCGGCTGTTGACAATCTCGTACGATCCCTCGGCAAAGGCTTTCTTCGTGGGGATATAGGCCGGGCAATCGTTGGCGAGCTCCACAACCAGCGTCGTCTTGAATGGGGAGGCGTGCTTGATCGCCAAGCCGAGTTCGACAAAGACCTCGCCCGGCAGCGTGACAATCGCGACGTCGGCACTCAGCCGAATCGCCACCACCTCGATCGGAATGCCGCCGCTGGCAGATTCCTGGGCGATATCGACGATCTTGTACGTCTCGACCTCTTCCAGAAATGGCACTTCGCGCGTGCCGATTTTTGCCAGCCGATCTTTCGCCTTGGCGATCTCTGTCGTGGAAAACTGCTGTGCCGGCACCTCGATCCGCTTTTGCCGCACCGCGAGCGAAGGCTGATTTTGAGCTGCGAGCGTCGGCACGGCGGCAAACACCGCCTCCCCCAGCGTCGCGCCGATGTGCTCGGACATCGAGTGGCCGAGGAGTGGGCTGTTGTTCTTTACGTCGATGTGGTTGATGTCGCCGCATGTTCCCGTCGCGAAGATCGACACGAACTCGTGCCCAAAACTGGATTGCAGCTCCTTGTGCATGTAATACGGATAGTCGGCCGAATACTCGGTGCCGCCGACCGTGTCCAAATGCAACGCGAAATTCGCGATCGACGCCAGCGAACGCCCGCTCGCCTGATCCTTGACGAAGACGATATTCACCGCCGGGTCGATCGGTCCGGCTGGCCGCACGATGTTCGTGTTCAGCCGGCCCGGATTGAACCGCACGGTCCCATCCTTCATGAAAAACCGGCGATTGAACGACAGCCGGGTTTCTTCCACGCTCCCCGCGGATAGCGTCACCGGCTTGGCCTGTTTTGCCGCCTGGTCGATCGCGCTGGCCACTTTTTCCACGAGCAGGGCCGGATAATCGAACGTCGTCGCGCTATCGCTTTCCTTTTTC
The DNA here is from genome assembly GCA_031394445.1 of Anatilimnocola sp. Taxonomy (GTDB): domain Bacteria; phylum Planctomycetota; class Planctomycetia; order Pirellulales; family Pirellulaceae; genus CAYLLN01. The sequence continues at coordinate 11,255 of JANNTN010000112.1, forward strand.
GCCGCTGCTTGCTCGCTCCACAGCTTCGCCAGCGGCCCCGTGAACAGCGGCCCCGTGTGCGAATGGGTCGCCGCGACGGAAATATGCTTCGCCGGAATGCCCGTTGCCTTCTCCGCCGCCGTCCGAGCTTTCGTCGCCACTTCTCCCGGCATGCTCACCACATCGCACTCCACCAGCGCTGCCTTCACGCCCGCTTGCTCAAACACCATCGCCTTCGCCAGCAGCGGATCGTGCGTGCCCGTATTTTTTCGCTCGCTAAAATACCCCGCCATTCGATAGCCGAGTGGCGGCGTGATATCCACGACCGCTACGCCAACTTTGAGCGGTTCCGCGGCAATTGCGGTAGCAGATAGTGCCGTGCCAATTGCTATTAGAACCGCGGCAAGTCGAAAGATGTATTTCATGCTGTTCCCTCATCGAATAATTCCCGCTCGTAATTTCGTGCCTGGAACTGCCAAATGCAAGTCATTGGTCATTAGTTCGGAGTGGGAGACGAGGGGATCGTGGTGGTCGATGGATGGTTCGGTGGTGATGGGATTTCTGAGTCTCTATGCAACGTGACTATGCCTCACCTGCCCGCCTCTTGCCATGGGGTGTAACCCGCCATTACGTCCGCCGGTTGGCATGCGCGCCAAGTTGGCGC
>JANNTN010000123.1:0-15457 GCA_031394445.1 Anatilimnocola sp.
GCCGGCGCGAGCAAGCTCGCTGGTCCCACCCTACAAGACTGTTGACCTGCGGCAGTTTTCAAAACCATCCGTGCGGGTGCCGAAGGGGAAGGCGCGGAGGGTGGGGGTGAAGTGGTGGGTGGGGATGCAGATGGCGGCGGCGCTGAATGATGTGTGCGGGCCGCGGGAGAAGAGTGCGTTTGGCGTGCTGATGTATCACCGCGTGATTGATGCTCCGCCGCGCGTGGCGCGGCCGACGTGGAATGTGCCACCGGCGCGGTTCGAAGAGCAGCTCAGCGGGCTCTTGGCTCGCGGGTGGGTGGCGTGGCCGCTGTCGCAGGTGCTCGATTGCCGTGAGCGCGGGCTGCCGATTCCGCGGAAGACGTTCGTCGTGACGTTTGACGACGGGTATGTGAACAACTTGACGCAGGCGTTGCCGATTTTGACGCGATTGGGCGTGCCAGCGACGGTGTTTGTGGCGACGGCTTATTTAGATAGCGAGCGGCCTTTTCCCAGCGACGACTGGGAAGCGGCGGGACAGCCGGGAGTTCCGCGAGAGGCCTGGCGGCCGCTGACGACCGAGGAATGCGAGCGTCTAACGGCCAGCGGCCTCGTGGAGCTGGGGGCACATACGCACACGCACGCGGATTTTCGGGGACGACCGGAAGAGCTGGCGACGGATTTGGAGGAGAACCTGGCGGTGCTGCGGGAGCGGTTTGGCGTGGAGGAGCCGCCGTTTGCGTTTCCGTATGGAACCAAGTCGGACGGGTTTGCCAGTAGCGAACTGGCGAGCGCGGCTCGCGAAGCGGGAATGCGGTGCTGCTTGACGACGGAGCCCCAGTTGGTGCGGCCGGGTGAGAGCGAATTCGATTGGGGGCGATTCGCCGCGGAGGATTTTGATACATCGCGGACTCTGGCGGCGAAGTTGGGGGGGTGGCAGGAAGCTCTGCGGGCGAGGTTCAAGATTTCGCGGTCCAGGTTCAAAGTTGGTCAATAGTCAATAGTCATTGGTCATTTGAAATGAGTGTTGTTGGTGAAATAGCGAGCGAGGCGGCGGCTGAAGGGCTGGCGAATCGGGTTGCGCGCAGATGGAAGGGGATTTGGGCCAGTGGCTTTTTGAAGAAGAGCGGGTTGTCGGTCATTGATCAGGGAGTGGTGAGCGGGACGAGCTTTGCGACGAGCGTGCTCTTGGGGCGGTTTGCGACGCAGGAAGATTTGGGCGTTTATTATCTGGCGCTGATCGTGGTGTATTTTGCGCGGGGCGTGCAGGAGCAGCTCGTTTCGGCTCCGTACATGATTTATTGCGGCCGCAAGGAGGGGCGAGAGCTGGCCGAATATGCCGGGAGCGCGCTGATTCACCAATGTGCGGTAATGGCAGCGACGGCGGTCGTGCTGCTGGTGGCGCTGCTGCTCGGTGTGTTGCCGGGGCCGGTGGCTAGTGCGTTTTGGCTGCTGGCATTGGCCGCGCCGCTGATGTTGATGAGGGAATTTTCCCGGCAGATGTCGTTCGCTCACTTGGATCTCGCGCGGGCGACGGCGCTGGATGTGACGGCGGCCGGGTTGCAGTTTTTTGCGCTGTTTGGCTTGGCGATGAGCGGGCGGTTGAGCGTGATGAACACGTTGGCGGTGCTGGCGCTATCCAGCGGAGTGGCGACGATCGGCTGGTTGGCGACGAGCCGGCAGGGAATGATCGCACGGGCGGCGGCGACGGTGCGCGATTGGTTTCACAATTGGGTTTTTGCGCGGTGGGCGCTGGCAAGTCAGCTACTCGCTTCGACGACGCCGTATGTGATGCCGTGGGTGATAGCGGTGACGCACGGCGAGGCACAGACGGGTTTGCTCGGCGCGTGCTCGACGCTAGTCGGCCTATCGAACACTTTTTTGCAGGGGCTATGCAATTATTTGAGCCCGCGCGCGGCGCAAGCGTTTTCTCGCGGAGGCCTGTCCGAGTTGCGAGGGGTATTGGTCAAGACGGCGCTGCTGTTTGCGGCGACGCTGGGCGGTCTGGCCATCGCGGCGTTCTTGTTCGGCGAACAGGTGGCGATGCTAGTGTATGGGCCGCAATTTGTCGGTGCCGGGCCGATTATTAGCGTGCTGTCGCTGAGCGTGCTGGCCAATAGTTTGGGCGTGGTCGCGGGCAACGGCTTATGGGCGATCGAGCGGCCGAGTGCGAATTTTGTTGCAGACTTATGTTCGCTGGTTGTTGTTGTTGTCACGGCGATCGTGCTGGTGCCGCTGTGGGGTCCGCTGGGCGCGGCGACGGCGACGCTGGCCGGCACGGCGAGCGACGCAGCCGTGCGGCTGTGGATTTTGCGGCTGGCGATGCGGGAATTGGCCGCGGAAGGAGCTGCGGCATGAGCGCACAAATAACAGCCGGCAGTTGCCAATGGGCAGAAGCCAGAAGTCAGAAGTCAGAAGTCAGAGGTCAGGCCGGTGAAATCAGTTTGTCGGTGTTGATTGCGACGGGCGTGATTGTGGGGATTGCGTTTTTCATCTCGCACCACGAATTCACGGTGTCGCGATCCGTGGCTTACACCCAATCGGCCGAGGAGATGGAGTTGGCGGCGTCGGGCGGCAATGCCCTGCGGCGGATCGCGTTTTTGGGACTGGGTGCGTGGGGGCTGGCCCTGTTTGCGATGGGCAAGCAGCGGCTGAATATCGATTGGCCGCTGATGCTGGCGATGTCGCTCTTGCTCGCATTGGCGACGGTGAGCTTTGTGTGGGCCGATGATCCGGGAATGTGCCTGCGTCGGCTGATGATCTTGTATTGCAGCGGGCTGGCGGCGGCGGGAATTGCCCGGACGCATACGCTGCGCGATCTGTCGTGGATGGTGATGGTGCTGCTGGGAACGCTGGCCGTGATTGGCATTTTGGTGGAAGTGGCGCTCGGAACATTTCGGCCGTGGGGGGGCGATTATCGATTCGCCGGCACGGTGCATCCGAATACACAGGGGCCGGCGCTGGCGACGATGTGCTTTGCGGCCCTGGGGCTGATCAACGAAAAAGGCCGCAGCCGGGGGTGGCTGTGGATGATCTTTTTGGTCGGCGTGTTGTTGCTGCTCATGACGAAATCGCGGACGACGGCGGCGGCCTTTTTTGCGTCGGTGGCGGCGGTGCAACTGGTGCGGCTACCGCTCTCGATGAAAGTATCCGGCGCGCTGGCGGCGGTGTGGCTGGGCGCGGTGGGCTTGTGGGTCGTGTGGGTTTGCGGATTCGATCCGACGACTGATTTTCGCGATGCGGTGTTGCTGGGGCGGGCGGAAGAATCGGACACGCTCAGCGGGCGGGCGTTTATTTGGCCCGAAGTGCTGCGGTTTGTCGAGGAGCGATCGATCCTAGGATATGGATACGAATCGTTTTGGACGCCGGTGCGGATCGAAGTGATTTCGAGCGAGTTGGGCTGGGGTCTGCGCGAGGCACACAACGGATATTTGGAAATGATGCTGTGGCTGGGATGGACCGGCCTCGTGCTAACATTGGCGGTGACGGCGACGGGATTGGCCGCGGCGGTGCGCGGCTTTCTGGCGACGAAAGACTCGGCCTATACGCTGCCGATCGCGCTCGTCGTGTTTGGGCTGATCAATTCCGGGCTGGAATCGGGCATGGTGGTGATCACGACCGTGCCGTTTTTACTCGCGTGCTGTTTGCTGCGGCTGGGGCTGTTTCGCGACGCTGCCAACGCAACAGCCGGGACCAAACCTGGTCCCGGAATTCTCGGAGTGGATAACTCTTTTGTAGGTCACCGGGAGCAAGTTTGCTCCCGGCTAAAGACAATATGAATACACCTGATATTTCCATTGTTGTTTGCACGCAAAACCGCGCGGCGATGCTCCGTGGGGCGCTGGCGAGTCTGTACGACCTGGCGACGGATGGCTTTTCGTACGAAGTCGTCGTGATCGATAACGGCTCGACGGATGCGACGCCGGCTTCGATTGCAGCGGCGGCCGCGGAATCGAAGAACCCGCTGCGCGGCGTGTTTGAAGGGGAAATGGGAATCGTGCCGGCGCGGAATCGGGGAATTCGCGAAGCGCGGGGCCGGTGGATTGCGTTTTTCGACGACGATCAGCTCGCCGACCGGCAGTGGCTCGTGGAGCTGTATCGCGGGGCAGTGGCGAAGGGCTCGCGCGTGGTGGGCGGGTCGGTGCATTTGGTTTTTCTCGGCGGGTGCGACCGGGAACTCGATCCAACCGTGCGGATGCTCTTAGGCGAAGCACGCTTGCAAGGAGAGCCGCGACGGTATGGCCGACGACTGACGCCGGGCTGCGGCAATTTGATGGTCGCGCGGAGCGTGTTTGAAGAAGTGGGCGTTTTTCAACGAACAATCGATGGACGCGGCGAAGATACGGATTTGTTTTCACGAATTGAACGAGCGGGAATCGAAGCCTGGTATTTTCCGACGGCGATCGTACAGCATTTGACACCGCCGGAGCGGTTGGAAGAAGCATATCTGCTGAGCCTCGCGCGGCGGATGGGGGCGGGAATCGCTCAGCGACAAGCGGCGTGGGGCCGGGCGCAATTTGTCGCAATGTGGCTGGCGAAGGCGGCGCGGGCGGCGGCGGTGCAGTGGCCACTCGCGGCTGTCGCGCGGCTGCGTGGCGACTACGAAACGTGGCTCGGTCGGCGGTGCTTGCTGGCGATCAATGCGAGTTTCTTGCGGGGGCAGGCGTAATAGATCATTTCCGAAAATGATGGTGGGCAGAGCCCACCCTACAGAAAGCAGTTCCATGAAGATTGAATTGAAGCGAGTGAATGAAGTCAGCGATGCGGAGTGGTCGCTGTGGACGAGCCTGCAAGAAGGTTCGACCGTGTATGAGAGCCCGTATTTTCGGCCGGAGTTTGCCCGCTGCGTGGCGGCGGTCCGGTCCGATGTCGAGATTGCCGTGCTGCGCGAGGAGAGCGAAACGGTTGGCTTCTTTCCGTTTCAGCGAGGGAAATTGAATCTGGGCAAGCCGGTTGGCGGAAAGCTGTCGGACTATCACGGGCCGATCGTGCGGCCCGGCACGAAGCTCGATCCGCTGGCGATACTCGCGGAGTGCCGGCTGGCGAGTTGGGATTTCGATCATTTGGTATGCGCTGCCAGCGGCTTTGAACCGTTCACCACACTGAAGGCCAAATCGCCGCAAATCGATCTGACGGAAGGCTATCAAGCCTATCTGCAAGGTCGCAAGGACGCGCGGAGCGACTCGATTCATCGGCAGGGGCAAAAAACGCGGAAGCTGGCGCGCGAGGTGGGACCGCTGCAGTTTGCGTTTGACGCCGACGACGAGGAAGCGTACTCGCTCATGCGGCAATGGAAGTCGGAGCAGCTCGTGCGCTCGAAGCTGACGGATGTATTTGCGTTTCCGTGGATCGAACAGGCCCTCCGCGAATTGCGCAAGCAAAAGGGGGAGAGCTTTGGCACGTCGCTGACCGTGCTGCGAGCGGGTGACAAGGTCGCCGCAGTCTGCTTGTCGCTGACCAGCCGCGGAGTGTTGCATTCGTGGTTCACGGCTTACAACCCGGAGCTGTCTTCGTATTCTCCGGGGATGACGCTGTTTGTGCAGTTGGCGGAGGAGGCCCGACAGTTCGGCATTCACAAAATCGACCTCGGCCGCGGCGAGGAGCGCTACAAGTGGAGCCTGGCGTCGGGAAGCGTCGAATTGGCCGAAGGCTCGATCAGCCGGCCCTCGATGGGCACGCTGCTGCGGAGCACCTGGCGGAAGACTCGCGATTGGGTCGCCAAATCGCCGCTGGCGGGGACGACGGGGTTCTTGAAGCCGGTGCGGGAGTGGATGGCGTACCAGTAATAAAATCCGAATGATGAAAACTGAATGACCAATAAAGAATTGAATTCGAATCATTGGTCATTCGTGCTTCGTCATTCGTCATTCGTCATTTGAATAACCCATGATCTTCATTATCAACCTCGTTTGTTTGCTCCTGGCGGTCGCCGTGTGCGCGCCTGTTGCCGTGTTTTGCTTGGAAGTGTTGCTGTCGCTGGTGCCGAGACGGCGCGGAAGTGTGGCGACGCTGGCTGATGATGCGCGGGTGGCGGTGCTGATTCCGGCGCACGACGAGCAGGCGGTGATTGGTGGGACGTTGGAGACGCTCATGCCGACGCTGCCGGCCGGCGGACGTGTGGTCGTGGTGGCGGATAATTGCCGCGATCGAACGGCGGAAATTGCCCGGTCGTATGGCGCGGAGGTGGTGGAGCGAACCGATGCGGTGAAACGGGGCAAGGGGTTTGCCCTGGATTGTGGGATTCGGTATTTGGGAAGCGATCCGCCCGAGGCGATCGTGCTTCTGGATGCCGATTGCCGCGTGGGGGCGGAGACGGTGAAATTGCTCGCGGCGGCTGCGATTGAGACGGGGCGGCCGGTGCAGGGATTGAATCTGTGCGATCCCGATCTGAACGGCAGCGTGTTGCAGCTCATTTCAGGCCTGGCCTTTCGCTTCAAAAACTTGGTGCGGACGCTCGGACTCGTGCGGTTGGCGGGCATGTGTCATTTGACGGGCACCGGCATGGCGCTGCCGTGGAATCTGGCACAAACGGCGAAGCTCGCGGATGGCAACGTCGTCGAAGACATGCAGCTTGGCATCAACCTGGCCCTCGCCGGCAAACCAGCGATGTTTCTGCCCGAGGCCCGCGTCGATAGCCCACTGCCGCAGCAACGCGCCGCCGCGCGGACCCAGCGAACCCGCTGGGAACACGGACATCTCAAAACGCTACTCACACAAGTGCCCCGGCTGATGCTCTTAGCCCTTCGCCATCGCCGCCTCGACCTCGCCTGGCTCGCCCTCGACCTCGCCGTGCCGCCGCTCGCCCTCTTGGCCTTTGGACTCGCCACAATGACCGCCCTCACAGCCGCCCTTTGGCTGCTCTGTGGCTCCGCAACGCCACTCGCCATTTCTGGCTTTGCCTGCGCAGTGCTGTTACTCGCCGTCCTCACCGGCTGGGCCGCCCATTGCCGCCGCCAAGTCCCCCTCTTCGCACTCCTGGCCGCACCGCTGTATGTTGCCGCCAAGCTCCCGATCTACGCTGCATTTCTCTTCAAACGTCAAGTCCAATGGGTCCGCACCCACCGCGACCCCATCAGCGGCTAAATTTGTGTAGGGTGCATCAGCGCCGCGCAATGCACCTTTGAAAGACTCGCGCCGTGCAGAAGGTGCATTTCGCACCGCTCATACACCCTACGTCGCTAAAGGTTTTTCCATGCGGCGTCCTCTTCGGGCGTGTTCCAGTCGCGGCCGAGGGTGGACTCGCTGGCGACGAGGCCGTTGAAGGTATCAGCTTGCGGTTGCGACTTCAATAATTGGAGATAGAGATAGAGCTCGTTGAGAACCGGCTCGGGCGTCTCCGGAATTTCACGCAGTAAAAGTTCGCGCGCGGTCATTAGTGGCTCCCTCTCAGATAGTATATCGCGGGAGCAAGAAACGCGCGCGAAAAAGCTTTGGTATCACAATTTGTGACGCCATCTACGTTAAATACCCGCCAGCCGTGCATCCGCATCACCGAAACGCTCTTGCTTCACGCCCAACCTGTCCATGATCGACAGATACAGACCGCACAGCTTGCGGTCTTCGTCGGGCTGATCGAGATAGTTGAGGACGCGGCCGGTCGCTAATGTATTTCCGAGGCCTCCGACCAAGAGCAACGGCAGCTTCGTGCTGTCGTGCTTGCTGCCGGACCACATGTTGGAGAGGTACAAGAGGCACGAGTGGTCGAGCACCGTGCCGTCGGCTTCGGGCATGGCGTCGAGGCGAGTGGCGAGGTAGGCGAGTTGGCTGACGTAATATCGGCTGATCCGCTCGTACTCGTCGGAGAGGTCGTCGTGCGAGGCGGAGTGGTGGGCCTTGCGGGCGTCAAGGAAGGGATAGAACAGGCCCGAAATGTCGCGGCAGAGCAAAAGCGTGGCGACGCGGGTTTTGTCGGTTTGAAACGCGAGGGCGACGATGTCGCACATCAGCCGCATGTGCTCGCGAATGTCTTCGGGGAGGCCGTTGTCGGGGCGCTGCATCGCGACGAGGGAACCGCGACCACTGGTCGCGGCTTTGTCGGCGGCTTTGGTTTGATCGTCGCGCGTCAGGATGATCCGCTTTTCGACTTCGCGGACGCTGTCGAGATATTCGTCGAGCTTGCGCTGATCGTTTTCGCTAACCTGGCGGCGGAGGGAGGTCGCGTGATCGGCGACGCGGTCGAGAACGCTCTTGTTTCGCCGGCTGCCGCGATTGTCGAACAGGCTATCGAAAGCGAGAGCCGGATAGACCTCCATCGGCACGGGCGATGTCGCATTCTGCCACGAAATGTGCGAGCTGTAGGCCATCGAGAAGTTCGTCTCGTGATAGCCGGTGGTGGGCTGCTCGCAGCCGAGAACGAGGCTGGGCTGGACCGTTTCGTGGCCAATGTGGTTGGCCAGGAGCTGATCGACGCTGATGCCACCTTTCAGCTCGGCCCCTTTTTGAAGCTGCGCACCCGACAGGACATTGCCGGTTTGGCCAGGATGGATGCCGACGCCGGTGGCCGCTTTGTTGAACAGGCCACTGATGACATTCAGCTTCATCTTGAGCGGGGCGAGCGGCTCCAGCGATTTGCCGAGCTCCATTTCCTCGCCCGATCCCTTGGCCCACCAGTGCGTCGCGTTGACGCCGCAAGCCATGAAAAGGGCCGCGAATCGCTTCGGGTACGTCGGCGCGCTGTCGGACGCATTTGCTGATGCCGCGGCCGGTTCATTGCCCCACACCGGCAGCGATTCGAGCCACGGCAAGGCCATCGCGACACCCGCGCCGCGGAGGAGAGTACGACGAGTGAGGGAAGTGGTGGGCATGGTTAGTAGGTCTCGCCCGCCGGGCGGGATCTTTTTGGCAGGTTGACGGTGATTCGCGGATCGAGGTCTGTCCCGGCAGGACGGACCTACTGGGGCGACCTACTGTCTCTTCGTCAAAAACTGTTGGCTGGTAACAATGGTTTCGATCAGGGAAGTGAAACGGTGGTTATTCGCGGCCAGGTTTTTTTGCAGATGGGCGACGAGGGGATCGTCGGAGGGCAGGAGAGTTCGCCCCAGTGAATAAGATAACAGCTTGCGGCAGAGGTTTTCAACAAATTCCTCCTGGCGCTCGGTGCGGAGGTAAGCTTGTAGGCGTTGCAAGGCAACTTCTGAATCCTGGCTACTGGTTTCTGGCTCCTGGTTCCTCTCTCCTGGCCGGCCAGAGGCCCGCCCCACGACGGGGAACGTCGCTCGCGTATCCACCGGCCGGCCGGCAAGATCGCTGTGGCGGCGCTCGCCGATGGGGCCGTAGCCTTCGAAGACGAGGCCGAGAGCGTCAAAGCGCTCGTGACAGCCGGAGCAGGCGGCGTGGTCGCGGTGCTTGGCGAACGTTTCGCGTAGCGAGAGTTCCAGTTTGCTTTCGTCAGCGGGTAGCTCGGGCACATTCGGCGGCGGCGCGGGAATGCGCTCGCCGAGGATGCGGCGGACGACCCAGTAGCCCCGTTTGACGGGACTGGTGCGGAGGCCGGGGGCGTTTTGTGTTAGGAACACGGCCATCGGCAAGAGGCCACCGCGGCCATGTTCAGCCGCGTCGTCGATGCGGACCCATTCATCCTTGCCAAGCAGCGAATCCGGCAGGTCGTAGTGTTCGGCCAGCGTGCCGTTGACGAACGTATGCTTTGCGTACAGAAAATCGAAGACTGAGCCGTCGCGCTGAATCAAATCGACGAAGAAGCGGATTGGCTCTTCGTACATCGCTTGCCGCAGTTCGTTGGTGAACGTGGGAAAGCGCGTGCGATCGACGCTGTTGTGTTGCTCGAAGCGGCGGAAGTCGAGCCAATTGCCACCAAACTCCACCGCCAGCGCCCGGCTGCGATCGTCGGCCAGCATCCGTTTCGTCTGTGCGACGAGGACGGCCGGTTTATGGAGATCACCCGCGGCGGCATGTTTTAGCAGCTCAGCGTCGGGCATACTCGACCAGAGGAAGTAGCTGAGGCGGGAGGCGAGTTCGTGGTCATCGAGAACACGAGACCGCCGGTTGGACGATATACCCTCGCTTGCGCTTCGGGCTAGTGTATTTCCCGAGGACAAATCCATCCGATAGCAGAACTGGGGCGACATCAAAACATAGACGACAACGTCTTGCATTGCTTCTTCGTGTGTCACGTCGCCGTCGGCACGCAGCGACCGATAGAACGCGAGCAGATCATTGCGCTCGGCAGCAGCAAGTGGCCGGCGATAGGCTCCTTCAGCAAAGGCGACGAGCGAATCGAGATGGCTCGACTCGGCCGCGAAGCGAGTTTGCTCAACCCGCTGGCTGCGGTCGCTCATCTCGCGGAAATAGTCGGCGATGGCTTGCAACTCAATCTCGTCGCCTCCGTTGCTGCGAGCTTTGCCGAGATAGACGTCGGCGAGACGGGCAATTTTTGCCGGGTTGCCGGCGTCTTTATCCTCGGCGCGGAACGGATCAAAAAAATCGTCTCGCATGAACCGCGAATCGGTCCGCTCAAACCACAGAAACCCTTGCATTTGCCGCAGCGGCACGCTGGCGATGAAGTCGAGTTCCTGCCACAAAGTATTTAGCTCAGCTCGCTGCGCGTCGTCGAGAATCATGTCGCACAGGGGCTGATCGTCGCGGAAATAGCCCATCTGGCTGTGAAAGCCGGCACTGAGCAGGCGGCCTTTCTCTTGCTGGTCGCGGGCCTTGCCCACGTAATCGCGGCCGCGCTCGGAAATAAAGAAAGCGTCGGGAAAGAGGGATACGAAGCGAGCGAACGAGGCTTCGTAATGAGCGTGCTCCGATTCGTCGATGGGTACGGCAAGATCAGAATCTTCCGCCGGCTGATCGGCGGCGCTCACTTGCAGCGCAGCTTTGCTATACGTCCGCCGGTTCGCAGCATACTGTCGGTTCTTCCACAGCACGAACGATTGCGAGCCTTCGTGAACGCCGGAGATTTTGATTCCTTTGACGGGCGGTTCGAGCTTGCGGCGCAGCGGTTTGATCCAATCGCTGATGACGATGCAACCGCTCTTGGCCACGTCTCGTTGTTTAAGATCGGGTCGCGGCAACTCGCGCCACATCGTTTGCAACTTGGCCATCGGGCCGACGTTAAATTGCTCCTCGTTTAGTGCGGCCCAAACCGTGGCGAGGTACTTCGGACTCACCCCTTCAGTAGCGGCAATCTCTTCAAGCGTAGCATTCGGCTGCCCAAGCGCCGCGCGATGCTTAAACTTCCACGCCGCTATAAAATAGTCCGCGAGGTCCGTCGGCTGCTTCTGGTAGAAGCTAATGATTCGATTGACGCAGTACTTATCGCGATCGGTGTCCGTCATTGCCGCATGCGGCGCGAAGTCAAACCCCTGCGGCTTGAGCACCAGATGCTCGGCGACGAAACGGGCGGCTTCGACATACTTTTTCGCCAGCCCCGGCGACATCGTCAGCGACTGGCCGGAATTATCGAACCCTGCTTCATTCGCCGGATCGATCGGAAACTGCTTCGCCGGCTGAATATCAAAGCCAATCAGGTCGCGAATCGTGTAGTTGTATTCCGCGGCATTGAGCCGACGTGCCGGAACGAGGCCCGGGTCGCCGGCGTTGCGCTTCGCCTGGTCCGCGTGGAAAGCACGAATCCAATCGATCAACACTCGCCGGTCGGTATCCGTCGGTTGCCGCTTCGCGTCGTCCGGCGGCATCTCCTTCGCTTCGAGCCGCTCTAAAATCGCCTGCCACGTCTCATGACCATCGGCGACGCGATCAATTGAAGCGAACACCGTCACATCGAGCTTGCCCTCAGGCTCTTGCTTGCCGTGACACGATTGGCAGTAGGTTGCCAGGAGTGGCTGAATTTTGTCCGCGTAGGTCGCGCGGAAATCAGGCGCTGGCTCAGCGGCTATTGCCGCGCTTTGGAAGGGAAGCGCGAACACGGCCGCGACGACGACGAAACGGACGAGCGAGCGGATCATGACGAGAATGATGGTGGGCTACTATCAGGCGGGAGAGCAGATAGCAGTTTACACCAGTTCGCCGGCCGTGGCGAAACTCTTGGCGAGCGAGACGTTTGCCCTTTGTCCCAAAAAACGCGTCGTGAAAAACGACGGGCAAGAAACAAAAAAGCTGATTGCAGATGCGTCGGCTGGTGACCGGTGCGTCTGCAATCAGCGTTGTACAATTCCGAGCACCGGCCGCCGCCCTATCGTCACTTAAAACAGCGGCCGAACCGCACGGGGTTGAGGCAATGTTAGAAGAAACCCGCCGCGGTGCTCTGGTCGTTAACTTACAGCATGTTTTATGTCCAAGTAAAGATCAGAAATCCAAATCCTCGCCATACGCAAGTCGGCTACTGGTCTTTACTTAGCGAAAAACACTCGCTCGGCCGTCTTACCCAGTAGCCATTGCTTATCGGATGCCGACAACCCGGACAATTTGTCGCGAATCAGGGCAATTGAGGCAGGATAGGTATGCGGCGGCTGCACCTGATACGGCGAATCGCTGGCCCACATGCACCGCTCGACGCCGAACGCATCAATTACACGCCGGATCATGGAAATTAGATCTTCGTACGGCGGCTGCTTATTTCCCAGTGCGTAGTAAGCGGAAAGTTTAATAGTGACGCGCTTGTTTTTGGCAAGGCTGCACAAACTTGCTACATCGGCCTCCTTGATTTCACCCGTCACGCCCACGCGGGCGAAGTGATCGATGACGACCGGAGTGCCGGGATGCTTTTCGCACATCGCGGCGACGCGCGGCAGTTCCTTCGCGTCGATCAGGCAGCACATGTTCTGTCCGGTTTCAGCAGCGGTCTTCCACAACGAATCCATGCCCGGCCCCTCGAGCCATTGCTCCCCGCGAGTGCGTGGCGTGATGCGCAGGCCGCGAACGCCCTCCGGCAACAGCGCGCGGAGTTTCACGCCGGCATCTGGCAAGCGATCGTCAATCATGCCGACGATGCTGAAGCGGCCGGGAAATTGCTTAGCACAATCAATCAAGTAGGTGTTGTCGAAGCCGTGATAAGTAGTGTGCTGAATCAGTACGACGCGGCCAACCTTCTCCGGTTCCGCCAGCGCGAACAATTCTTCCGGCGTAAAGCTTGGCGGCTTTAGATCGGCAGCGGTCTGTCCAGCGATCAGCGGCCAGCGAGCCACATCGGGCGACCAAACGTGCGAATGGGCATCGATGTACGGCAACTTCGCCAGGTCCGGCTCTGCCGCCCGCGCCGTGGCAGAAGGCAGCGACACCGCGGTTAACAACATGCCGGCGGAAGCGGCGACAAACTGGCGTCGCGAATCATCGATTCGCGACGGGGTGAAATTGCAGTGCTTGGTGCGCATGACTTGGTTCTCGCAAAGTGCCCTGGAATCGCCATCATAGTAGGCGATTCCAGGCCGTCATGCAGCGGGCAACAAATTCCATTCGGCTCAAGACGCCTCAAATTGGATTTTGCACCGTAATCGTCGTCGTGTTGCCATCGGCATCGGTTATTGTGATGGTGATAACTGGGTCGTTTCCAGGATCGGTGATGATGATAGTAAACGTGCCGTCACCGTTGAGCACAACCGTACCCGTTGCGTTGTCAATGCTGATGGTCAAGCCCGACGCTCCACCGTTGTCCGTGATAATACCTTCAACTGTGATCGTTCCTTCCTCATCAAGGCTGACAACAGTTTCCTCGACAACCGGTTCCACTGGCGGGTCTTCCGGTGGCGGATCTTCCGGTGGTGGGTCGCCTTCTTCCCCTTCGGCGAGCTGCTCGAACGAAATCTCGTTTTGCGTTGCTGCTGATTGAGCGCCGAACACGGCGTCCGCGCTGTCCGCAGCAAGCGCCGCGGGAATTGCAGGCCCGATCTCCTCGTGCTCTTGTGCGAGGTATTCCGCCAGCGAAATCGTTTCCGCGTCGCCGAACGGAGCGACCGATAGCACGGAACGATCTTCTAACAATTCAGCCCTCAGGCGACGAACGATCGGTCGCCGAGCCTGTTTTCGTCTCTTTCCAATTAACCTCGATAACGTGCCAACCCACAATCCGCGTAAATATTGCCCAGCCATGGAATGCTGACCTTTCCCGATAGGTTCAACGAACGGAAAAATGCACCTGAAAGATGCAGATTTCTCTGCTAGCATCGCGAGGATGCTCAAGTCCAACCGGGAGATTGCAAATTGGCAGAAAAAGCGGGCGGATTATCCGATCGTGCCGTCTTGTTGGGCCGTACAGTCCACCTTAAAGAGGGGTCGTCACTTATTTCGACAACCAACGCGAAGCAACAATCCCTGTTTATGGGTTGTTAGCCAGCTTGGGGGTGTGACTGCCGCTTAATTGCAGTATGAGATCCCAGCGCGGGGTCTCAGAGAATTCCAAACCCGGAGTAAAACTCACACGGAACTTTGGATCGTGTGCGGCACGATCGCGGATGGTTTGATCCACGAGTGGAACTATCGCCCTCAACTGAGCTGAGTAAGGCGACACTGCTTCCAGGGGGAGTTTCTTTTGTAGTGCCTCTGCCAGATAACTCACCGCCTTCTCGACGTAGCTCGAATCCTTGCGAGCTGCTTCGCCAAAAACAATTGCCGCGCAGAAGGAACCCTTAAACGAATCGCTCTCCAAGCGACAATACTCAACGGCATCCGCCAGGCACTCCGCCGATGGCATGTTCATTTTGTGATCTGTCACCCGAGCAACACCCATCAATGCCCGGTTACAGAGCGCCATGCGATTTTGAGGTTCTATCGACAACACTTCCGAATAGATATTGATGGCCTCAACAAAGCGCTGCCGCCGTATCTGAATCCTCGCGTAGTTGAGCAAAAACAAAACGTCTCGCTGGCCACGATTGTAGGCCGTCGAAAAGTCGGCAGCCGAAGCAGTATTGTCGTTCATCCGCATATCGCAATAACCGACGAAGGTGTATGCCCATGCTGGATTAGAATCTTTCAAGGCCGAATAATCACTTCGCGCTTCATGCCACTTTTCCAGCTTCCGCAGCGCTTGGGCGCGGCCGAAGAGGGCGAGGTGCCAGCCGGGTTTGCGTTCGAGGCAAATGGTGAAGCTGTCAACCGCGGCGGCATACTCGCCGGCGTCGTACTCGTCGAGGCCTTTTTGATAAAGCAGTTCGAGCGGCGTGCTGCGCGGAGCGTTAACGCTGGACCATAGCAAGCCAATGGAAACAAGAGCGACGGCGACGAGCGATAGTATGGCAACGAAGGCAGCGCGACGTGCGGCGGAATGAGTGAGTGGAGGGGGAGATTGGGAGAGGGAGAGCGAGGGAGTGGGCTGCTTGGTTGAATCGAGGTAGCCGCGCAACGAAGTCGCGAGTTCATCAGCACTGGCAAAGCGCCCGGCGGAATCAAAAGCCAGGCACTTTTGCACGATGTCGTTGAGCGGCTGATTCACCGCGTCGGTTTCACCTTGCTCAGCCAGCAACTCAATCGACTCCCGCTTGCAATCCAGCCACGGCTGATACGCATCCAGCGGCAAATCATCGGCATTAGCCGGCTTTACCGGCAGCCGTCCGGTGAGCAA
>JANNTN010000156.1:0-14716 GCA_031394445.1 Anatilimnocola sp.
CCGCCAACGCCCGCGCCACTGCCACACGCTGTTGCTCGCCCACCGACAGAGCACTCGGCTTATGGGTCGAACGGTGGGAGAGGCCAACACGATCAAGCAAATGCCGCGCGCGAGCCGGGTCTTTGCGACCGCGAGCAAACGTCATCCCCAGCAGCACATTTTCCAGCGCCGTGAATCCAGGGAGCAAATTGAATGTCTGAAACACATAGCCCAGCTTGTCGGCCCGCACCCGATCGACGCCCGCTTCCGACAGGTTGGCAATGTCGATGTTATCAATCTTGATTTGCCCCGCATCGGCCCGCGTGATGCCGGCAATCGTGTGCAGCAGCGTCGTTTTGCCGCAGCCGCTCTTGCCGACGAGCACCATCTGCTCGGCGTTATTCACCTCAAATTTGGGAATATCGAGAATCGGCAACTGCCCGCCGTCCGGCTCTGCGTATGACTTTTTGACGCCGGTGAGCTGGAGCATTGGGGCGGGGCAGAGCTAGTGGGTAGGGCTAGGGCTTGTACGAAGCCAGAGGCGTGAAGGTTCGCAACCCGCCAGGGAGTGGTTAAGCTCCCCGCTTTTAACGCAAATTCGCAGGGGCGCGAAGACTACCGGGAGGGCGAGGCTCCAACTGAACCGATGCTGTTCCTACTCATTCTTAACCCGGTCCAGCACGATGTAGCGAACATCCATGACTTGCTTGCCGGCGACTTGGAGGGCGCGAAGAGAAAGTTCCCCCTGCCCGGCCTTCAATTCAAATGTACCCAGCTTCATCGGCTTGAAATCCTTCATGTACGACTCCGCGTGACGTTGCACCCGGTCATGCTCCTTGCCGTACAGCGTCGGATCGTGTGCTTCGGTGATTTTGGTTTGAATCCGCGCATTACCCAGCGAAAGTTCGACCGTAGAACCGACATCGCTGGCGGCGCAGGTGTAATAGACAGTCGCTTCGTAGCGGCCGCCGTTGCCGACATCAACATTCCAGGTGATGCGATCGTCGGGGCTCATCCAATTCGTAAAGTAAGAACAATTTGGAGCCGTATCGCTGCGCTGAACATTTCCGTGCGCCACGCCATCACGAGCTGGCAGCGGTGTCGAAGCCGCATAGCCAACCGTAAACGGCCGATTATCCGCTCCCGCTTTCGCGGCCAGTTCACCGCGCCATTTTTTTGCCTCGGCCACCATCAGGGCCGCGACCTCCGGCCGCTCCTTGCTGATGTCGCGATTCTGGCCAGGATCAGTTGTCATGTCGTACAACGCCGTAACCGTACTCGCCTTTTTCCCCTGTCCGCCACCCGCGTCGAACCGATACTGCTGGGTCCGCAAGCTGACACGACCGTTCCAAGAAGTAACAATCGTTCGCTCAGGCCAATTCGCGGTCGTACCAGCGAGCATCGGCTTCAGACTCACTCCGTCGAGCTTCTTCTCGCCGACAACTCGAACTCCGCACAAATCGGTCAGTGTCGGCAACAGGTCAATCGCACCCGCAATCTGCGGAACGCGCGTCGTGGCGGCGATATGCTTAGGCCACCGCACTAAGAGCGGCGAGCGCACGCCCCCTTCATCGATCGAACCCTTCCGCCCCTTCATCCCATCGTTCCAGCGCCAACTATTCGGGCCGTTGTCGGCAAAATAAACGACGATCGTATTGTCAGCCAGCTTGAGTTCATCCAACTGCTTCAGCACGCGGCCGACATTCCAATCAATGTTCTCACACATCGCCAGCGCCGCCCGCGTGAAATCAACCTCTTCCTGGGCCGCATCGTAATGTAGCATCTCCAGCTTCTTATCTTTGAAACGATCCCAATACGAATCGGGCACCTGCAGCGGCGAATGCGGCGTATTGAACGGCACATAGCAGAAGAACGGACGGCTCTGATTCTTCTCGATGAACCCAATCGCGTGATCGGTAAAATCATCGGTCGTGTAGCCGTTGCCGCGTACGATCGTGTTATTGTGATGCAAGGGCGGGCTGAAGTAGTCCCCCCAGTGGCCTGAGCAAAAGCCGTAATATTCGTCAAAGCCGCGATCGTTCGGGTGATAAGGCGATTGCAACCCGTTGTGCCACTTGCCGAAGGCCGCCGTGGCATAGCCGGCCGCTTTGAACGTGTCGGCGATCGTCCGCTCGTCCAGATCCAGCCGTTCCTGGCCTGTCGAGACACCCCGAACGCCCGTACGAGCGTGATACCGACCAGTCAAAAACTCCGCCCGCGTCGGCGAGCAAACCGGACAAACAAAAAATCGTTCGAACAGCGCCCCATCCCTGGCCAACGAGTCGATGTTCGGCGTCGAGAGATTCTTATTGCCATGAATACTCAAATCGCCCCAACCCTGGTCATCCGAAAGAAACACGACGACATTCGGCTTACGCTCTTGGGACCACAAACTAACTGGTGCCAGATACGACGCCAGAAACAACGACAACAGCAATCCAAGTAGTGACGCTTTCATGGGCCGCCTGACTTTTGTTCAAAGCCGCAAACAGGGATGAATTGACCAACTGGAACGCCCGTTAGAATATCAGCCCACAAAGACCATCGCGAGCAGCCCTAGGTTTCAGCGGGGGTTGTACTGATTAGGATGGGGCCACTCGATTCGCTATTTATCAACTGCGGAAGCCATCATGTCGCGACCCTCTCCCGCGCGTGCTTGTTCGTTATTGCTGGCCCTTGTGGTTTTCAGTGGCTTGGCAAGCTGCCATTCCGCGCCCTCCGGCGGCTCAGCCGACGCTAAAGCCAATCGCACCGTTGGCGTCTCCGTGCTCACACTCGGCAATCCGTTCTTTCGCGTGATCGGCGATAACCTGACCGCGGAACTGGAGAAGGCCGGCTACAAGGCCGTCGTCGTCGCCGGCGAGTTCGACGTTGCCAAGCAACAGCAGCAAGTTCGCGACTTCATCGTCGCCAAACACGCGGCCATCGTCCTCTGCCCGTGCAACAGCAAAGGCATCGGCCCGGTGATTCAGGAAGCGAACAAGGCCGGCATCCCCGTCTTCACGGCTGACATCGCCTGCCTCGCGCCAGGAGCCAAAATCGTCTCGCACATCGCCAGCGATAATCTCGGCGGAGGTAAGCAAGCAGCCGAAGCCATGATCGAAGTGCTCGGCGAAGCCGGCGGTAAGGTCGTCATTCTCGACTACAAAGACGCCGAGTCCTGCTTGCTCCGCGTCCAAGGCTTCAAAGAAGTGATCGAGAAGCACAACCAGGGCCGCACGGCCGGACGAATCGAAATCGTGGCCGAACTGCCCGGCGACGGAAAGAAGGACAAAGGGGACCGAGCCGCACAAGACGCCCTCATCGCACACCCCGATCTCGCCGGCATCTTTGCTATCAACGATCCCTCCGCCCTCGGCGCTCTCGCCGCATTACAACGAGCGAACAAGGCCGACCAGGTAAAGATCGTCGCATTCGACGGCCAGAAAGAAGGCAAGGAAGCGATTCGCGACGGCAAAATCTTCGCCGACCCGATTCAGCATCCCGATCAAATTGGCAAGCAAACGGCGCAGAGCATTCTCAAGTATTTCGCGGGCGAGGAAGTGCCGGTCGAGCAACTCATTCCGACGGCTCTGTATAAGCAGGCCGATACCGCGAATGATCCAGAGTTGAAGTAACCATCGGCGAGTAGGTGAGTGGTGTAACCACGTGAAGCAACGACTGTTGAGGACGATTGTCAGTGAATACACCACAGTCATTGCGCTGCTGGTTTTGTGCGGAATATTGAGCGTCATCACCTGGGGCCAGCAGTTCCCGGCCGGCGCGAGTGGCGGCAAACAAGTCGCCGGCTTGATTCAAACGCGGGCCCAGCCAGGAGCAGGCGTGCTGATCGTCGTCCGCGCGACCGAAGAAGACGCCGAGTTCGCGACGGCGTTGAAAAACAGCTTAGAAAACAGCGGTTTTCGCGTGGTGGAAACCGTCAGCGGCCAACCGCTGGATGTTCGGCGGGCAATTACCCGGGCCACTGAAGCGAGTCAAAAAATCGATTGGATCGCCGGCAGTGAAGCCACCGCGGCATGGAGTCTATTTCAAGATGTCGCATCGCTCGGCCCCGCAGCGGCCGAAGCTCAGCTTATTTCCCCGCAAGGCTACTCCGGCCCAACTTTTCTCAAAGTCCGCAACTTACTAAACATTGCAAATCAGATCGCGCTAATCGCCATCATCGCGATCGGGATGACAATGGTAATCATCGTCGGCGGGATTGATCTTTCGGTGGGCAGCCTGGTTGCACTCTCCGCGGTCATCGCGGCCCGGTTGATTCGCGACGTAGGAGGGGGCACCGAGGCCGGTGTTATCGAACTGCTGGGCTGCTGCCTGGTGGCCATTGGGCTGTGTGCCGTAGCGGGAGCATTCAACGGTGCCTTCATCACGCTGATGGGCATTCCCCCGTCCATCGTCACGCTGGCCACCATGTCGGTAGCCAGCGGCCTAGCCTCGATGGTCACGCGCAGCGAAACGATCAACGACATTCCCGCGTCGATTCTTGTGCTGACTCGTGGCTCGCTGTTCGGCGTCCCCAATCCTGTCATCTTGATGCTGCTGCTCTACGGCATCGGGCATATCGTGCTCTCGCGAACCACGTTTGGCCGCTACCTCTATGCCGTGGGTGGCAATCGCCAAGCCGCCTGGCTTTGCGGCGTCCCCGTGCGGCGCGTGGAACTGGCGTCCTATATCATCAGCGGTTCACTAGCGGGCCTCGCAGGCGTGCTCATGGTCTCGCAATACCAAAGCGGCGCTCCGACCTACGGAGCGACCTACGAATTGCAGGTGATTGCTGCCGTCGTTGTCGGCGGCACATCCCTTTCAGGCGGACAGGGCCGCATGTTCGGAACCTTGCTCGGCGCGCTCTTGATCGCCGTCGTACAGAACGGCATGAACCTCATGGAGATCAGCAGCGATCCTCAAAAGGTCGTTCTCGGCCTCGTCATTCTCGCCGCCGCCCTCTTGGACCGCATGAAACAAGGTTCCACCCGCAGTAACTTATAGCCGGGACCAAACTTGGTCCCGGAATCTCGCGAAGCCGCGCCCTCTTGCGCCGGTTATTCCGCCTATCCGGCCTGCCGCCACTTTGCAGTAAAGCTTTGCCGAATGCGCAAAATCGTATGCCACACTTCAGGGTGGCGTGATTGCGCCCGCGTGCAGCCATTTCCTGTCCCTCGAGATACCCCTCCACCGTGAAGCCCTCCGCCAGCACAACAGCGACACCGAACGAGCCGATTCCGGGCTACAAGCTCGTGAAGCGCATCGGCGCGGGTGGCTACGGCGAAGTCTGGAAGGCCGAAGCGCCAGGCGAACTCGTTAAAGCAATCAAGTTCGTCTATGGCCTGCTCGACGAAGATCGTGCGGCTCGCGAGCTAAAAGCGCTCAACCGCATCAAGGGCGTGCGGCATCCGTTTTTGCTCTCGCTCGAACGCATCGAAGTCGTCGATGGCCAACTGCTGATCGTCACGGAATTGGCCGATTGCAGCTTGAAAGACCGATTCGAAGAAATCCGCAAGAAGGGCCAAACAGGAATTACCCGCGAAGAGCTTTTACAGTTCGTTCGCGATACGGCCGACGCGCTCGACTACATGAACGAGCAGCACTCGCTGCAACACCTCGACGTTAAGCCCGAAAACTTGCTGCTCGTCGGCGGGCGCGTGAAGGTCGCCGATTTCGGCCTGGTCAAAGACATCCACGACGGCACCGCCTCCATGATGGGCGGGTTGACCCCCATCTATGCCCCTCCCGAAGTCTTCGAAGGACGTCCCAGCAACCGCAGCGATCAATACAGCCTGGCAATTGTCTTTCAAGAGATGCTAACCGGCGTGCTCCCCTTCCCGGGACGCACCGCGGCACAACTGGCCGCCCAGCACCTCAATGCCAAACCGCGTTTAGAAGCACTCTGTCAATATGATCAATCGGTAATCGCCAAGGCACTTTCGAAGAAGCCGACGGAACGGTTCGGCAATTGCCGCGAGTTGGTCGATGCCCTCGCTCGCACCGATTCATTCGTATCTGCCACAAATAGCAGCGGCCCGACCGACGCCTCGCATTCCAGTCCGCTGGCCATGACGCGCGGGCCCGACAACATGCTGGAAGATCTGGATGCCGCAACACGCGCCATCCAGCAACTCACCTCCAGCGGCGCGACAGCCCCGGTCTCGCCGGCCATGTCGCGGCCTTTTCGCACCACACGAACCAGCGCCACCAGCGGCACGATCAATCCCCCAGAAAACAGCCGCGTTCCCGATTTAGATGCCCTGCAAACCGGCCGTCCCCTGGTCGATGTTCCACCCCCCGATGTCGATCCGGCTGCTCCGCCGTTTCGTCCGACACTGTTTATTGGCTTGGGTGGCTGCGGCGGCAAAATCCTCCGCAGCTTGCGCCGCCGCCTCGAAGACCGCCTGCCGGCTCCGCTAAAGTCGCTCGCGCCCATGCTGTTGCTCGATACCGATTCGCGCGATTTGGCGACGGCCACTTACAGCGACGAACCCGGGCACCTGCGGCCCGATGAAACCGTGGCAATGCCGCTCCGCCGCTCGCAAGACTACAAAGAAGATTCACGGCAAATCTTGGAATGGCTCAGCCGTCGGTGGCTGTTCAATATTCCTCGCTCGCTGCAAACCGAAGGCTTGCGGCCTCTCGGCCGGTTGGCCCTTGTCGATCACTCCCAACAAGTGACGGCGCGGCTCAAGGCCGCCATCGAAAAGCTCCACAATGATGCCGGCAATTTGCAATTCCTGCCCCGCATCGTCATCGTCGCATCCCCCTGTGGGGGCACAGGCAGCGGCGCGGTGACCGATGTAGCGTTTCTGGCCCGGCAATTGTTGGAAACCTTGCCTGACGGCGCCAATATGGAGTTGGCCGCCGTGCTCGTGCATGGCACGACGCGCAACCCCCAGCAGCAAGAACTCGCCGCGGTAAACACCGTCGCCACGCTCACCGAACTGGCACAATTTCACCGCCCCGGCACTGCCTTTCCCGGCGATCCCGCGTGTGGACTCTCAGCCCGCGAAGCGGGCAGCGGCGCGCTCGATGCGGCCTACTTGATTCACGCCGGGGATGATCTGTCGGCACAAGATATGGACGCCGCGGCTGATCGAGTGGCCGAATTCTTGATGCTCGACACGATGACGCCAGCCGGAAGTCTGTTGGAAGCCTGCCGCCTGGAATCCGGGGAAACACCAGGCTTGAAGCTGCGCAGCTTCGGCCTGTATCAATTTGGCTTTGCCCACGACAAAATTCTCGACGAGTCCGTCAATCGAATCTGCAAGTTGGTGGTCGCCAGCCTGCGTGGACCCGTTCAAACAACCGACTCGAAGAAATCGACGCTTCTCTCAACCGGCGGCGATGTCACCGTCGCCGAGCTGGCTAAGGCCGATCCGCTGAGCGACCTCGATCAGCGGGCGACCACCCTGGCCCGCACAATGGGGCTCGACGTCGAGCCCTTGATGCAAGTGGTTCAGCAATTCGCCATTTCCGATCTCGGCGGCGACCCCGAAGCGTTCTTCAAGAAGCTCATGGTTGTCTCTCCTCAGGGAAAACCGCTTGTGGAAAAGTGGGTGGCCTCCGCCGCCGCGCTGTTCGGCATGTTGCCAACCGGAACGATGAACGATCAGCCGGGCGAGCTTTGCCAAGCGCTCGACAAGCGGATCGGCCCCTGGATCGCGCAGGTGGGCGTGGGGCTCCGCGAATGGATCGAAACCATCGTCGAAGACCCCAATTGTCGCGTCACCGGCGCTCGCCGCGCGGCCAAATGGTTCCAAGGCTATCTTCGCACGCTCGCCGATCGCTTGGCCGAAACGAAGGCCCGCTTCACGCGCGAGACGGCCGCACCCGTGCAAATCCTTGCCGGTGAAAACCCGAAAAACAAAAACCGCACACCACAAGACCTCGCCAACGCGTTCCTGCTCTATTGCCGCCTGCGAATGTTCGAGATGGCTGCCCAGCGGGCCGGCCAAATTGCCCACGCGCTGCAAAGCCACGCCGTCGCGGCACACGACATCCTGGTTGATTTGCAACGCGACCTGGACCACTTGGCATTACAGTTTCCGACAACGGATGAAGCCGGTGGCTTGCCATCCCAAGGCACCGGGGCTGATGTCTCCTCCGTACGCAACTCGGTCACGTCGGAACTCAAGAACTCCGAATCCGCGCTGGCCAAAGAACTGGCCGAACAACTGAATGAAACGGTCTTCACCAAGCAAGGCGGCTTGAAGGCTACCGTCTCGACGGGCGGAGAGCAGCGCGAGCAACTGATCAACGCGGTTCGCACTGGTGCCCGCCAGGCCGCCTTGGCCCGAGTGAAGTCGATCGACCTCGCTTCAACGCTCCTCAAGACTGAAAATGGCGAAAGTCCCCTGACCAAGTGCCTGGCGGAAGCCCAGCCCTGGCTGGAACGCTGTGGCGGACGACGACGCCTCATGTTCGTCATTCCCCAATCCATTGTCAGCCAATACAGTGCCGCCAATCTGGCCGCGCAACTGGGAACGGGCGTGTTTCGCCAGCTCCCGGCTGTTGTGCCCGGCGCGGCCAGCGATCTGGTGTTGTTGTTGGAGTTGGGCGACATCAGCCTGCCCCATGCCGCCGCCCACTTGTTGGGTTTTCGCCGCGATTTGGCGGAAGCCTCGACGCGCCTGATGACCCGTTGCGACGTTACCTGGACTCCCGTTTTTTCCTTCTAGCCATGCGGACCGTGAATTCGCAATCATCGACGTTCGTCAGCCGCGGCCAGCGGCTTCGCGGGCCATCGTCCCGCCGTGGATCGCCCCGCCGTGGCTTCACGCTGATTGAAATCCTCATGGTCGTGGCGACATTGGCCATCATCGCCGGTATCGTCGTGCCGCAAGTCACGACCGTGATGGACGACGCCCGAAACGCCGCCGTGCTCAAGGACTTGCGGGAATTCACATTCGCCATCGAGCGCTATCGCATCGATCACAATGGCGGCACGCCCGACAAAATCCAGGATGAGATGCTCATTCAGTTGCTCTCCAAGTCCGATGCGGACGGCAACGTCGGCGTCGGAGCCCAATATCCCTACGGCCCCTATCTGACGACCGTTCCTGTCAACGCCCTCAACGGCGTGAAGCGTGTGTTCCGCGTCAACGCCGCGCCCCCGGCCAGCCTCTCGAATCGCGTCGGCTGGGTCTATCATCCCGCCTCCGGCCAAATCTGGGCCGGCCTGTTCTCCGAGACGGTCGATTTGACCCAAGTGCAAGCCGACGGCAGCAAGGGCAGCGAGTAACTGGTAGCGGAATTCGTGAGAATTCCCGGCTCTGGCAAACCGAATTCTCACGGTAGGGTGGCACGTACCCTGAGGTACTCCGAAGGGCGTGTCGAGCCTAGCCAACCCCCCTCACCGCACCGCTCCGAGCAGCTTCTCTTTCGCCGCTTCCAACGGATAGGTGTCATACGTCGAAAGCGCACTGGCCTGAGCCGAAAGCGACCGCACCTTGCTGGAAGTCGTCGTGACCGGCCGATTGGCTCGCTTCTCCATCACCTCGTTGCGGCGTTCCCGCCTGCCAATCTCTGCCAGTTCCCGGTCGTAGCTGTTGATTTGTGCGGCAGCACTGGCTTGCACTTGCACCCGCCGTGTTTGCAGCCCGTTCCGCTGGGCCTGCACATTTCCCAGCGACCGATTTACCGAGAACAAATCCGCGTCGGCTCGGCTGGCCAAGATCGACAGCGAATTGAGCTGAGCAAAATACTGCTGCTGCAGCGCGTCATTTTTCTCATTCGTCGCGAGCTGCTGAAGCCCCGTGAGTTGCGCCGACAGGGTGATCAAGTTCGTTTCCAGCGCGCTGGCTTGAGTCGCCAATTGCGATTGCTGCGCGATCAGCGGCTGCTCCTGACGATTGATCGCATCGATCTCGGCCCTGAACTCACTGTTCAGCTTGTTGCGTTTCTCCTCCAGCTCCTTCGCTTTCTCGTCGAGCTTCCCGCTTTCGATCTGCAACTCTGTCAGTGACTTCTCTTTCTCAGCCTTCGCTGTTGAGGCGGCTCGCTCCTTGGCGGTGGCCGATTCATCGGTCATTTCGATATATCGCGAGAGTACGCCGTTGCGTGCGTCCTCGAAAATCACCTTCTTCGATTCATCGAGCCGATCCAGCCACTTCTTCTCCCGCGATTTTCGTTCTTCTTGATTGATCAGGTCGGCGGCCGGACCGCCATAGAAGCCGATCAGCCGGCCCAGAAAAGCGACCGTTTCTTCGTGCTCTGTCTCCCCTTCGTCGGTCGTCGGTCGATTCTTCGACAACAGCACCGACAGCCGATCGGCAGTGACAAACGCAACGGCATAATTCTTCAAGACGGTTTGCACCCACGCTTTGGCTCGCAGCGCGTCGAAGTCGTCGGGCGATTTGGCTAGATGTTCATCCAGCCGCTTCAGAGCCTCGTCGAAACGCCGCTGCTGCATCAGTACGAGCCACGACGCCTCAATGGCCCGCAGGTCGCTCCCGGCGAGTCGTTGAACCTCCGACCATTGCAAATCGGCCGCCGCCCGCGCCTGCGGCGTGATCGACCAGCCCACTTCCAGCAGCTTGGCAATCGCCGTTCCAGCGGCATTTTCAGCCCGCGCCGTATGCCAACACAACAGCGCCAAACTGCCGGCAGCTAACAGCCCCCGCACTCGGCAACCGCTCATTTCAGCCACTCCCGCAGAGCACTAGCTGCCCCAGCCAGCGCATTTTACATCCCCTCCCGCACAACCCATCCTAGGGCCTCCACCCGCACCAAGCAAGTTTTGAAAGCAGTTTCCGCCGGCTCGTCAGAAACTGAAATCGCATGTCGATGCTGAGTCAGCTTTGCGCTACCGGCCGTCGTACCCATTCAGCCGCAACTGTCCAGCCGTAAATTTCCCCCAAATCTGGCCCGCTTTTTCACGCCGATCGCAGCTATGTCAGCGGTCGCGTCCATGGATCCATTGGTGCAAACTCTGCACGCTGCCACTCACCACTATGCACTCAAGACATGATTCAAACATTGGCCGCGTCAATCTCGCCGGCGATTTCCACCGTCCGGGCAATCGCTGCCACGATGCGCGGGTAATCGCCGTTTTCAGGAGAGCGGTGTTTTGGCTGCAGCCATTTTTTTATCGCGACGTATCCGCCCGCGCGAAAATTAGCGACGGAATCCGGCAAATGCGGAATGCGGAATGCGGAATGCGGAATGCGGAGCAGATGCAAGTCGATCAACTGGCGACCGAAGAGAGCCAAACATACAAAATGCCGTGGCGATTTCGGGATCACAATACGAGGAAAATCGGACCGCAAGGTTGCAGCGTACTTTTCGCGGTAGTTGGGCGAGTGAAACAAGGCGTAGATATAAGCCAGAAGGTCTTCGGGACCGAATGTTGTATCGAGATTACCGCGGCCGAGGAAAAGCCAAGTCAGCTGCGTGGCAGTGACGAACTGATTGACGAATGCCGGGGCGAAATTGGGGCTCGGCACATCAGTCGTGCCAGCTAAATAAAGTGGAAACAATGATTCACTGCCGCGGTTGTCGCTGCGGATTACTCCGTCGAGGGCGAGGCCATCGGAAATCCAGAAGAACGTGCAGGGCTGCGTAGGGAGTTGTTGGCGGCGAGCGATCAAACAGAGAGGGGGGGACAAGGAGAAGGGGAGACAAGGAGACAGCCATTTCCTTTGTCTCCTTGTCTCCGTGTCTCCTTGTCCTGTCGGGATGTGAACAAGATGTTGTGTTACCTCGTAGCGCGGCCAGTCGATCATGGCGGGGTGCCAAAACACAAAGCGCCAGTCGAAGGGACGGTAGAGACAGCGGACGATTTTATCGTGCCAATTTGTGTCGGTGGCGATGGTGCGACGAGCGCTCGATAGCTTCCAGCCGCGGGTGTCGCCTGTTTCATAACGGGCGGAGCGGGTGCGTTGAAAATAACGCTCGCGAATGACGTCGTCGGGTAGGGAGAGGTCACGGAATTCGGTGAGGCGGGCAATGAGTTCGTCACGCGTGAAGGCGACAACAAAATGGTCGCGGGCGGTGACGGGAGCCGTTGTGTTGACGGGCATCGCCTCGGCCAAGGACCAGCCAGCGGCGTATTCGGGATGAAAAGTTGCTGCGCCAGTCGGCACAAACTGCCAACTTGGCGACTGTGGATTTAGCACACTGGCCCGAAGCGCAGGCGAGGGATCTGCGAGTGAGGCGAGCTTGGATTCACGGGAGCCCCAAAGTTCGGAATATCCCAGTCGCGACGGTGTTTGATGATTGAGCCCCTCGCTGGTGCGTCGGGTTGGTGTGGGGGGGCGGCAGAAGATGCCGATGGCTGTGCCTTGGTCGAGACTGAAGATGTTTTCGTCACGGGTGGCATCCGGCGATGTCTCGTGCTTTTTGCGGTTGCCGTGGAGGTCGAGAATTTCGATGTGGGGGAAGACTCGCAGGAGTTCGTGCCGCATGAGGCGGAAGGTGGTGTTGTCGAGGTAACCGTGATTGGTGACGAAGCCGACGATTCCGCAGCCGGCCTCTTCGACATGCCACTGAGCGAGACGGATGAATTTGACGTAGTCGTCGTGCAGCCAGGTTTTTCGCTCGCCAAGCTCTTGTCCGTTGGCGCGAATGTAGCCGCGAGTTTCGTCGTCGCCACGGACAAGGCGAGCGATCCAGGGATTGGTGTTGGTGGAAAGGGAGGAGAAAGGGGGATTACCCAAAAGGACCGGGAATGAGGAGTGCGGAGTGCGGAGCGCGGAATGTGCAGCAGGGGATAGGGCGTCGCCGGTGATGATGTTGATGGGGTCGGTGGGGCGGAAATCGTAACCGATTTCGCACAGTTTGAGAGTGATGTTGAGTTTGGCGAGGAAGGCGGCGGGAGGGAGGATTTCGATGCCGGTGAGTCGAGGTAATAAGCTTTTCAGATAGTCGCTGTTGCCGTATTTGGCATGAAGGAAATCAATGGCGGCGAGCAGGAAGACGCCGGTGCCGCAGGCGGGGTCGGTGATTGTGACGCGTTCGTCGGCCAGGCCGGCGGTGAAGCCGCATTGTTCGCGGAGGAGTGTGTCGATTTGGGCAACGATATAGGCGGCGATGGGCCGGGGTGTGAAGAAGACGCCGCGACGTTTGCGATTGTCCTGGGAGTAGTGGTGGAGGAAGGAGTCGTAGAGGTGGGAAGGAGAGGGAGAGGGGGGGAGGGGGAGAGGGGGGGAGGGTACTGAGTACTCAGTACTGAGTACGTGGGCTCGTTCGAGTGCGACTTGTTCCCAAGGTTCGATTTGTCGGGTCAGCCAGTCGAGGGCTGTAGGAGAATCGAGTTGTGAGTTGGCCAGAATTGGTGCGGCGCAGGCGATGGACTGGGCGAGCGAGTCGGCGTGGGGAGTGTCGCCGAGCTCGGCCCGAAGTTGGTGGGCGTGAGCGGCGATGTGGCGCACGAGAGCTAAGGGAGTTGCTCGCCTCGTGCTCGCGGTTTGGGCCGGCATTTAGGCTATGAGTTGCAACTCGGGGCCGACGTGCTGCGTGACGATGGCCCCAAACAGCGTATGGGGGCTGACATCGTAGATGGCAAGGGGAATGATCTGGCCGATCAGTCGCGTGTTGCCGTCGAAGACGACGATGCGGTCGTCTGACGTGCGGCCGGTGAGTTGGACGATGTCGCCTTGATCTTCCCCACGGTGCTTGGCACGGTCACTCAGTCCTTCGACGAGCACTTCAACGCGCTGGCCGAGTAGTCGCTGACTGTCCTGCTCGCTGATGCGGTTTTGGAGTTCTAAAAGGTCGTTGTTGCGGCGGCTCTTCACCTCGTGGGGAATATCGTCGGCATACAACTCGGCGCCTTTCGTTCCCGGCCGCTCGCTGTATTTGAAGATGAAGCAATTCTTGAAGCGGCACTCGGCGACAAGCTCGTACGTCTTCTGAAAATCCTCGTCCGTCTCGCCGCAGAAGCCGACGATGAAATCGCTCGTAACGGCGGCATTGGGCAGCGTCGCTTTGATGCGGCCGAACATTTCGCGATAGTCTTCGACCGTGTAGCCGCGTTTCATTCGGGTCAGCACGTCATTGCTGCCGCTTTGGGCCGGCACATGCAGGTAGTGAGAGCACTTGGGCAGGTCGCGGACAGCCGTCAGCAAATCGTCGGTCATATCCTTCGGATAGTTGGTGACGAATTTCAAACGTTGAATGCCGGCTACATCGTGCAGGGCGTAAAGCAGGTCGGAGAGGCGCGTGGTTTTGCCACCGCTGGTGTGCTTGTAGCTGTTGACGGTTTGCCCGATGAGCGTGATTTCCTTGCAGCCTTGATCGGCGAGTACGCGGGCCTCGGCCAGAATCTGTTCGGGATCGCGGCCTTGCTCGGGGCCGCGGGTCATTGGCACGATGCAGTAGGTGCAGAATTTGTCGCAGCCGATTTGGATGCGGAGATACGCCTGAAATGGCGTCGGCCGCATCGTGGGATCGCGGAGCGGATCGAAGGTTTCGTGGCTGCGCTTGATTTCGGCGATGGGGCCGTCTTTGCGGCCGAGGCTGACGGCCATTTGTTGGCCTTTGCCCGCCGCAACTTCGTCGATCAAGTCGGGAATGCGGGCGAGCTGACCAGGGCCGACGACCAGATCGACATACGGTGCTCGGCTGAAGACAAGCTGTTGATCCTTTTGGGCCATGCAGCCCATCACGCCGATGATCTTCTCCGGGTTTTCTTTTTTGAACGAACGCAGCCGGCCGAGGGCGGAATAGGTTTTGTTCTCGGCCTGTTCGCGAACCGAGCAGGTGTTGAACAGGATCACATCGGCCGCGGCGAGGTCGGCCGCCAGCTCGT
>JANNTN010000167.1:0-1856 GCA_031394445.1 Anatilimnocola sp.
GCTGTGGCATCTTTGTGGAGGGAGTTTGTCATGGTGTCGCTTGGTTTTGGTCGTGTGGTTGGGTTTCTTGTACTCAGTACAGAGTACTTAGTACTTCGTACACGGCGGGTGGGTGTTGGTCTGGCGAGTGTGGTGTTGGTGTGGGCTGTGCTGCTTGGTGCGAGCGGGGAAGGCGCAGATGGGGCGGGCGGTTTGAAGATCGCGACGTTTGATGTGGATGCGACGCCGCCGGTGGGGTCGATGATGGCGTATGACAAGGTGGTGCGGACGGATGATTTGCCGCTAAGGTGTCGGGGGATCGTGTTGATCGGCGCGGGGGAGCCGATTGTGCTTTGTGCGTTGGATTGGATTGGGTTGGCGAATGAGGGGCACGATGTTTTTCGGGAAGAGTTGGCGAAGGGGGCGGGAACGACGAAGGAGCGGGTGGCGGTGCATGCGTTGCATCAGCACGATGCGCCGGATTGCGATTTCACGGCGGAGAAGCTGCTGAAAGAGGTGAATGCGACGGAGTTGGGGCAGTTCAATGGCGACTTTCCGCGGCAGGTGCTGGCGCGCTTGGCGGCGGCGGTGAAGACGGCGGTGCAGAACCCGCAGAACGTGACGCACATTGGCTGGGGGGAGGCGGAGGTGCAAGATGTGGCGTCGAATCGGCGGGTGATGGGAACGGATGGCAAAGTGAAGGCGGTGCGCTATACGGCGGCGAAGGATGCGGCGCTGCGAGCGGAGCCGATTGGCACGATCGATCCGGCGGTGTCGCTGATCAGCTTTTGGAATGGCGAGAAGCCGGTGGCGGTGCTGAGCTATTACGCGTGCCATCCGCAGAGTTATTACCGGACGGGTATCCCCAACCCGGATTTTCCTGGGATTGCCCGGTTCATTCGCGGCCAGGCGGTGCCGGAGGCGCTGCATGTGCATTTCAACGGGGCCGGAGGCAACATCGGCGCGGGGAAGTTCAATGATGGGGCGAAGGAGAACCGCGTAGCGCTGGCGATGCGGCTGGCGGATGGGATGACGCGGGCGTGGCAGGGGACGACGAAGAAACCGATTGGCGCGAGCGATGTGAATTGGAAATCGGTGCCGGTTTCGCTGCCGGTGGCAACGTATTTGGATGAAGCGAAGCTGCGGGCGGATATGAAGCTGGGGACGCCGGCGGCACTGACAGCCGCGAGTCGGCTGGCGTTCGTGGTGCGTAATAAAAGCGGGCATAAGATCGATTTGAGCTGCTTGAGCTTGGGGGATACGCGGGTGCTGCACATGCCGGGGGAGCTGTTTGTGGAGTATCAGCTTGCGGCGAAGAAGATACGGCCGGATTTGCACGTGGCGATGGCCGCTTATGGCGAATATGGCACGGCGTATATCGGGACGGAGATTGCGTATTCGCAGGGTGGGTATGAGACGGAGCCGCGAAGCAGCAATGTTGCGCCGCAGGTGGAGGGGGTGTTAATGGAGGGGATGCGGAAGCTGCTGAGTGCAAAATGAAGTAGTTGAATTCGTGAGAATTCAAATGGATCGCTGAATCGCTATGTCCGAACTCTCACGAGTCCGGCTACGGTGAAAGATGAAGATTGGCTACCGGGATTAGTTGCTTTGAATGGGCGTTGGCACTACGCTTTCAGGCAAGGCGATTGTGTTTTTGCATGATGTTGGGTGAGTGCGTATTTGCCCAACATTGCCCGCCCCATTCCTTCACCCCGCCTGGAATGTTGTTATGTGTCAGCCATCGGGCCGGACTCAGATTCGGCTAGGCTTTACGCTCGTGGAATTGCTGGTGGTGCTTGTCTCCAATCGGCGTGCCGACATAGCTCGCATGACCGAACCAATCCACCACCTCGGGCTTCTCCATCACAATCTTCATG
>JANNTN010000184.1:0-3477 GCA_031394445.1 Anatilimnocola sp.
CAGCGAAGTGGTCGGCACTTTTCCAGTTCCTGCCGATTGGCCCGAGCAGCAAGCTAAGGTCATTGCCGAGCAAGTCTCTCCTGGCATTCCGCCGTACAAATACCGCCAGATCGACGGGCTGAAGC
Organism: Anatilimnocola sp.; assembly: GCA_031394445.1. Classification (GTDB taxonomy): domain Bacteria; phylum Planctomycetota; class Planctomycetia; order Pirellulales; family Pirellulaceae; genus CAYLLN01. The sequence goes on from JANNTN010000184.1 coordinate 126, forward strand.
AAATCGTCTTCAACGCGGCGCAGGTTTCTGCTGGCAGCTCCGTGGAGTGCTACATCACTTTCGATGTAACTAAGCATGCTCAGCACCCGCCAGCCGATACTTCCAACCTGGTCATTCCGAAAAACCCGTCGCTCGAAATCAAAAAATTTCTTAATCCCAGCCCGCTCATCGAAGCGACGAACGCGAAGGTTCGCAGCCTCGCCAAGGAATTCACTGACGGCAAAGAATCGGCCTGGGAAAAGGTTCAGGCGATCCAAGCTGGCGTCTGCGAGGCGGTAAAGTTCGAGCAGAACCCCAAGGACAAAAATAAAGGCGTCCTGGCGGTGCTGCGAGATAAAAAGGCCGACCGCGAAGACCTGAACGCCACGTTCGTCGCCGTTTGTCGGGCGGCCAAAATCCCCGCTCGCATGGTTTGGTGTATTGACTATTGTTACGCCGAGTTCTATCTCGAAGAGGTTCCATCAGCCGACGATTCCGTTACGACGGATGGCAAACCCGCGAAGGACAAGAAGTCCAAGGGCCCCAAAGGCAACTGGTATCCCTGCGTGATGCAAAAGGAGGGCGAGCTGGGCGAATGCAAGGACTTCAGCCCTATTTTGGGCAAGGGTGACAACTTCAAAGTGCCCGAAGAAAAACTCTCGCAGCGCTGGGTGAAGCTCTTCTGGGCCGCGAAAGGGGCCGCCAAGCCGGCCGCCGAGTTTCGCGTTCGTCCGGCGGATTGATGGCTCCTTTTCCGGTCGAAAATGGCATGGCCGAATCTTGCCCAATCTGCCATTCTTATCGGCCTCACAAAGGAGTGTGACATGTACCCCAGTTTCAGCCGCCGCTGCTTGTTAAATGGTTTGGTTTGCCTCGCTTTCACCATTCTGGCAATTGCGCCGGGAAGAGCAGACGAAGAGCCGAAGCCGTTGGAACTGAATCAGGTTCCGAAGGCAGTGATGAATTCGGTAACGAAGAAATATCCGGATGCCAAGCCGCAATCCGCGACGCAAGGAGTTGAGAACAACAAGCCCTACATCGATGTGCATGTTCTGGTCAAATCGCAGAAGGTCTGGGTGACCTGCGATCCCAACGGCACGATCCGCGAGATCGACCGGGAAATCACGGTCAAGGAATTGCCGCCGCAAGTTTCCGCCGCCCTGCAGAAGAAGTATCCCCAGGCTACGATTCGGTTGTTGAACGAAATCACCTCCGACAGCGCTCCGGTTTACGACATCGCTTTGACTTTCCAGAAAAAGCCGCTGATTGCGATTTTTGCCGCCAGTGGCGAGTTTTTGGAAGAGATTCCCGACGGGCAATAGCCCATTTGGCACGCTCGATTCCGCGCACTGTCGCGATCCCGGAAGAAGCATAGAGATAGCATCCTCTGTGCTACACCCGTGATCGAGATTTGAGCGGCCCATGAGTGCCAAGGTTCCTTATTTCTTCGCGATCGCCCTGCTCTGGGCAACTGCCGCAGTCGCGGCTGATCGCGGCGTTCGCCTGACAGACGAAACAACGTCGCAATGGCGTTTTGGCGTCGTCGTGACCGCGGGCAACGGCCCAGTCAGCGGCATCCGCGCAACGCTGCCAATCCCGATGGACTGGCCGGAGCAATCCGTCAAGACGCTCAGCGAAGACAAGTCGGCGAATGTTGAGGCTATCACCTTCAAAGTGCTCGACGGCGGCGTGAAGCAAATGACGGTTGCCATTCCGCGACTAGGGCCGGGCGAAGAGGCCACGGCGATCTTGAAATTGGAAATCGTGAAGCGGCATATCGAAGCACCCGATGACACAGACCTTTATCTAGTTCCGAAGCCCAATACGGCACTGGCCAAGTTTCTGAATCCCAGTCCGTTCATTGAAAGCCGAGATCTCAAAATCAAATCGCTGGCCACGGAGCTTTCGGCTGGCAAACAGCCGGCGTGGGAACAGACGGCGAAGATTTTTGACTGGGTGCGGGCGAACATCAAGTACGAGTTTGCTAAGGAAATCAAACCGGCCATCGCTTCATTAAAGGCCGGGCAGGGGGACTGCGAAGAACTTTCATCACTCGTCATTGCTATTTGCCGGGCCAGCAAGATTCCCGCTCGAGCCGTGTGGGTTCCTGACCATACCTATCCTGAGTTCTATTTGGCCGACGACCAGGGCAAGGGGCATTGGTTTCCCTGCCAAGCCGCCGGCGCGAATCGCGAATTCGGCAGCATGAACGAGGCCCGCCCCATTCTGCAAAAGGGGGACAATTTTCAGGTGCCGGGGCAAAAAGCGCCGCAGCGGTATGTCCAACAATCGCTCAGTGCCAAGGATGCCGCGGCCCCGCCCACGGTGAAGTTCATCATGGAGCCGGTGAACGAATAGCTGGGCGATTCTCAGCCGCTCTTTTCCATGGCGGCGACTTCGGGGGAGACGGGCTCGGGGGGAGCGAGACGAATGGGAGGTTCGGTGCCGGGGACGACGAGCGGAGTGGGAGAATTTTCCTCGATGATGCGCTTCAGCTCGTCGGCGTCGATCGACTCGACATCCATCAGTCGCTGCGTCAGCCCTTCAAGGGAGGCGCGGCGGAGGTCGAGAATGTGGCGGACTTTTTCAATGGCTTCGTCGATGATGCGGCGAACTTCCTGGTCGATCTCGCGAAGGGTCGTCTCGCTGCAAGTGTGAGTGCTCTCTTCGCCCGCGGCCGCGGCTAAAAATGGCGAGCGATTGCTTTGGCGATAGTTCACCCGGCCCAGCCGGCTCATGCCAAATTCCATCACCATCTTGCGGGCGATGTCGCTGGCTCGCTCCAGGTCATTTTGGGCACCGGTGGAGATGTCGGTGTAGATGATTTCCTCGGCGATGGTGCCAGCCAACAGCACTTGGATGCGGCTTTCGAGCTCGGCTTGCGTCATCAAGAAGCGGTCCCCTTCGGGCCGCTGCATCGTGTAGCCAAGGGCCGCGAGGCCGCGCGGAATGATCGAAACTTTGTGGACCGGATCGGTGTTGGGCAAGCTATAGGCAACGAGGGCATGGCCGCTTTCGTGATAAGCGACGCGATGCTTCTCGTCTTCATTCATGATCCGCTGCTTCTTTTCTAAACCGGCGGTTACGCGCTCGACGCCTTCATTGAACTCGTGCATTCCCACGGCGTTCTTTTCGCCGCGGGCAGCCAAAAGAGCCGCTTCATTCACGAGGTTCGCCAGGTCGGCACCCACAAAGCCGGGTGTGATTGCTGCGACTTCCCTCAGTTCAACGGACGGATCGAGCTTCACGTTCTTGACGTGAACTTTCTGGATCGCCTCGCGGCCACGGATGTCGGGCCGATCGACGAGGACGTGGCGATCAAAACGGCCGGGACGCAACAGTGCCGGGTCGAGCGTTTCCGGCCGGTTGGTCG
>JANNTN010000188.1:0-2010 GCA_031394445.1 Anatilimnocola sp.
AGCTTCCACCGGCAGCCGCCGCGGAGTTGGTGGAGCGCAGTGAGATTTCCGGAGAACTAGCCGACGCGTTAACGAACTGGAGTGTTGTCCGCAAACGTCTGAGAACGACTCACGAGTCGGAATGGCGCTTGCTGCTGGAGATCGCCCGAAAGGCAGACCCCGACCCGTGGCGCAACCGCCTGCGTAAGATCCTCGAATCACCGGCAACGGAGCGAGCAGAGCTGATCGCCGTTTCAAACGACGCGCCGCTAAGCGAGCAGTCGCCGTCCGCCATGTTCTTGCTCCTGCAGTTGCTTGGAGCGCAGCATGTTTACGATTCAAAAATCGAAGCGAACCTGCGGCAAATTCAACAGCTTTATCCGAGCGATTTTTGGATTCAGTTCGGATTGGCAAGGTATTTTGAAGAGGCTCAGCCGCCGCAGTGGGACGCGGCGGTCCGGCATTATTCGACGGCGCTCGGTTTTCGGCCGACGTCTGCTGCCGTGCATAACAACTTGGGGGCCGCACTCAAGCGACAAGGAAAACGACCGGAAGCGATTGCCCATTTTCGAGAGGCGATTAGCCTGCAGCCTGATTTCGCTTTTCCCTGCGCGAATCTGGGTGTCGCGCTCAGTGAAGAGGGCAAGTATGAAGAGGCGGTCGGCACATTAAGAAAGGCACTCGCCCTCCGGAAAGACTCCGCGGTTGTTCACCGTCACCTAGGTGTGGCGCTTATCGGGCAGGGAGGCGTGGACGAGGCCATTGCGGAGTTTCGAGAAGCGATTGCGCGCGAGCCAACGGCGGCAGCTTACCACGTGGATCTTGGAAACACATGTCAGCGCATTGGCGAGTTCGCTGAGGCAATGGAGGCTTATCGGCGTGCCATCTTTTTGGACCCGAAAAACATAGTCGCACATAGCAATTTAGGAGCACTCCTGGAACTAGTGGGCGAGCGAGCAGCGGCTCTGGCCGAATACCAACTGGCGGTCAAAATCGACCCACGTTATTTCAACGGCTGCCGCAACTTGGCGAGGTGCCTGCAGCGTTTGGGCAGATTTTCGGAGGGACTCGACGAACTGCGGCGGTGCGAGGCGCTGGTTGTCGGTAATGCGAAAAAGTCTCCCTATGCCGAGTTGATTGACGACGCGCAGCAGCTTGTCAGGATCGACGCCGAGCTGCCTGCAATGTTTTCCGAGGAATCGTTCACTGCCGATTCGCCGCAGCCGGGCAGAATTGCCCGCGTTTTGTATTACCGGCGACGCTATGCTGAGTCGGTGGAATTCTTTATTGCGGCACTTGAATCGAGCGCGGCTGCTCCGGAGAACGATCGCTACACCGCCGCCTGCGTGGCGCTATTGGCGGCTCGGCAGGCGAGTGCAGGGCCTGATCTGCCTCGTTCTGAACCGGCTGACCATCGCAGACTTGCCTTGAGCTGGCTACAAGCAGAATTGCAGTCGTGGCAGCAGCGGTTACTTTCGGGAACCGCCGCCGATCGGTCGGCGGCGCGACGGGCAATGAGTCAGTGGCGGATTGATCCCGACTTGGCGAGCGTTCGCGGAGCCGATGCGATCCAGATCCTGCCACCCGATGAACGGCTGGCGTGGACAACACTGTGGACAACGATTGATAAGCTCGCGGTGGAACTCAGACCAAGATAGTCCACATCCACAAAAAGTGTAATTGTCGAGTCTGCGGGGAAATCACGACCGACAGGGCTGCGTCCCAAATAACGTTGGTTAGATGCGCTGCCTTTCAGGCCAATTGAACTCCTACCGACCGGCCATCGCCAAATCGAGCACGATTCCGACAAAACGTTTGGGTTCTCGGGACGAAAAACGTGCGTCACTTAACGTATGGCAATCTCGGAATCGCCGGAGGCTTGCGTCATCAATCGGGTATGCCGTGAAAGTCGGCGATTTCCAGCGGGTGCGAATCCCGCCCGGCCAATCGGTCGCTCGGCCGGAAGCAACCAGGGCGATAGAGGAGGTAACAAATCTGTTGAAGTACTCTGGTGTAACGGGTCACCTCGGG
>JANNTN010000195.1:0-3965 GCA_031394445.1 Anatilimnocola sp.
ACGTCTTTTTCGCGGCACAGGGCGAGGACTTCACGAGGAGTCATGAGAGGCCAAAGGTCAGAGGTCAGAGGTCGAGGTCAGAAATCAGCAAGCCACAATTGGAAGAAAAAGAGCGGGAGACGAAGGCGTCTCCCGCTCGCGTTAGATCGAAATGGTGTCGTGGTGAGTCAGCAGATCACTACTCACCACTCACGGAATCACCACCCACCTTACTTAATGAACAACATCTCTTGATAGGTTGGCAGCGGCCAGAGATCGTCGGCGACGAGCCCCTCGAGCTTGTCGGCGTACTCGCGGACCTTCAGCATCCCAGGTACGACGTGGTGGCTGTAGTGCTTGGCCTCGTCGAGCAAGCCACCACCGTGATGGGCGAGCGACTTTTCGAGCGAGTTAGCGCTATCTTGCAAGCCCTTCACCAGCTTGGTGATCTCGTCGAGCGTATCGGTATCGAACGTATAGCCGAGCTGCTTCAGGTTCGTGCAGGTCATTGCCAATTCGTTTTGATAGCGAACCGCAGCCGGGAAGATCATCGTGCGAGCAATCTCGACCACCAGCTTGGCCTCGGTGCCAACGGTCTTGATGTACTGTTCAACATAAATGTCGTGCCGGCTTTGCAATTCGCGCGGTGTCAGCACGCCGTATTTGTTCAACACTTCCGCAACGTCGGGCGCGGCCAACACTGGCAGGGCATCGACGCACGACTTCAGATTCGGCAAACCGCGTTTTTCTGCTTCTTCGTGCCACGCGGCGGTGTAATTGTCACCATTGAAGATGACAGCACCATGCTTGGTGATGATCTCTTGCAGAACTTTTTGGGCGGCCGCGGGAACCTTGCCGATGTCGCCGCCGGTGGCCTTTTCCAGCTCGGTAGCGATATAGTCGAGCGATTCGGCGACAATCGTGTTGAGCGCCACCAGCGGCCCAGATAGCGATTGGCTGCTGCCGACGGCGCGGAACTCGAACTTGTTGCCAGTGAAGGCAAAGGGGCTGGTGCGGTTGCGGTCGCCAGCGTCCTTGGGCAGGATCGGCAGCGTATCGACGCCGACCGTGAGCGTGCCCTTGGCTTTACTGGTTTTTGCGCCGCCGCCTTTGATTTGCTCGAATACATCGGTGAGTTGATCACCGAGGAAGATCGAGATGATCGCCGGCGGGGCTTCGTTTGCGCCCAGGCGGTGATCGTTGTTGGCCGTGGCCACGACTGCCCGCAGCAGGTGCGCATACTTATGCACCGCGCGAATCACGGCACCGCAGACCAACAGGAACTGCATGTTGTCGTGCGGTGTTTCGCCCGGCTCCAGCAGATTGCCCTGCGTGCTGTTGCCGATCGACCAGTTCAGGTGCTTACCCGAGCCGTTGATGCCAGCAAACGGCTTCTCGTGCAGCAAGCATTCCATGCCATACTTCTGGGCCACCTTCTTCAGCATCATCATGATGATCTGCTGATGGTCGGTGGCGATGTTGGCGTTTTCATAGACGGGCGCGATTTCGTATTGGGCCGGGGCCACTTCGTTGTGCCGCGTCTTTACCGGAATGCCCAGCTTGAACAACTCCCGTTCCGTATCGAGCATGCAGGCCAGCACGCGGTCGGGAATCACGCCGAAATACTGGTCTTCAAACTCCTGTCCCTTCGGCGGCTTTGCGCCAAAAAGAGTTCGTCCGGCATTGAGCAGATCAGGACGCGAGAAGAAGAAGTTACGGTCAATCAGGAAGTATTCCTGCTCCGGGCCGGCTGAGGCCGAGACATGTGCAACGTCTTTGTGCCCCAGAATCTTGAGCAGGCGCTGGGCCTGCAAATTCACCGCCTTCATGGATCGCAACAGCGGCGTTTTCTTGTCGAGTGCCTCGCCTGTCCAGCTTACGAAGGCCGTGGGAATGCACAGCGTCGTGCCGTTGGGATTTTCCAAAATGTACGCCGGGCTGGTCACGTCCCACGCGGTGTAGCCGCGGGCCTCGAACGTAGCCCGAATGCCGCCGGAGGGGAAACTCGAAGCGTCGGGCTCGCCTTGCACGAGCTGCGATCCGGTGAACTCGGCGATCGCCCGGCCATCGGGCGTGGGCATCAAAAAGCTGTCATGCTTCTCGGCGGTGAGGCCGGTTAGCGGGTGAAAGACGTGGGCATAGTGGGTGGCACCTTTGTCGATCGCCCACTCCTTCATGGCGGTTGCCACGACATCGGCAAGCGAGGGGTCGAGCTTCTCGCCGGCCTCGATCGTCTTCTTAAGCGACTTGAAAACGGCCTTGGGAAGCCGCTTCTGCATTTCGTTCATAGAAAAGACATTTGCGCCATACACGTCGTGCGACGACAGCTCCTTAAAGTTGAGCGGCGGATCCGTCGCCTTATAGTTGGTAATTGCTTTGATCGCTTCGAAACGAGCTGTACTGTGACCCACGGTTACACCACTCCTACCCTAAAAGCCTGGGGAACAAAAATATTGAATGCGGCTGGATAGCCCGCCTGCCTCGCCCTTTGTGAAGCACGCAATGTGCCAAAACTCGCAACCTTGCGCGGATTCCACAGAACGATGTAAGCCGCGTATCCGCTGTAGCTTACGTTCACAGCTCTGAAGGCAATCGAACGATTGAACCACTTCGCATGCCCGAATTGCGGGCAGCCATGCCCAAACAACCAGCGACAGTCATTCGCTGGCCAGTGAATTACCAATCGTAATAATTGGACGTTCGCGTATTAGCGCCAAGATGCGAACGTGTTGTAAAGCGCGCAAAGCCGCTTGGCAAGCACCCAACTTTTGGCGGTGCCGACCGAAGGCTGTTACATCCACTCTTTGATTTCGCGACCTTCGATGAGGCGGACGGGGCGGCCGTCGGGGGCTGAGGCAATCAGGTCGGTGGGTATGCCGAGCTTGGAATAGATGGTCGTGGCGATGTCTTCCGTGAGGTACTCGTCCTTGGCCACAAATCCGCCTTCGCCGTCGGTCGCGCCAACGACCGTGCCGCCGGGAATTCCTGCTCCGGCGGCGATGGCGAAGCCCGCGCTGGCCCAGTGATCGCGACCACTGGCGGCGTTGATTTGCGGCGTGCGGCCAAAATCGGTCAGCCACACGACGAGGGTCGAGTCGAGGAGTCCGCGCTGCTCCAGGTCGATGAGCAGTTGCGGCAAGCCCTGATCGATGCGCGGCATCAAGCGGTCTTTCAGACTTTTGAAGTTGTTGGTGTGGGTGTCCCAAGCCCCGTCGGTCACGGTGACGAAGCGGACGCCGGCTTCGATCAATCGCCGGGCCAGCAAGCAGCTCTGTCCGAAGCGATTTTTGCCATAAGCTTCGCGGAGCTTGGCGTCCTCTTTCTCCAGATCGAACGCCCCTTTGGTTTCTGGGGCCGTAATCATGTTGAACGCGGTTTTGTAGTTCTCGTCGAGCGCCTCGAACGCTGCCGGCTGAATGCTGCCGCGCCGTTGGAGCTGGTCAATGCGGGCCAGTACCTTCTTGCGGAACTCGATTCGCTCCGGCGTGATCCCGCTGGGAGGGGTGATGTCGCGAACAACGAAATTCGCCGCGCTCGGATCGGCAGCAATTTCAAATGCTCCGTGCTCCAAGCCCATAATGCCCGGCATTCCGCCACCAAACCGCTTATCGACCTCGGTGCCAAGCTGAATGAACGGAGGGAGGGCCGATTTGAAACCCAAGTGTTGGCTGACTACCGATCCATACGTTGGATAATGCACGGCTTGGCTGACCGGTCGGCCCGACATGACATACTGATCCGCCGTGCCGTGGCTGCCGTTCTTCGGATTCCAGCCGCGGAGCAGCGAAAACCGCTTGGCCTCTTTGGCAAACGTCGGACAAACATCCGTGAACTGGACACCGGGCAAAGCCGTGTCGATGACGCCGAATTCGCCCTTTACGCTGGCCGAGGCTTCGGGCTTCGGATCGAACGTGTCGTGATGGCTCGTGCCGCCGCGCGTCCAAATCAAGAGGCCAAGCGGTTTTCGCTGCTCCGCGGCTGGAATC
>JANNTN010000196.1:0-1633 GCA_031394445.1 Anatilimnocola sp.
ATCGTCACCGGCCGGGCCGGCCAAAATGCCTGAGGCCAGCACCGTCATCAGGCTGCTGAAAATCGGCTCCGTCTGTGCCGCCGGCGGTGTATCTTCGGGACGCAGAACCCCCGCGGCCTCCAGCGCCGTCAAATACAAATCACCCCACGCCGCAGCGTCCGCCGCCAGCACGCGTAGCGCCGGTGTGGCGGTCGTATCGGCCAAAATGGCCAGCCGCAGCTTCTCGGCCTCGGCTCGTTGCCGCGCGATGAACTCGGCGGTGGTCAATGGCGTGGCAGCGGCAACCACGTTGTACGTGAAGCCAACCAAGCGCGGCGGCGGGTATTCGTCTCCGAACCCACGCACCCCCTCATAGGTGAGCGCGGAGAAATTAAATGCCGCATAGCCGCGGTTGATCAGATCGATGGCATAGCCCGAAGCCAATTCGTATCCATTGCCCGTGTTGGCGCTGGCATCCAGGCTCGCCCAAGGAACATTCGGGGCCTGCGCCGTGTTGAACAGGTTCAGGTTGTTGCTAAACGTAGTGTACGGCCTGAAGGTTGCCAGATTGGTGCCCTGCTCGATGACGCCGGCCTGCACATAGACATACGGCAAATCGACGTTCGTGTTGTTGACCAGCGACAGGCCATAAAAGCCCGTGTCGCCAGCCCACATCACGCGCGTGCCACCCAGGCCAATCACCACGTCGGGCTCGATCGCCTGCTCCACCAAAAAGCGATACGGCAGATGCGCCTGCGCGCCGCTGGGATTGATCACCGTCACGTCGTACAAGCCATGCGGCGCGCTGCGAAAATCAAACACCGCGACAATCCGCGTGCCATCGACAACCTGATAGCGAACGGGCGCGATCTCGGCAAAGCCCGGCCGCACCAGCTTGACGATCGCCGTCGGCGCAAACTGCGCCCCCAAAATCTCAGCCGTGACATACCGGCTGTCGCCACCCTGGTCTTGCACGATATTCGTGATCTGAAACGGCAGCACCTCGGCCAACAGTTGCACCGCCGTGTTAGGCGCCGGCTCCGATTGCCCGCGGATCAGCACGTAATACGAACCGGCCTGCGTCGTGGGAATCAGCAATTCCTGGTTGGCCGCGAGCGGGCCATCGTGCGAAAAATCGTAAACGAGCGCGCTCGGCGCATCGCCGAATCGCACATACATCTCGTTCGCGGCACTCCCGGCTGTCGTCGTCAAACTCAGGCGGATCGTCTGGCCCGCTTCGACATCCAATCGATACAGCCGGCCTTGGTTGGTGCTCAGCGACGTATTCTCGACGATGTTGGTCCGCAGTCGCGGCACGGTCACGGCCAGCGCCCCCGGCGCGGCGCGAGTGTTGTTCTGTTCTTCGATCGTTCCTTCGTAAACCTCGTCGAACAGGTCGCTGCGCACCAGAACCCGATAATTGCCGTCGCGCACGGCGGGCAACGTCGTGGTGTGCGAGGCCGTATAGAACTGACTGTTCGTGAGCGTGCCCGCATGGACAACCCGGTCAAGCAATGTGTCGTCGAGACTCCAAGTGTCATCGGTCGAAAGATAAATTGAATCGGTCCACGATCCATTCGCGGGAAACTGGCCGTGGTTCGAGACGGTCCAGTTCACTTGAATCGGCGAGCCCGTCTGCGCGCTGGCTGGAATG
>JANNTN010000221.1:0-3836 GCA_031394445.1 Anatilimnocola sp.
TCGTCCTGTTCAGGCTGAACCAAAACACTGCTGCCCTCAGCACTAAATCAACGATTTTCCGATAGACTTCGTTTGCCATTAGAACAGCCTTGCAGCCATCTCGTTGTCAAGCTTAGCTAGCCGATCATTCGCTGCAGCCACGAAATCGCCGTTTTGTTCAAAAGCAATAAATCGTCGATTGAGCCTTTTGCAAACGACTGGGCACGTTCCAACTCCCGCAAAAGGATCGAGAACGAGATCGCCTTCGTCGGTACTCGCCTTAACAAGTCGTTCAATTAGGCGTTCCGGTTTCTGAATCGTGTTGAGGGCATCACGGCTGACCAACTCTTTGGATTTATAGGTGAGTTGTTTTATGTCGCCCCATACATCCCCAGGGTTTTTGCCTTCCTCATGAAATTTGGTTTTGCCATACATTCCATTTCTTACAGAGGGCACTTTTTCACACCGCAACCGATGTTCAAGCTCAACGAGCTGCGGTACGCGAATGGCGTCGAGATTGAAGAGCCGAGGTCTGTCGCCCTTGATGAAATAGCAGATTATGTCGTAATTGTTGGTGTAGCTGATGCGTCCTTGCGCAAGACGACTCGGTTGATACCAGACAATCTTTGAGCGCAGGTTTAGAAAACGACGATAGTCGATCAAGTCAATGCAGTCCGGCTTTCCAAATAAGTAGAGTGCTCCTCCATCCACAAGTTTATCCGCAAGAACTTCGATTAGCCTGAGATTAAAATCTTGTATACCTCCGATCCGGTCCCAAGCATTCGTAGTAACGCCATACGGCCCGTCGCACACGATCAAATCAATGGTGCCGCCGGTGATTTTGGCGAGCATTTCAAACGCGTCGGCGTGGTAAACTCGATCAACATCCAGCATGCGATTGAAATCCGTTCAAAATGGCAGGTTCCTCGTTCGTGGAATCTAGACGACTGTATAGAAGCGAACAAGTCGGCCTGGAATGCCATCCGAATTCGCTTCCAGACACGTTCGATCGTACTCAAATCGTAATTGCCGGCTTGCTGAAGCGAGCTAATCCGATTTTCATTGCTACTTGGACGGCAGACTAGCAACTTCTATTACCGCGTCCGCGATGATGTCGATGTCGCTTTCTGAAAGCAGCGGGTGGAGGGGGAGCGTGACTTCGCGTGAGGCGGCGTCGAGCGTGTGGTCGAGAGCGGGAGCGTTGGGGACGAGCTGGCGGTAGTGGGTGAAGAGGTGGGCGGGAGGATAGTGGAAGGTAGTTTGAATTCCGCGATCGAGGAGTGCCTGGCGAAATGCGGGACGCTGGGCGGCGTCGTTCAGCAAGATGGGAAAGACGTGGTGAGAGCTGTCGTCCAGGCGGTCGGCGAAGGGAATGGTGAGCGTGGAGCAAGAGGCAAGACGCTCTCGATAGTGGGTCACCAGTTGGCGGCGGCGTTCGTTGCCGGCGGGCAGTTTTTTGAGCTGTACCAGGCCGAGTGCGGAGGTGAGTTCGGTGCAGCGGTAGTTGAATCCGACTTGCAGCACGTCGTAATCGATCGCCCGGCCGGATGCTTTGTCCCAACTGGTTTTCGTCATGCCGTGCGAACGCATCAGGCGAACGCTCTCTGCTATTTGGGCGTTGCGCGTGACGATCATGCCCCCTTCGCCAGTCGCGAGGTTCTTGTTGGCGAAAAAGCTGAAGCAGCCGATGTCGCTGAGCGTGCCGGCCATCTGGCCATGCAACGAGCCGGCGGGATTGCCGCGGTAACGAGCGCCAACCGCGTGGCAAGCGTCTTCGATGATTTTCAGGCCATAGCGCTGTGCAATTTGCTGGATGCGGTCCATGTCGGCAATAAAACCAGCCAAATGCACGACCAGAATGGCCTTCGTGCGGCTGGTGATTTTGCGTTCGACGTCGGCGGGGTCGAGATTCAGGTCGTGCGGACCAGTGATATCGACGAACCGCGGCGTTGCGCCGACGTAAGTGATGGCATTCACCGAGGCGACAAACGTGAAGCTGGGGACCAGCACCTCGTCGCCCGGTCCCAGGCCACAGGCCAGCATCGCCAGATGCAACGCCGCCGTGCCATTGGCAACCGCCACGGCGTGGTCGGCCTCTAGAAAATCGGCAAATTGCCGCTCGAACTCGGCTGTCCGAGGGCCGAGGGAAATCCACTTGCTGTCGAGAATATCCAAAATTGCCTGGCGTTCTTCTTCGCCATAGTCAACTTCGGAAATGCGGTAGCGAATGTCAGTCATGCCAGGGCTAGTTGTAATAGTTTGGGTCGGCGGGATTCGGCCAGCGGCCTTCTACCAAGCCACCATGAATCTCGCGAATGCCGTCGAGCACGCTGAGCCTGGCCGTGAAGCCCAGTTGCTGGGCCGATTTCGAGAAATCGACGCGATAACTGCGCGGATCGACGGTGCCGCCGGTAAATTCCAGTTCGGTCCCCGGCACAAAATCCCGCACCTGCTCACCCAGTTCCGACTTCTGCAAGTTGTTCTGGTCGGTGCCAATATTGAACACTTCACCGCACACCACATTGCGAGGTGCCTGCAAGACGTGCTCGATTGCTTCGGCGATGTCTTGCGTATGCACAAACGGCCGCCAAAATTGCCCGCCGTAGATCGAAATCTGGTGATCACGAAAAGCCGCCAACGTAAAATCGTTAACCAGCAGATCGAAACGCATTCGCCACGATGCGCCGAATGCAGTGCTGAGGCGGAGAACTGTGGGGCAGAATTCGTCGCTTGCCGCCGCCAAAACGGCGAGTTCCGCGGCCACTTTGGAACGACTGTAAGCCGAGAGCGGCTGCAGCGGTGATTTTTCCGTGGCGAGGGAGTTGGAATCGGCAATGCCGTAATTGCTGCAAGTGCTGGCAAAGACCAGCCGCTTGACCTGAGCTTCTTGTGCCGCGCGCAGCACCTGCAACGCACCGTCGTAATTCGTCGAATGCGCATTGGCCTCATCGCGATTGCAGGCGGGCTCTCCCACGATGGCAGCCAGGAGGCAGATCGCTTCGTGTCCAGGCACAACTTGGCGCAGTAATTCTGCGTTGCGAACGTCCCCCTGAATCAACTGAAAACGGGGCTGGCCTTGTAACTCGTCCAAGGAAGCACCGCCGAACAAGAGCAGGTCGAGCACGGTAACGTCGTGCCCCTGCCGCCAGAGTTGGCGCGTCAACACGGAGCCGATATAGCCGGCACCACCGGGAATCAAAATCTTCATCGGGCTCCTCCTGCAGTGAGAGGCAACTCTTGCTGGGAACCGCCGACCAGTTCGGCCTTCCGAGGGAGGAATTTATCGCGATTCTCAATGAAAACACTTGTGGCGCTGGCGTAGTCTTCGATGCGGCCGATATCGAGCCAGATCACATCGGACATACAGGCCTTCGGATAACGACCTTGGTCGATCATCTTCAAGATGAGACTGGGGAAGTCAAAATATTGGCCGGGCGGAATGAGATCGAGCACGCTGCGACTGAACGCGTACACGCCCATCGAAACGTCATAGGGCAGCGAAGGCTTTTCGCGATAACCGGTGATTCGCGATTCGCCGTCGCACTCAACCACGCCCAGGTCGATACGCGTGGTCTTGCGATAGCAAGCGATGCTGACTTCGTGGCCTTCAGCGACGTGGTCTTCGAAAAATTGCCGATAGTCGAGCGTGGTGAGCACGTCGCCGTTCATCACCAAAAACGATTCCGGCAGTTCTTCCATCATTGCCAGCGGACCAACGGTTCCCAGCGGCTTATCTTCGCGGATATATGTCAAATCGATCCCAACATTTTCGCCATTTCCAAAAAAGGAAATGATCAATTCAGCCAAATGCCCAACCGCCAGCGTTGCCGAAGTGAAGCCGGCCGCAGCCAGTTGGC
>JANNTN010000231.1:0-2616 GCA_031394445.1 Anatilimnocola sp.
CTGGTTCCAGTAGAGGTAGGTGTTCAGGCCGTACCAGCGAGCATCAACATTATTGCCCGAGGGGCCAATCAAAGCATCGTCTTGGGCACCGTAGTCGCCCTGCACAACGCCCGTCACGTCATCGCTGAACTTGTTGACGTACACCAGGGTCTGCAGGTATCGAGTCGTATAGCCAAAACCGTTCGACGCTTGGTTGACGCCAGAGAAATTAACCTCCGGGCCAAACACGCCGACGTAGGCCAGCGTGCGTTGCTCGTCGATCGTATAGGTGGTGGTAATCAGGCCGCCCGCGTGCGGGTTGCCGGTGTTGTCGCTGCTATCCCAGCCGTGCGTGATGGCTCCGCCAACCGTCACGTTGTCGCTGAGCTTCTTGCTGGCGATGATGCCGGTGTGAGTAAATGGCTCGCCGTATTGGAAGGTGTAGGGCAGGGTGGCGAAGAAGTTGTTCGCCGTACCGACCACGTAGTAGCCAACAGGAGAAAACCAGCGGCCCACTTTGATATCCCAGTTGTTGTAGCCGAGTTGGGCATACAACTGCGGGATAGCTAGACCGTAGAACGAGCCGTTGTTGAAGTTGGTTTCGAAGCCGGCCGACGTGTTCCAGCGATAGTTCGTGCCGTACATCGTAACGATGCGGGCACCCCAATCGAGGCAGCACTCGTCAGTCTTGGCCACGCGGCCAAAGTAGTAATACAGTTCGTTCATCTGGTATTCGTTGGCCCGGTCGTTCCAGGTCATCGGACCGTTAAAACGGTCGTTGGGCTGGTACGGGTTCCAGACGAATCCTTGGGCGAGCCAGCCCGCGCCGACCCACTGGCTTTCCTCGCAGCAAGGCGTCCACAGCTTGTGGGCCTCGCCGAGATCGGAAAGCAAGCAGCCGCAGGGCCAGCACATGCCGCATCCGCCGCCACAATCGCCGCAGGCGGTGTCGCAAGCGGGTGCCGTGGAGCAGGCCGAAGCCGGAATTACGGTGGCTTGGGACATTGCCGACTGATCGCTAGGCGAAGTTTGTGCGCCGGCGATGTCGTAGTAGGAATACGATTCATAGGCGGCGGGGGCCGCCGGGGTCGCGACTTGAGCCAGTGCGCTACCCGCGCAGAGGCACCAAGCGCCGACAAACGAGAACAACGAACGCTTCATGATATTAGACTCCCGATCCATGGGCCTGGAATTGCAAAGGCAGCAAACCACGAGCGCCCGTCCTTGCGCCCTGGTAGCGATAGCAACGCCGTCTGGCAGTGGCTGCGCAGGAAAGGAGAGCATCGAGCGCGCCGACTGGTGACAACCATGCTATCGGACAAACCGATTCAGGCGATGCATGGGAATCGTCCGCCAAAAGCCACAGAATCGGCCCTGGAGTGCGTCAGATAACGCTCGTGCCGATGGTAGCGGATCGAGGTGGAAATTCGCGTTTGGTTTATGCGGGGTGTGCCGAAATTCCAGGTGGAATGGGGCGCACTCAAGGTCGTGGTGACCGTTAGGAAACGGACAGCCGGCACAGTTTAACAACGGGTGGTGTTTCAACTGCTATTTCTTGCTTGCTTTGCCTTTCTTGGCTTTGGGGGCTGAGGTGGCTTTCTCGCCGTAGGCGGGTTCCCAGATCCAAGGGAGCACATTCGCGCGATGGGCCCAGGCTTCCCACTGGGCGATCATCTGCTGGGTGCGTTCGGGTTGTTGAGGGGCGAGATTGTGCTGCTCGGCGCGGTCGCGGTCGATGTCGTACAGCTCCCAGTCACCGGCGGGGCCTTTGGCGACAAGCTTCCAATTGTCTTTTCGCAAGGCGCGATTGCCTTCGTGCTCCCAATAGATGGCTTCGCGCTGAATGGGTTGGCCGGTGAAGCTGGGGGCGAGGGATTTGCCTTCGAGGGGCTGCACGGTTGTCGGATATTTCGCGCCGGCAACATCGACGCAAGTGGGCATGATGTCGATGAGGTGGCCAGGGTCGCGGACGAGCTCGCCGCGGCGCTTGATGCCGGCGGGCCAGTGCATGATCAGCGGCGAGGAGATGCCCCCTTCGTGAACCCAGTGCTTGTATTCACGGTGCGGTGTATTGCTGACGTTGGCCCAGCCTTGGCCATAGGCGATGTAGGTGTCGTACGGGCCGGGCATCGCGCCGGGGCCGGTGCGGACGTTGAAGCCGTCGCGGGTGCGTGTCGGTCGGACGAGCAGGTCGATGGCGTCGGCGGCCTGGGGGGCGAGCGGTGGCTTCTCCGGACGTTCGACCGGTACATCGGGCGTGAGTTGTCGCCCGACGGTTTCGGCACAGCCGCCGTTGTCTTGCAAGAAGAAGATGAGCGTGTTTTCGAGGCGGCTGGTTTTTTCTAGCGCTGCGACGATGCGGCCGATGCCTTGATCCAGGCGGTCGATCATGGCGGCATAGACCTCCATGCAGCGAGACTCCCAGGGTTTGTTCTCGACTTTGCTCCAATCGCCGACGGTGGGGGTGAGTTCGGCGTCGGCGGCAATCAGGCCGAGCTGCTTCGATCGCTCAAAACGGGCGCGGCGGATGGGGTCATAGCCCGCGTCGTATTTGCCTTTGTATTTGGCGATGTCTTCTTCGAGGGCGTGCATGGGCCAGTGGGCGGCGGTGTACGTGACGTATGCGAAGAGGGGTTT
>JANNTN010000259.1:0-6223 GCA_031394445.1 Anatilimnocola sp.
CAAAACGACTCTGGGGATAGAAAGCAAAACTGTCATGGAACTTTTTAGTGCATATGCCAACGTGATTGCCGAGCACTGGCCGGTGTGGCTGGTCACGTTCGTGTTGATCTTGGCCGCCGTGATCGATGGGTTCGAGTTGAAAGTGCCGAACTGGGTCACGTTTCCCTTCATCGTGAGCGGCTGGGCCTACAGCGTGCTCGCCTTCGGATGGGAAGGGCTCGGCTGGAGCTTGCTGGGAACCGTTGTGGGGCTAGCACTCTTGATGCCGACTTATGCGATCGGCGGCATGGGAGCCGGTGACGTGAAGTTGCTGGCGGGCGTTGGCGCGTGGATTTACGGCCTGGACACGGCATATGCCTTCTCCGTCAGTGCCATCGTCGGAGCGATCCTGGCCATCGGCATGGTGCTGGTCCGCCGCAACTGGAAGCGTCACTCGGCCCAGTTCATGGTGATTTTGAACGAGATATTGGTGATCAAGAACCCCGAGCAGCTAGCGGCGATTGCCGCGGAGCGCAAGCCCACCATGCTGCTGTTGCCCTATGGAATTCCGATCGCGATTGGAACGATCGGCTACTTTGTCTGGACAGGAATGCTTGTATGAGCACGCTACCTATTAAATTCGGGCCAACTGCTGTCACAGCCTTGCTGTCGCGATTCATGAAAACTGGGATGAATAGCGTGAGTTTGCCGAGGACTACCGAGAAGGTAGATAAACCTTGCCGGTTGTACCGAAAAAAACGCTTGGCAGCCGCTGCGGTTGAATTTGCCGTCGTTGCGCCGGTGTTTTTGTTAATGGTTTTCGGCATGATCGAGTACGGACGCATGGTGATGGTTTATCAAGTCATCACCAATGCCTCCCGCGAAGGAGCGCGAGCGGCCGTTCTCGACGGTGCCACGACCAGCAGCGTCACCGCATCGGTGAGCTCGTATATGACCAGCGCGATGATTACGGGTCAGACGGTAACGGTTAGTCCTAATCCTCCGAGTAATGCCGAATATGGCGACCCTGTCACGGTTACCGTCTCGATTCCTTTCAGTCAAGTGAGTTGGCTGCCATCGCCAATGTACCTAGGAGGCAAGACATTGTCTTCGGCGACGGTGATGCGTCGCGAAACCACCAATAACTAAGCACGTCACGGAGAGACAGCGCAAAACCGCGCAAGAGGAACTGATCGATGCGGATGAAGTCACTTATCTTGATTTTCATTGCACTAGGCTGCGGCCTGGTTGCGTCGATCGGCATTAGCCAAGTGATGACCCGCGAAGGCGGCGTCTCGCTGGAGATGGAGCAGATCCTGGTCGCGCTGTCCGATGTCGATATCGGAACCAAGCTGGATGCCCAAAACGTACGGCTGGAAGATTGGCCCAAAGCTAAGATTCCCGAAGGCGCGGTGCGGCAACTAGATGACGTTAAAGATAAATTCGCGAATGCCCGGTTCTTCAAGGGAGAGCCGCTGCACGTCAACAAGATTTCCGACACGTTGACCAACATCGCCAACAAAGTGCCGGAAGGCTATCGAGCGATGCCGGTGAAGGTGGACGAAGACACGGTGATGAAGGGCATTTCGCCCGGTGACCATGTCGATGTAATGGTCTTTTTGAAGCGGAACGGCCTGGACATCCCAGAAACCGGCGCGTTCACGATTTTGAAGAACGTTCGCGTGTTTGCGGTGAATACAAATACGGAAAGGGCCTTAGACGCCAAAGGCGAAACGGCCAATTTTCGGACGGTGTCGCTGTTGGTAAAGCCCGAGCACGCTCGCGAATTGGCAGTGGCCGTCGCGATGGGCAAAATCATGTTGACCCTCCGCCGGCCCGATCAGCTCGATGAGCCAGGCAGCGAGGAAGCGACTCCGCTCACGGATATCATCAGCGGACGGGCGAAAATGGCCAGCGAACCCGTGGCACCTCCGTCTGCTCCGCAGTCAGGGTCCGGCTTCATCGGATTTGTGCAAGACGCGATTGGCGGCGGCGCGAACCCGGGACCATCGACCACGGCTGCGGCCTGGAAAATGGAGATCCTGTCGCCGACCGAGCGGAAAGTTTACGAATGGTCGGATTTAAAACAGTTGCCAATTGAAACGATTGTCGGCGGGGCAGGCGGTTCCACGACAAGTGGATCAACGACAAGTAGCCCGACGACAAGCGGCTCAACCAATCAGTCACCAGCGCCACCGGCCACCGGATCGGACGCTGGCGAGGGCAAGACGCCCCCGAAACCCGATGATGGTCCCGCCAATTTGGGGCGGAGCTATCGTTAGTAGAAGAGATGAGCGCTCGTAAAGACGAGCGCTAGATCGAAGAGACGAGCCAGCACAGGCACCGCGTCTGTGCTGATACAAGTAAGGAAACACTTCTCGTAACAGCCTTTACAAGCACACCCAGCGGTTCACGGAACGAACCGTCGTGTCAGAGGCTGAGCAAGGAAGCACACGGATGTCGCACGCCTTCCACAAAGGCCGCTTGGCCTTGGCCGCCGCTATTGGCCTAATTCTCGTAAGCGCCGGAGTGCTTCGCGCGCAGGAGCCGGTAACATCGAACGTCACTTTCAAGGTGCGCGGCGCGGCCGAACGCCTGGAGATGACGGTCAACAAGAGCCGCGTGGTCGAATTTCCATTCGAAGTGCCGCGGATGATGGTCAACAACCCGGACCTTGTCCGGGTGTCGCCGATTTCATCGAAATCGGTGCAGCTTTCGGCGCTGAAATCGGGCGTGACCCAGCTCAATGTGTGGGACACTGACGG
The DNA here is from genome assembly GCA_031394445.1 of Anatilimnocola sp. Taxonomy (GTDB): domain Bacteria; phylum Planctomycetota; class Planctomycetia; order Pirellulales; family Pirellulaceae; genus CAYLLN01. Next base: position 2,745 of record JANNTN010000259.1, read on the forward strand.
TAATGTGACAGCGCTCGACTTGATTATCTTGGGCGATGTCGCCGAGCTCGACATGACGCTGAAGAGCTTGTTTCCCGAAGCGGCGTTGCGGTTGTACCCGCTCAACAGCAGTCTGTATATCTCCGGCTTCGTTCCGAAGGCCGACATGGTGGGCAGCATTCTGAGCGTGGCGCGCGATTATTTTCCGAACGTCATCAATGACATGAAGGTCGGCGGCGTTCACAAGGTCTTGCTGCACGTGAAGGTGATGGAGATTTCGCGAACGAAGCTGCGTAGTTGCGGCTTCGACTGGGCACAGCTTTCGGCTGGGGGGAGCTTCCTCAGCCAAGGTGTTAGCGGCATTTTGCAGACACCGGGCACGGTGGCGGGAACCCAAGGTGCCACAGTGCGGTTTGGCGTTGTGGGTTCGGGCGGAGAGTTTTATGGCTTCGTGGAAGCCCTGCGGCAAAACGAATTGGCCCGCTTGCTGGCCGAACCGACGCTGGTGACGCTGGATGGCCGGCCGGCGACGTTTAATGTTGGCGGCCAAGTGCCGATTCCGATGCAACAGGCGCTGGGGGTGACAACGGTCACCTACCGGCAATTTGGCACGCAAATCGACTTTGTCCCGATCATCCTGGGTAACGGAATGATCCGCCTGGAAGTGCGTCCGGACATCACGGAAATCGACCCCAGCTTGCGGGATTCGGTGACGGGCGTGCCTGGTTTCCGTCAACGGACCGCGGATACCGCGGTGGAAATGAAAGCCGGCCAGACGCTGGCGATCGCCGGTTTGGTGTTCACACGCGAAGATTCGGTGAATCGCGGGATTCCGTGGTTGGCCGATCTGCCGTATGTGGGTGCTCCGTTTCGCCGCGTGTCAAACCTACGGAACGACGTCGAACTGCTGATTTTTGTGACGCCGGAGTTCTGCGAAGCGATGGACCCGGGTGAAGTGCCGCCGTGTGGTCCTGGGCAGCTCACCACGTCGCCGACCGACTGCGAATTGTACGGCCGGGGTTACATCGAAGTGCCGAAGAACTGCCCCGGTGGCAATTGCGGCCCGGGTGGCATGGCACCCGGCGGAATGGGCCCAGGGAACTTTGGCCCGATGGAACAGATTCCGCACGGGCAAATGAGCCCGGGAATTCAGCCGATGAGCGGTGTTCGCAACAGCCCGGCTGGTGCGGCACAAAAGGGACCGACGGTGGCAGCCTCTTCACGGCGCGGTGTGATTGGCACGGGCACGATTGCCCAACCGGTCAGCACGACCGTTAAAACCGCATCGGCACAACCGGTATTGATCGGTTCGCACGGTTATGACGAGTTGAAGTAACCCCGTCGCTGCAAATTGGGGCCGCCGTGTGGGGGGGATTCCCGCGGCTGCCCGCAGCGTTTTGCCGCTATTCGCACAATTGTGAAAGAGCGGCAAACCCTGACCTAGACTTGGGAAGTTTACAAAGCCCGTGTTCCGATTGCATGCCGTGAGATGAGCAACGTCCTCCGTCTAGCTATTGTTGATCCGAACGACAACAGTCGCACGCAGCTAAAGAACATGCTGCTGGGGATGGATATTGTTTGGTTGGAAGCGGAGTGCTCGCGGTACGAGTTTTTTGCGGATGTCATTGGCCAGACCAAGCCGGATATCGGCGTGATCGCCATCGACAACAATCCCGAGAAGGCTTTGGCTCTGCTGGAGCAAGTCCGCAACATCGCGCCGGATTGTGCGATCTTGGTGGTGAGCAGCTCGAGCGACGGGCAACTCATCCTGCGGGCGATGCGGGGCGGTGCGAAAGAATTCCTTACGCAGCCGGTCAAGGTTGAGGACATGATCGCGGCGCTGGATCGCATCAGCGCGGCGAAATTTGGCACCGGCGATGGGCGCGGACGCACTTGCCACGTGATCGCGGTGTGCGGCGCGACTGGCGGCGTCGGCTCGACGAGTCTGGCGGTGAACTTGGGCTGCTTGCTGGCTCGGGAAGAACGCAACAGCGTGGTGCTGGTCGATTTGGATATGGCGCTGGGCGACGCCGACGTATGCCTGGACAGCATTCCGGATTACACGCTGGTCGATGTGGCGCAGAATATTTCGCGGCTGGACTTCACGCTGCTGAAGCGGTCGCTGACGAAACACACATCGGGGTTGTACTTGTTGCCGCGGCCGGTGCAGTTGCAGGACACGGCGCATGTTACGCCCGACGATTTGACGCGAGTGCTGGGGCTGCTCAAAGCATCGTTCACGCACATGATCCTCGATCTGTCGAAGGGCTATACGGCTTTGGACCTGGTCGCGCTGAAATCGGCCAAGGATGTGCTGCTGGTTACGCAGTTGGATTTGCCCTGTTTGCGAAATGTGGTTCGCTTGATGCTCTCGTTAGGAGAGGATGAAACCCTCAAAGAGAAGATTAAGATCGTCGTCAATCGTGTTGGTCTCGAAACCGGCTCGATCAGCCTGAAAAAGGCGCAGGAGACGATGGGGCGGGAAATCTATTGGCAGTTACCGAACGATTACAAAACGATGGTGGAAGTGCGGAATAACGGCGTACCGCTGATCGAGCAGGCACCGCGGGCCAGCATCACCCAGGCAATGACCGCGCTGGCCGAGAATCTGACCGGTGAACGGCAGGCTGCGACGACTGATGTGGCCGCGGCGGCCAAGACGGGCGGCGGCAATAAGTGGCTGGGCTTTTTGAGCGGCAAGTCGAAGACGAAATAATCGCTTCCGACCCCTGCAATGCGCTCGATTCGCTCTTGGCGCGGGGCGGCTGTTCTGCAATAAGACCGCGAAATTCTTGCCGATTGTCCTTGATGGAATCGGGATGGCGCGTGGAGTTTGCCGACTAGAGAATTTGTGCGGCACGGAGCGTGTCAGTCATAGTAGGTGGTTGCGACAGGAGGTCGATGCCATGCGAAGGTCTGTGCTTTCATGTTTGGTGGTGGCGTTGCTAGCGGCGGGGTTGGCTTTGCCGGCTGACGGCGAAGAGAGCAGTTGGAAAATGCCGAATCTGAACCCGTTTTCCAGTAAGGGCAAACCGCCCGGCACTAGCAGCGCGCCGACGAGTGGCTGGAAGATGCCAAAAATGTGGCCCTCGGGCAGTGGCAATGCGGCTGCGCGGCCGAAGCCGCGGCAGTCGAATCAGCCGAGCACTTTGACGAAAATGTCGAATGGTACGCAGCAGTTCTTCTCGAAGACGGCTGATGCGTTGACGCCGTGGGACAATAAGCCGGCGGCACCAGCAGCGAAGGTCTCGGGTTCTAATAGCTTCTGGTCGCAGAGCACTTCGAAGACGAAGAAGGCGAGCGACGGTGTCGCCCCCGCTTCGTGGTGGAGCAGCGAGAAGAAGAGTGAATCACCGAAGACGGTGGGCGATTTTCTGTCTCAGCCGCGGCCGTAAGGTGTGGAGCACGCTCTCTTTGAAGCGTGCCCACAAGTTGAGCTATACCCTACCCGGCGTTGAATGAGACATTGAGATTGATCCGTGACTCGAGGAGTTGGTAGT
>JANNTN010000264.1:0-6842 GCA_031394445.1 Anatilimnocola sp.
GCAGGAGGAGCGGAGTTTGCGCTCGAGTCGCCTAAATGGAAAAATGGCGTGTTTACGTATGCCGTCTTGAATGGCCTGAATGACACCAAGGCCGACGCCAATGGCGACGGACTCGTTCAAGTTTCGGAATTGCGCGATTACGTAATGGACGTTGTTCCCCGAATGACGCGAGGCCGTCAGACCCCCACCGCCCGGCGAGAGAACCTCACCATCGACTTCCCTGTGTACTAGGGGTGGTTGCTGGAGAGTTTAGATCCCTCGGACTCAAGTAGGGAGTCAAGACGCGATGCACGGAATGAGCCCGGTTGCTCTAGTTGTGGCTTTTGCTGTTACCAGTTAAGGGATGATTCGATGATGAGTTCCCGAATGTGGTACCTGAGTGCAATAAGGAAGGCAAACCCAAGTCCCGGCTTCTCAACCGTTTTTTAGGAACGCCATCAATCGACCCGGCGGTCTGAAATCTGAAATGCAATTGAGCTGAGGCTCAAAGTGAGGTTCTGGAAAGCATCGCTGGGCGTTTCCAATGGGTGTGTATGTGAAAGCACCTCTTGGGAACGGAGTCCCCAGCGATGGCTCGTCATCTTACGAAGGAAGAACGTGATCGGATAGCGCAGTTGCATTATCGGGGGTTTCTGCAAAACCAGATTGCGGAAGCTCTGGAGCGCGATCCTGGCCCTTGTCGCCGCAAAAAGCCCACACCGTGCGCTGCGGCTCGCATTCGCAACCGCCCCGAAGTCATTGAGCGGTGCCTGCGCTGGGGCGACTTCGAGGGCGATACCGTGCTCGGCCCGCCCGGCACCGGCGGCCTCGTCACGCTGGTCTGTCGCCGCTCGCCGACCACGCTTCGCGTAGTGCCCGACGATCATCACCAAGATTCAATCCAAGGACGCCGACCACGTTCACGCCCGGATCAAACTCCGGCTGAAACAATTGGCCGAGGAGCAACGACGCTCGATCACGTTCGACAACGGCACCGAGTTCGCCCGCTGTCAGCGCCTGGAAAAGCATCTGGATATGAAGCTATACTTTGCCGACCCGGGGTGCCCTTATCAACGCGGCACTAACGAAAACACCAACGGTCTCATTCGTCAATACTTTCCCAAGGGAACCGACTTCCACGCCATCTCCCATTGCGAGGTCAGCAGGGTCGAAAATCTACTCAATAATCGACCGGCGGTCTGAAAACTGAATCGCAACCGAAATAGCCTGATGCACTGCAATTCTTGCATTGCTAGCGAACTATCGAATTGCGAATGGATGCAGGAAGTTATGAGTAAAAACTGATGGATTGCTGGCAATGCTGGCAAAAGCCATGCGAATTGCATTTGAAATTTCAGACCACCGGGTGGTCGTCCCATCGCGTGTCTCCACAGGAGTGCCAGGCTGACGCACTCAATCTAGACGGCGTGACAACACGCGATCCGCCGGACGCTTACCTATTTTCTGATTCGAATGTGCTTCCGGACCAGACATCACTCAACGCTCGACATTGGTCTTTCGGGCAGATAGCGTAACGGTGATTGTCCGCGATCTTTTGCTCGACCTTTCGCGGGCTCGTGTCTGTGTTCGAAATCAGCCCCTCCCCCTTCGTATTCCATGATTATGACGAAGAACTCTCGCTGCGAGCCAAATTCATGAAAACATATCTTGTCATTATTGTCCTGCTGATGAGCGTCCCGCCTGCGATCGCTGAGGTGAAGCCGGCGTCGTTCGATCTTGCGTCGATTCGCGACTTATCCACGCTCGAGCCGCACGTCGTTCAGGATTGGAAACCTGCGCCTAAGGATCCTTCGATCCGGCAAAAGCTCGTCGAGATTACCGTCTGCGAATGGTGGCCGGGCCAGAAGGTGCGATTACCCGTAACACTAAACGCGCCCGTGTCCGGAGGCCCGTGCCGCAACGTAATCATCGGAAACATGGGGCTCGCGCTCAGGCCCACACTGCCGACGGGAATGACCATGCGGCTGCTCAAGGAGCACGGGGTCGGCGTGGTGCTCATTGGCATGGGCACGATCGATGCCATGCAGCCCGCGGGGACACTTCATCTGGGCATGCAGGAGCAATTGCTTAAAACGAAGGACGCGCGGTTCACACCCGCATGGATCTGGGGCATGAGCGATATGCGAGCGCTGACGCTGGCCGTTACGGAGAAGGCTGTATTCCAACCGGCCAAAGTACTCGCCACTGGCGGCTCGAAGCGTGGCTTGGGTGCGGCCGCGGCGGGCATTCACGACGACCGCTTCACCGCGATCATGCCCGTGGTCGCTCCACCGCTTGGCAATCCCGGTGGTGCCTACGTGGTCGGGACCGATGTTGCCGAGATCACCCAGGCGAATGAGACCTTCCTCGCCGATCTGGCCGCCGGGCGCTTTGCCAGCTTGCCCGCGACAGCCCACGCGGCGTTAGTGGATCGTCAGGTACGCCGTGCCGATGAACGCATCACACTGGAGCAGGCGCGCTCGGCAGGCTGGAGCGAGGCCGACGTCGCGGCGATGAACGATCGTGCCTGGGATGTTTGTCGGACGACGAGCTACCTGCCTGCTCTCCAGAAGCGCGGCTTGGAGATTTTCTATAATGTTGGTGCCAACGACAGCGTGAGCCCGGCACTGGTCGAGCTTGGAAGGCGCTTCCCCGAGTTTCCCATTTATATTGTGCCCGGGGGCCAACACGGCGGGCCCAAGGACGCGGGCTTCACGCGTCAGGTTCCATCGCTGCCAGAGCTGGAGGAAAATCTTTTCACGTTCGCACAGCATCATTTCTTCGGTGCCCGCCCAATGATCGCTGCGCCGACGGTGCAGACCGCTTGGGATGCGAAGTCGCGCACAATGCGCGTCTTGGTCAATTTCCCCGACGGAACGGAACCGCAAAAGAATGAGTTGTCCTGGTCCGTAAATCGTCACGCGCCTTACACATTGGCATTTGAATACGACACCTGGATATCCGCGCCTCTGAATCGCGGCGGGGCGGGACAGTTCAGCGGCGAAATCACGCTCGCGCGAGGCGACACTACGGTAGAGTTGCTGACCACTCACACGCATTCAGTCGAGAATCTTCCTCTGTCAGTTTCCAGCCCCTTGCTGCGAGCCGATACCCGCTGAGGGCTCACCTCGTAATTCGTGATTGGCGCCTGATCATGCTTCGGCTGAAACTTCTTTGGTTAATATCTCTTATTGCACTGAGCCTTGGCGAAGCCCCCGGAGACGCAGTGGGGCGTTTCCAGCGTGCGGATCACTTATTGCCGCCGAGAGGCAGTCGAGTGATCCGCTTTTTTTACTATTCAGCACAATACCATACGAATTCCAGCGGATCTGGCAGGACGTGGCCGCAATGGAGGGTTCCGTTAGCCTTCTGTTCCCACGAGCCTGCCGAGGCTGCCCGGTCGAAGACACGAGCCTTACTCGTTGCTCGTGGGCAGCCCAGCGCCGCGACGGATGGCTCGCTTACCGAACTTTGCGGTAATCTGATCCGCCACGGAGTCCAATTCTTGGAGTCGCTCGCGGTCAGGTTGATCGAATAGGCGCTGCTGGCTTCTGCCCGAGCCATCTAGCTGGGTGACGCCGAAACCAAGCAGTCGCACCGGCAAATGACGTGACGGCATTCGATCGGTCAGCAGTTCGATTCCGGCATCAAGCAATTCCTGCGTGGTATTGGTTGGCTGCTGCAGGGTGATCGATCGAGAAATGGTCGTGAAGTCAGAAAACCGCACCTTCAGCTCGACCGTGCGCCCTTTTAGGTCGTGATGCCGAAGGCGGCGGGCAACCTGCTCGACGAGATTGACCAGCCACGCCTGAAGTACCTCCAGCTCGGCAATGTCTTCGGAAAAAGTGGTCTCGTGCGAAATCGATTTAGCCTCGCGGTCCGGAACGACCGCCCTCGTATCCAGGCCGCGTGCGAGCTGCCAGTAGTGCTCGCCAGACGTCCCAAATAACTGATTGAGTTTTTCAATCGGCACCGACCGCAACTGGCCGATGGTCCGAATTCCCAATTGCTCGAAGACCCGACCTGTTACCTTGCCGACTCCCCAAATCCGCCCAACGGGAAGTGGGTCGAGAAACGAATGAATGCCATCAGGCTCAACGACCACGAAGCCGTCCGGCTTTTTTACGTCACTGGCAACCTTGGCGAGGAATTTATTGGGAGCGACTCCCACCGACGCGACGAGCCGAAGTTCGGAGCGGATTCGCTGCTTTATTTGGCGGCCAATTTCGGCGGAAGCTCCAAAGAGCGGTTCACTGCGGGTCACGTCAAGAAATGCCTCATCCAGCGACAGCGGCTCCACCAACGGCGTAAACTGCTCGAAAACATCGCGTATCTGTCGCGATACCGCAGCGTAATAGTCGATTCGCGGCTTGATCACTACGGCCTGCGGACAAAGCCGCTGGGCTCGGGCGGACGCCATTGCACTATGGACGCCAAATTTGCGAGCCTCGTAATTGGCGGCTGCGACAACACCGCGTCCTTCCGCCGTCCCACCGACGATCACGGGTTTGCCGACAAGCGACGGGTCGTCACGCTCCTCGATCGAAGCGTAGAAGGCGTCCATGTCGATGTGGAGGATCACCGCGGTGGTTGCCCTTCGTCAATTAAGCAAAAACTGAACCAGCATTTACCGATCGATTGGGCTTAGTTTACGGCTTAGCTCGGAGCAGAAACGAATCGTTTTGCCCGGGGATCATCGGCCCTAACATGCCAGATCGGATCATACCCAGCAGGTAGCGGCTCTGCCTTGGCATAAATCTTCGCCGGAGCCTGCTCAAAGTAACAAAACAGTGCCGGGCAGAGCCAGCCAACCATCTCTTCGCCGAACACGAGGCCCCGATACCAATTACCATTGTCAGGCAGTTGGGACAGAGAGCAGCTAAATTCGTCAGCCATTTCGGTGGGCGATAGCCAGGTCAATTCCGCGTCATGATCGAACGGCTCGCCTCCGAAGGTCAGAGCAAATCCCTGGGATGCATTCGCGATTGATTTGGCCTTGACGAGGCGGGAGATCATCTCGGTCATGCCGAGGACGAAGGCTTCCTCTTTGAGGCCGGTGCGTTCGTCGTCGAAGACCCAGCAGGTATTTCCGAGCAGATACGGGAAAATGGTCATGGCCATGCGGCACCTCCAGTCCTTGAACATGGGGTAATTGGCTGCCTTTACTCAACCGCTTCGAGGCTTTGCACAGGCACATAGAACTTGGCGTAATGCTTGCCGTTGGTGTAGCGCTGGCCCCGGTCATCCTCAACCAACACCGTCGCTCGCTTGCTGATCCGGTTGACGATCCCCGTGTGTTCAACACCGTCAAATCGGAATCGAACCGTCATGCCCGGCTTGATGCCGAACTTCACAATAGCCAGCTCCTTGGGCGTGATGAGTTTGTGCATGTTCTCCGTGTGGCCGAAGAACCGCCGAGTAATTGAGTGAAAACGTGCTTGTGAGCAACTGGAATTCTGCCACAGGAGCATCTCGACGAGATGAACAAGCTCGTGTTCCATCACTCGCTGGAGCGCATCCAGACGATCTCGGCACACGATGCCGCTTGCGGTGATTGGACGATGATCGTCCTCGTGAAAGCAGCCGAACAAGATCGCTGTCGAGACACTTATCTCAAATCGCTTGCTGCCTGTTCTTCGGTCGGTGTAGCTGGCCGTCTTTCCACCAGCACTTGTCATTCGCTTCGAGAGACCAAAGTGCAGCGGTGTCGTGCCGAGCAATTGTTTAATCTGCCTGCCGAAAAAGGCATCATCGTACTCAGCGAAGAGCATTTCTAAATCGGCTGGGTGAATCTTCGTAAAGTTGGGAGCGTCGATGAACCTCGACTTGCTTAACACGACGGCGTGAATCTGTACCGTGCGAGCTGCAATTTGCTCGGCGTCAAAGGTTGTCGATTCGACGATTTGGTTGAGGTCCACGGGGAGCTCGGCCGTGACTGGAATACGTGACTGCGGTTTTCGCTGGTGTGCTCTGAAGATTCTACCGGCATCTCCGCATAGCCGGTAGAATGCGGTCAATCCGATCAAATGCAACGAGGAGGCCACCATGCCCACGAGAAAGCACGTTCGTCCCGACGAGAAACTGCCGCTCAACCTGACCGTCGCCGAGCGAAAGTTTGTCCTTGAGGGGCTGACGTGCCTGGACCGGGAGATCGAGCAGATCATCAGGGATACGCCCACCGGGCAGCCGGTGATGATGACCCTCGACGATCTCGATGACTTTGGTGGCTACGTCGCCGCCGAGGCCAATCACTGCAAGGACAAGGCGAAGGGCAAGAAGCTCGACGCCATGTTCGAGAAGATTCAGGGCTTGCTCGACAAGTTCACCGACGAAGAGCAGCCCCAGACGGTCAAGATCGAGGATGCACGCAAAGAGAAGCTGATCTCCGATCAGGCGGTGCAGATCGCACAATTCGCCGCCCAGGCTCTCGTCGCTGCCAACCAGTTGGGGATCAATAAGAAAACGCTCCAGCGCTTCACGCTGGCCCCAGCCCAGAAGGAAGTCTTGTGCTTGGTCCCCGGTGTGACCAAGGCCCTCAAGAAGAAGCTGGCGCTCGATGGCTCAACTTTCTCAGTTGGGGAAGTGGCCAGCATGACGCTGGCCCTAGCCGAGGACTTGCCTGACGGCGATGCCAGCAAGCAATTGGCCGTGATGTACCTTGCCAAACACCTGATGGATCACCTGCAAAGCGGAATCACCGCTGAGGCCACACCGAAGCTCACCAAGAAGCCGAAGGGAAAGTCAAAGGCTACCGACGCTCTCTACCAGTTCAAGCTCACACTGCTCGGAACCAAGCCTCCGATCTGGCGGCGAATCCAGGTCCAGGACTGCACGCTCGATAAGCTCCACGAACACATCCAGAC
>JANNTN010000306.1:0-1836 GCA_031394445.1 Anatilimnocola sp.
CAGCGAAAGTTGAAATGCACGGGTTACTTCCACACATATGTCGGAGACACGCGTCATCCGTTGATCGTCTTCGACTATCTCAGTGGCCACGGGCGGGACGGGCCCAAGAACTTCCTGGGGAACTTTCGGGGTTACTTGCAAGCCGACGCAGCGCCGATCTACGACGGCTTATTCAATCATCCAAGGCAGTTGATCTTGGAGGTCGGCTGTTGGATGCATGGGCGGAGGAACTTCTTCGAAGACCGCGCCACGGATCGTCCGCGTGCTGAATTGGTGCTGGCTAGGATCAGGCAGTTGTACGCTGTCGAGACGGAGCTCAAAGCACGCTGCGCCGACGAGTGGCGCGACTTGCCACGTGAGGAACTGGAAGATCGTATCGTCGGCGTGCGTCAGGAGCACTCCGTGCCCGTACTCACGAAGCTGCACGCCTGGCTGGAAGCGGAAAAGCCCAAGCTCCTGCCCAAAGCAGCGCTCCGCGGGGCAATAGATTACCTGCTCAACCATTGGCAGGCGCTCTTACGCTACACCACCGACGGCAAACTGGCGATCGACAATGGCGCGGCCGAACGCGCGTTGCGGGGCCTCACGATCGGCCGTCGGAACTGGCTCTTCTGCGGCAGCGAAAGGGGTGCCCAGGCCGCTGCCGTTCATTTCAGTCTGATCGCCAGTTGCCACCGCCACGGCATCGACGCATTCGCCTATCTGCGGGACATTCTCACGCGGCTTCCGCTGCTTGGCCCCGCACCGTCCCGCGACGATCTTCGTCCGTTGCTACCCGATCGCTGGACCAAGCAGTAAACGCTCGCGATCGGTTCCGCTCCAGCCTGGAATCTGCCCGCGCCGCGAGCTACGCGATCGGCCAGACGCTTACACATTCGGTCGTTTTTCGATGCGTCTCGAAATACGTTTGGGTTCTCGGGAACAAACGGCAATTCTTGCGGTGCGAGAAAGTGCCCGAGAACGAGCCAGCGACGGGAATCCTGTCACCCCGACTAGACTTCCGACGATTGGGCCTCCGGCATCGTTGGTGCAATTCGAACTGAACAGACGCATTTTTCTTCTGCGCCAGCCTCAAATTCTCAGGGAACATGAGGCATTTTGCGGCGAGCGCTTCGGCTTGGTCTAAGCGGTCGCCGTATCTTTGCTGGCGCGATAGATTTACTTTACAGCTCAGCAATCTGAAGATACTCTCTCCTTCTTCCCTGTAACGGTCTCGCCGACGATCAGCTCAGAGGGGGCGCCATCCGGAAATAACCGTGGTGGTCTGAGCGACTAAATCCAGTTAACCGGCTGCGTCCGCCATCGCAAGGCGTCGGGCGCGGTAACAAACAAAACACAGCACAAATAACTATGAAAACCACAGGCACACAAGATCTCCTTGCTGCGGCGCTGTTCGCCACGTGTTTTGCGTTTCTTATGTCCATTGAAACCGCGCAGGCGGCAGACAAACCCAACATCGTCTTCATCCTAACCGACAATCTCGGCTACGGCGAAGTCGGCTGTTACGGCGGCGGCATTCTTCGAGGTGCGGCGACGCCGCGCATTGACAAGCTCGCCACCGAAGGCACTCGCCTGCTCAACTTCAACGTCGAGGCGCAATGCACGCCGAGCCGCTCGGCCATCCTGACCGGACGCCACGCCATTCGTAGCGGCACGCACTCCGTGCCGTTCCCCGGCCAGCTTGACGGATTGACGCAGTGGGAAGTCACCATCGCTGAACTGCTCTCCGGACAGGGCTACGCCACCGCCCACTTCGGCAAGTGGCATCTGGGCAGCGACCAGAGCCGGTTGCCGACCAGCCAGGGGTTCGACGAGTGGTTCGGCATCCCGCGCACC